>NZ_AKJX01000213.1 GCF_000276605.1 Acidovorax sp. CF316 | reverse complement strand
GCCGCAGACAGTGCTGTAGCACGGCAAGGCGAACCAACGAAGTTATACGGTTGAAGGCAAATCCGTATGAACCCTGCGCTCCCGCAAACGGGGCGCCAAGAGACGGGGCAAGGCATGCCATTGCGGCGGGCCTTGCCCTTTTTTCATGCCCCTGCGCACCGCTAAGTGTCCAGTAAGAGAGGCGAAATTAGGATCGCGTCCCGTGGCGGCCAATGGACCCGCCACGGAACTTCGATCCAAGCCTCCTGGAGCACGCGATGCCACACCTGTTGTCCCGCCCCTTGCTGTCGAGCCGCACCGGGCTCGCCATGCTCGCGCTGATCACTGCGGCCCTCTCGACGGGATGCGCCACCACGGCGCACAGCCAAGACCCGCTGGAGCCCGTCAACCGCACGGTCTTTTCCCTCAATGACGGCCTGGACCGGGCCGTCTTCCAGCCCACAGCCAAGGCCTACCAGAAGGTGGTGCCGCCCGTGGTGCAGACGGGGGTTTCCAACTTCTTCGCCAACCTGCAGACCCCATGGTCGTCGGCCAACCTGCTGTTCCAGGGGCGAGCGCGCGAGGGCGCGTCCACCATCGCGCGGTTCGGCATCAACACCACCGTCGGGGTGCTGGGCGTGGTGGACGTGGCCACCGGCTGGGGCATGCCGCAGCGCTCCGAGGACTTCGGCCTCACGCTGGACACCTGGGGCGTGGGATCGGGCCCCTACGTGGTGCTGCCGATCTTCGGCCCCTCCAATGTCCGGGACGTGCTCTCCCTGCCCGTGGACAGCCTGGGCAGCCTGCAGGCCAGCGACGTCGCCGTGCGCAACAGCCTGACCGCCCTGAAGATGGCGAGCAAGCGTGCCGATCTGCTGGAGATGACCCGCATGCTCGACCAGGCCGCGCTGGACAAGTACGCGATGGTGCGCGATGCCCATCTCAAGCGGCGCAACCGCTCCGCTGCACCGACCGAGACACAGGGCGCCCTTCCCGCCGAAGACCCCGCGGACGGCGAGCGCCTGGTGCGCTGACGCGGCAGGCGGCCCTGCGTGCCCGGGTGGATCCGGACACGCCGCAGGCCGCCCCATCCGCTGGCTGCCGATCCCCTTCCTCCACCCACCCCCACCCTGAGCCCCGGAGCATCGCTGCGCCGGGTGCGGCCGCCGCATGCCCATTCCGCCCCTTCCTGCCATGGCGCACATCCGCCGTCCCCAGTCCGCGGGTGCGGCGATGGCCTTCCTGCTGGCCATCCGGATCGATGCGCCCCTGGTGCGCCTGGTCCACGCCCACAGCACACCCGCGCTGGACCAGACCTTCGATGCCTTGAGCCAGCTGGCCAGCGCCGAGTTGGCGACGGCCGTGGCCCTGGGGCTGTACCTCCTCGGTCACCGGTCCCTGGCCCAGGGGCCGTTGCACACCCGGGCCGGGGGCGAGCGCTTGGTTCGCAGCGGCGTGCTGCTGCTGTTCACCCTGCTGAGCGGTGGAGTCCTCACCTGGCTCCTCAAGCACCTGGCGGCACGGGCGCGCCCGCAGTTGCTGATCGATCACGGGTTCAATGGCTTCGGCCTGCCCTTCGCGGGCCACCCCTTCAACTCCTTTCCCTCCAGCCACGCGTTCACGGCCTTTGCCGTCGCGGCCGTCGCGACCAGGCTCCAGCCCGCCTGGCGCTGGCCCGTGCTGGCGCTCGCCATGGCCGCCGCGGCCTGCAGGGTGCTCACGCTGGAGCACTACCCCTCGGACGTGCTGTTCTCCGCGCTGATCGGCTATGGCTGCGCCCATTTCTGGGCGGCGCGCACCCTGGACACACACGCCGACTGGCCACTGCACCGCCCATGGAACCGCCGCACCAACCGCGCCTGACACCCCAAAAGGAACCCCACCATGCCATCCGCCATCCTGGCCCCCCTGCATTCGAGAATTCCGGCCCAGGTGCTGGCCCGGGGACTTGCCGCCGCCGCGCTGCACGGCCTGGCCATGGCGGCCCTGCTGCAGGCCGGCGCCCACCCCTGGCTGGCCAGCGGCCTGGGCTTTGCAGGCGGGCTGGCCGCCAACTACGGGCTGCAAAGGGGCTACCTGCTGCGCCACCACGAGCCGCCGGGCCGTGCGCTCAGCCGCTACATCGCCGACACCAGCGTGCTCTGGGGGTTGCACCTGTTCCTCTTCGGCCTGTTGACCAGCGTAGCGGGCACCCCGGTGGCCGGCGCCCAGGTGGCCAGCAGCGCGCTTGCGGCGGGCCTGGGCCTGTGTTTCCTCGCCGGGCCGCGCCGCTATGGGCCGGTCTGACCCACTGCCAGGCGCAGCCGCAGGCCGGGCCCGGCCGGCTCGGCCGTGAGGCAGCCGCCATGCGCCAGCGCAATCTCCTGGCAGATGGCCAGTCCCAGCCCCGCGCCCAGGTCGCGCCGGTGCGCGCCGCGCCAAAAGCGTGCGAACAGCAGCGGCAACTGTTCGGCCTGCACCCCCGGGCCGTGGTCGCGCACCGTGAGGGCATGGGCCTCGATGCCCACGTCCACCGTGCTGCCTGCGGGCGCATGCTCGATGGCGTTCTCCAGCAGGTTCTTGAGCAAGGTGAACAGTGCGCCATGGTCGGCTGTCCAGCGCAGGTCGGCGCCGGTGCTGGACACGGCCATATGCACACCGGCCGCCTCGGCCCGGCGCTGCAGGTAGGCCACGGCCTCGTGCGCGACCTCCTCCACGCGGACCATGCCGAACTGGTAGTTGTGTGTCTCGCTGGCCTCGGCCAGCAGCAGCAGTTGCTGCACCTGGCGCGACATGTAGGCCACGTCGCGCAGCAGCGCATCGCGGCTGCCGCCCCCGCCACCCGGCTCCAGCTCGATCTGCGCGCGGATCAGCGCCAGTGGGGTCTTGAGTTCGTGCGCTGCATTGGCCAGGAACTCCTGCTGCACGCGGTAGCCCTGCTCCACGCGCTCGAGCACGCGGTTGAAGCTTTCCACCAGCGGCCCGACCTCTGCCGGCACGGCCCCGGTGTCCAGGCGCGCGTGCAGCGAGCGCGGCGAGATCGCCGCCGCCGACTCCGACACCTCGCGCAGGGGCCTCAAGGTGTAGCGCAGCGTGATGAAGGCACCCAGCCCAAAGACGGCCAGCAGCACCAGGCTGAATGCCAGGATGCCACCGGCCACCAACGGTATGGCCACGCGGTGCAGCAGCGTCATGAACCGGTTGCTGGCCGCCATCTGGAAGTACCAGGTCGCCCCGCCGCGTTCAAGGCGCTGCGTCATGCCATGCATGACCACGCCTTCGCGCTCGAAGTCGAAGGCGCCGGGCGCCAGCCGGTCCAGGTCACCGCCCTGGGGCCAGAACTGTGCACCGGCGGGCGACAGCAAGGCCACCTTGCCCGCGCTGTCGAGAACGCGGTAGGCCGTCTCGCGCCCCAGGCTGTCAAACACCCAGGCCAGGTTGCCCACGTCGTGGTCCTCGTCATCGACCTGCAGGTCCACGGGCCGGCCCGCGCCGTCGAACAGGACCCTGCCCGCCATCTCCTCTGCCGCATCGGCCAGGTCCAGGCGCGCCAGGAAAGTGCCCTGCAGCACCACCGCGGCCACCGCCACGAGCAGGGCGATGCTCAGCACCATGCCCGCCAGGTAGGCGAGCATGAGCTTGGTACCCAGGCTATTGAGCCGGATCATCTTCGCGAAGCGCATAGCCGAGCCCCCGTACGTTGACGATGCGCTGCACCGAGCCGATGGCCAGCAGCTTGCGCCGCATGCGGTGCAGCGCCACGTCCAGCGCATTCGGCGTCACGGCCTCGCCCACGCCCCAGCCCGCGGCCTCCAGCGCGCCGCGGCGCACGGTATCGCCATGGCGGCGCACCAACAGCAGCATCATCTGCATCTCGGCCGGGGCCAGGGTCACGGCCTCCTCGCCGCAGCCCATGGTGCCCTCGGCGGTGCGCAGCACCACGTCACCGGCCTGCGGGTCCAGCGTGCGGTGCTCCGCCGGCCGGCGCAGCAGCGCGCGCACGCGGGCCACCATCTCGTCCATGGCAAAGGGCTTGGGCAGGTAGTCGTCGGCGCCGGCCTCCAGGCCCTCCACCCGGTCGCGCAGCGCATCGCGCGCGGTGAGCACCAGGCAGGGCACGCCCAGGCCGGCCTTGCGCATGCGCTGCAAAAGGGCCAGGCCATCGCCATCGGGCAGGCCCCGGTCGAGCACCATCGCCTGGTAGGGCACCTGCGCCAGGGCCGTCCAGGCCGCGTCGCCGCGGCCCACCACGTCCACGGCCACGCCGCTGGCCGCCAGGCCCTTGCTGATCAGCCCGGCCAGGCGCTCATGGTCTTCCACCAGAAGGATGCGGTTCATCGAAATCGGTACATATAGCCCAGGAAGACATTGCTCTCGCTGGAACGGTCGACCAACGGGCTGTTCTTGATGCCCGCGTGCAGGCGCGTCACGCCCACGTCCACGAACAGCGAGTGCTGGCGATCGAACAGGTACATGCCGCGCAGCGCCAGTTCGGTGTTCACGCCCGATTCTCCCTGGTAGGCCGCGCGCCCCGCCCGGGCCTCGCCGGCACGCACGCCATGGTAATAGTCCACGGTCTTGCGGTCCTGCCAGGTGGCCACCAGGCGCGGGCTCAGCATGAACTGCTGGCCCAGGCGAAAGGAGCGCTCGGCCCCCAGGCTGAACTGCTGGCCCTTGCTGTGGCCCGAGGCATCGGCCGTCCAGCGTGCGGACAGGTTGGCCAGGTCATTCTCCCACTTCACCTGGCCGCCGAGCCAGAAGCCGCCCTCGCGCTCGGCCATGCCAGCCAGGAAGGGCGAATCCTTGGCTTCGTAGCCCGAGCCATCGTACTTGCCGATGAGCCCGAAGGAAAGGCGCTGCGTATCGCTGATGCGCAGCCCGGGCAGCTTGAGCTCCGCCCCCGGCCCCATGATCTTGAGGTACTGGTTCTCGAACTGCAGCAGCGGCAGCGCCTTGGTGTCCCGGTCCATGCCCCGGTAGGCCTGCTGCTTGCTCGCCACACCCAGGCCCAGCCCCCAGGAGGAGCCTTCGGGCTCCCCCGGCGTCCCCTGGGCCAGGGCCTGGATCGGGAAGACCAGCGCGGCCGCGGCGATGGCGGCAGCAAGGCCTGCCGATGGAACGGCACCTGCCTGGAAGCGGGAGGCGAAGGTGGGGGATGCATGCATGAACGGTTCCCTGGTGGAAGTTGGAAGGCCGCCATGCTCCCGTGGGTCGTCTTACCGAGGACTTACCGGGCGGCACCGCCTGCCCCGGGGTGGCCGGTGCCCCGACGCTCCATTCCCGCGCATCCGCCGGGGACGCTACACTCTCATTTTCATAGCTGAGGATGGCCGCCGGGGCCGCCTGCTCCACGACCGATCCCACCGCATGACGACCACCTTCCGCAGCCCGATCCGACACTGCCGCGCCTGTGGCACCGCCGTGGTGTACCGCCTGCCCGACGACGGCGACACCAAGCTGCGTGCCGTGTGCCCGGCCTGCAATACGGTGCACTACGAGAACCCGCTCAACGTGGTCGGTACCGTGCCCGCGCTGCCCGATGGCCGGGTGCTGCTGTGCAAGCGCAACATCGAGCCGCGCTGGGGCAAGTGGACGCTGCCCGCGGGCTTCATGGAACTGGACGAGACCACCGCGCAGGGCGCCGCGCGCGAGACCGATGAGGAGGCCGGCGCGCAGATCGAGATGGGCCCGCTGTTCAGCCTGCTCAACGTGCGCCGCGTCGGCCAGGTGCATTTCTTCTACCGCGCCACCTTGCTAAGCGAGGTGTTCGACCCCGGCCACGAGACCATCGAGGCGCGCCTGTTCACCGAAGCCGAAATCCCGTGGGAAGAGATCGCTTTCCGCACGGTGAAGGAAACGCTGGAGTGCTATTTCGCCGACCGCAAGGCCGGCGCTTTCGGGCTGCACTGCATCGATATCGAGTGACTCCTGAGAGGTCCGCCATGAACAGCACCCCGCCCGACAACCTGCCAACGTACCGTCTGCTCACCGGCCCCGACGACGCGGCGTTCTGCCGCCGCGTGAGCGAGGCCCTGGCGCTGGGCTACGAGCTGTATGGCTCGCCGGCGGCGACCTTCAACGGCGAGCGCGTGATCGTGGCGCAGGCCATCGTCTGGCCGGGCGTGAAACCCGCCTGAGGCGGGTCCCCCCTCAAGGAGGGGTTTCGCCACCCGGCACCTGCGTGCTGCCGGGGGGTGGAATGCTCCCCTGCGGGGGCATGGCCGGTGGCATCGGTGGCAGCACCATCTGTTCGGCCGGCGGCGCGGGTACGCGCTGCGGCGATGCATCGGGCAGGGGCTGCAGGTCCGGCTCGCGGATCACGGGTGGCAGGGTGCCCGGGGGCAGCGGGGGCGGGTAGCCGCCGGGCTGGCCTGGCTGGTTGGGTTGCTGGCCCGGGGCATCGCGCCCGAACAGGTCCATCACCCAGTTGCGCATGCCGGCCATGGCATTGCCAACGGCGCTGGTGTCTTCCTCATCGATGAAGCGGTCCTTGCCGTCGAGCACCTGCGAGCGGAAGGCCTGCTGCACGAAGTCACCGACCATGGGCAGCGCACTGTGGGCGCCCTGCCCCCAGTAATCGCTGCGCAAGGTCACGCGGCCGTCGTTGAAGCCCACCCAGGCGCCGGCCACCACGCGCGGATGCATGAGGATGAACCAGCCATCGGTGTTGTCCTGCGTGGTGCCGGTCTTGCCCGCCACGTCGCCCTGGATGCCGTAGCGCGAGCGGATGGCGCGGCCCGTGCCCTTGTCGATCACGCCGCGCATGGTGGCGCGCAGGGTCTGCGCCACGCCGACGGGCAGCACCTTCTCGGCCGCAGGCGGGGTGAAGGTCTGCAGCACCTTGCCATGGCGGTCCTCGATGCGCGTGATGAGCACGGGCGACACATAGCGCCCGGCATTGGCGATGGTGCCGTAGGCCGAGACCATCTCGCGCAGCGTGACGGGGCTGGTGCCCAGCGCAAGTGAGGGCACCAGCTCCAGCTTGCTCTCGCGCACACCCATGGCACGCGCCAGCTCGGCCACGTGGGCCGGGCCGACCTTGTGCATGAGCTGGGCGGTGATGGTGTTCTTGGACAGGGCCAGGCCATCGGCCAGGGTCATGGGTTCGTCGCTCGGCGGGCCGCCATCGGTGGGGCGCCAGACCTGGCCGCCGCCCAGCGGGATCTCCACGGCCTCGTCCATCAGCGTGTCGCCGGGCAGCGCGCCCTGCTCGAAGGCCGCGCCGTAGACGAAGGGCTTGAAGGTGGAGCCCGGCTGGCGCCGTGCCTGCTGCACGTGGTCGAACGGGTCCTGGCCGAAATCACGGCTGCCTACCCAGGCCAGCACGTGGCCGGTGACCGGGTCCATGGCCATGAAGCCGGCCTGCACGCGGGTCTTGTTCTGGCGCAGGGTGCGCATGAAGGCGGTGTCGGCGACCAGGGTCTTGAGTGCCTCGTCGGGCGTGGCGCCCTGCTCCACCGCCGTGCGGTACTCGGCGGTATCGCGCACGAAGTCCTGCACCAGGTCGGACTGCGGGTTCCAGGCGCTGCGCTGGGCCCAGGCCGTGTCGGCAATGCCCTGCAACTGCCTGCCCTGCTTGGCCACGGCCTGGTTGGCCATGGCCTGCAGGCGCGAGTCGATGGTGGTGTGCACCATCAGGCCGTCGGCATGCAGGCTGTAGCCATTGGCATCGGCCCAGGCGATCAGGGTCTTGCGCAGCTGCTGGGCGAAATGCGGGGCCAGGCCCGTGGCCTCGGTCTGGCGCTCGAAATCCACGCGCAGGGGGCGCTTTTGCAAGGTGTCGAACTGGGCCTTGTCGAGCTTGTCGCGCTTGACCATCTGCGCCAGCACGGTGTTGCGCCGCGCCTGGGCGCGCTCGGGGTTCATCACCGGGTTGTAGTAGGCCGTGCCCTTGAGCATGCCGATCAGCGTGGCGCTCTCGAGCAGGTTGAGCTTGTCGGCCGACTTGTCGAAGTAGGTGCGCGCCGCCATCTCGATGCCGTAGGCGTTGTACAGGAACGGCACGGTGTTGAGGTAGGTCTCCAGGATCTCGTCCTTGGAGTAGGCCATCTCGATCTTGATCGCGGTGATCGCTTCCTTGAGCTTGCGCGTCAGGGTGCGCGAGCGCCCGATTTCCTCGGGGAACAGGTTGCGCGCCAGTTGCTGGGTGATGGTGGAGCCGCCCTGCGGGTCGCCGCGCAGCGTGTGCACCACCGACGAGGCCGTGCGCCGCCAGTCCATGCCCCAGTGCTCGTAGAAGCGGTGGTCCTCGGTGGCGACGAGCGCATTGACCACGTGCGGCGCAATGCGGTTGAGCGCCACCCACTCGCGGTTGGCCCAGCGGTATTCGGACAGCACCTTGCCATCGGAAGAGATCAGCTGCGCGGGCCGCTCGGTCTTGGCCTTGGTGATGTCGCTGATGGAGGGCGTGAACGGGACCAGCGCCAGGGTGTAGAGCACCACGGCGACCGGAAGGGCCAGGATGGCCAGCAGCCAGGTGCGGCGCCGGGAACCGCGCGCATAGGCCAGAGCGCGACCGAAGCCCGTGGCCAGGCGGGTCGCCAGGGAAGAGAGAAAGGGGGGCATCAGGCAAACCCCGAAGGGGCATCCGTACGGGAAATCAGGGACAAGGGAAACAAGGTGGCGGCCCGATGGGAAACAAGCTGGGACTCAGGAAACCGGCGCAAGTTCTCAGGCCGCATCGCCGCCGGCCAGCAACGCCAGCATGCCCGCCTCGTCGATCACGGGCACGCCCAGTTCCTCGGCCTTGGCCAGCTTGCTGCCGGCCTCCTCGCCGGCGACCACGTAGCTGGTCTTCTTGCTCACCGAGCCCGAGACCTTGGCGCCCGCCGCTTCGAGCATGTCCTTGGCGGCATCGCGGCCCAGGGTGGGCAGCGTGCCGGTGAGCACGAAGGTCTTGCCGGCCAGTACCTGGGCGACCTTCTCTGCCGGCGCGCCTTCGGGCCAGCGCACGCCGCAGGCGCGCAGCTGCTCGATCACTTCGCGGTTGTGCGGCTGCTGAAAGAAGGTGTGGAAACTCTGCGCCACGATGGGGCCCACGTCAGGCACTTCGAGCAGTTGCTCTACCGTGGCCGCGGTCTCTGCCGTGGCGCCGATCATGGCGTCCAGCGTGCCGAAGTGCTTGGCCAGGTCCCTGGCCGTGGACTCGCCCACGTGGCGGATGCCCAGGCCGAACAGGAAGCGCGCCAGCGTCGTCTCCTTGGACTTCTCCAGGGCTGCCAGCACGTTCTGCGCCGATTTCTCGGCCATGCGCTCCAGGGCTACCAGCGAGGTGAGCCCCAGCCGGTACAGGTCGGGCAGCGTGCGGATCACGTTGGCTTCCACCAACTGGTCCACCAGCTTGTCGCCCAGGCCCTCGATGTCCATCGCGCGGCGCGCGGCGAAGTGCAGGATGGCTTCCTTGCGCTGCGCGGCGCAGAACAACCCGCCGGTGCAGCGGTGGTTGGCCTCGCCGGGCTCGCGCACCACGTCGCTGCCACACACGGGGCACTGCCTGGGCATGCGGAAGTTGGGCACGTAGGCCGGGCGCTGGCCGGGCATGACGCCGACCACCTCGGGGATCACGTCGCCAGCGCGGCGCACGATCACCGTGTCGCCCACGCGCACCTGCTTCTTGCGGATCTCGAACAGGTTGTGCAGCGTGGCATTGGTCACCGTAACGCCGCCGACGAAGACCGGTGCCAGGCGCGCCACGGGGGTCAGCTTGCCGGTGCGGCCGACCTGGATGTCGATGCCCTCGACGCGCGTGGCCATCTCCTGCGCGGGGTACTTGTGGGCCACGGCCCAGCGCGGCTCGCGAGTCTTGAAGCCCAGGTCGCGCTGCAGGTCCAGGCGGTTGACCTTGTAGACCACGCCGTCGATGTCGTAGGGCAACTGGTCGCGCGAGGCGCCCACCTGCTGGTGGAAGGCCACGAGCTCGGCCGCGCCCTTGGCGATCTGCACCTGCGCCGCCACGGGAAAGCCCCACTCCTTGAGCGTCTGGAGCATCTCGTAGTGCGTGGCGAACATGCGACCGCCCTCGTTCGCGGGCGTGGTGGCACCCAGGCCGTAGGCGAAAAAGCTCAGCGGCCGCTGGGCCGAGATGCCCGAATCGAGCTGGCGCACCGCACCCGCCGCCGCGTTGCGCGGGTTCACGAAGGTCTTGCCACCCTGCTCGCGCTGGCGCTCGTTGAGCGCATCGAAATCGGCACGGCGCATGTAGACCTCGCCGCGCACCTCGAGCAGCGGCGGCACGCCGGCCGGCAGGATCAAAGGGATCTGGCGGATGCGGCGGATGTTGTGCGTCACGTCCTCCCCCACCTCGCCATCGCCGCGCGTGGCCGCCTGCACCAGGCGTCCGCCTTCATAGCGCAGGCTCATGGCCAGGCCGTCGAACTTGGGCTCTGCCACGTACTCGATCACCGGGTCGGACTCGGCCAGGCCCAGTTCGCGGCGCACGCGCACGTCGAAGGCCTGGGCACCCGTGGCCTCGGTATCGGTCTCGGTATGGATGCTGAGCATGGGCACGGCATGGCGCACCGGGGCCAGGCCGTCCATGACGCCACCGATCACACGCTGCGTGGGCGAATCGGGGGTGATGAGGTCGGGGTGGGCTTCTTCCAGCGCCTGCAGCTCGCGGAACACGCGGTCGTACTCGGCATCGGGCACCGTGGGCTCGTCGAGCACGTAGTACTGGTGCGCCCAGCGGTTGAGCTGGTCGCGCAAGGCTTGTATCTGGGTGGCTGGCAACACGTTGGAATCCTGCGCTGGAGCAGAGAAAAGGTCAAAATTTTCGGTCATGGCCAGAGGGCCCCGCCGGGCTCAGTATCCGTCACCCCGGATGGAGCCGAGCACGGCAGACGGTTGCGCCACTACGACGCGCACCTTTGGCGGCATCTGCCGGCGCAGGAACTCCACCACCCGTTCGTCATGAGCCCCGTAGGCGGTGGTGAAGCGCGTGGCCTCGCCATGGCGCCGCTCGAAGACGAAGACACGCCGGAAGGCATCGCCCTGCAGGGTCAGCGCCTTGACCTCCTGCAGTACCACTTCCACCTGCCGGGGCACGAGGCGCGACGGCAGCGAGAAGAAGGCCACGCCATCGCGCACCCGTACCAGCGGGCGGCCCAACGGGCCGAAGGCTCGCCGGTCCTGCCATTGGCGCCAGGCCAGGAAAGCGGCCAGCGCAAGGTATACCGCGCCCATCAGGTACCACTGCCCAAAGGCGATCACCCCGATGCCGGCAGCCACGAGCACGCCGGCCTTGGCCACGCCCAGCGCCAGTTGCCCAGGGCGGAACAGCCCCTGGTCGCGCTCGACCAGCGGGGGAAAGAAAAGTGCACGCCAGCCCAAACCGTCCGGTCCCATCGGCTCAGCTGAACAGACGCCGCGCCAGCACCGAGCCGGCCGACAGCTCGCGCCCGTCGAGCTGGTCGTACAGCAGCTCCAGGTCGGCGGCGATCGGGTCCATGGCCATGGCAGGCAGCGGGTGGCCGTTCTGGTCGCAGAGCACACCGTCCATGGCCTCGCACAGTGCGGCGGCCACCTCGCGCAGGCGCGTGAAGGGCTGCTCGCCACGGTGCACCTGCGAGACATCGAGGCTCAGGGTGACGTCGCGGATCGCGGACTGGTCCGGGTCATCGGCCAGTGCCGCCTGCGTGTCGTAGCCCAGGGTGAGCAGCGGCGGCAGGCCCGGGTTGCCCGTGGGCAGCACCAGGCGGCCCGGCATGGCACCGGAGACGAAGCCCAGGCGTGCGGCGTTCTGATGGATGTAGCCAGGGCTCCAGGCGGCCTGGCGCGCACGCAGCATGAAGGCCAGCTGCGCATCGTGGTCGCTGGCGAACTGGTCGAGTTCGCGGGCACGGGCCACTTCCTGCAGCATGTCGGGGAAATCGGGGGCGGCGTTCACCGCATCGGCAAAGGCCTGGGCCTTCATGACGAATTCCGAGAACTCGATCTCGTTGAGCGCGCCCATGCGGTTGGCCAGTTGCACGCCGGCCTGGAAGCTCTGGTAACGCTGGCCGGGCGACGGTGTCTCCCACTGCTGGCTGGCTTCGTTGTAGCCCTCGATGGAAAAGGGCTTGCTGCCGGCGCGGCGGGTGGGCGGCATGGCGGCCAGCGCGGCATCGCCCGAGACGATGAGTTCGGGCTGCAGGGTGGCGATCACGTCGATCAGCGGATCGAGCCCCGGGCGGCGCTCCAGCGACGTCGGCGGCACCGGCATCTGCAGCGAGTCGAGCACATCCACCGTGTGCACCGATGGGTCGGGGCCGCGGTCCAGGCTGTCCAGTTCCGCCGCCGTGAGCTGGGTGGCGCCGGCATCGAAGCCGGGCTCCTGGCGCAACGCCGGGTCGGCCAGGTGCTCGGGCTCCTCGGGCGAGGCGCGCCGCGGGGCATTGCGGTGCGACGTCCAGGCGTTGTAGGCCACGATGAGGGCCAGCACCAGGCCGCCGATGATGGCCAGACTCAGTTGCAATGTGCTCATAGATCTCGATTCCGTCCTGCGCAGACAGGAGGGCAAGGGAAATGGGTCATCGCCATCATGTCATGCATCGGCCATTGACAGAGCCGACTCCATGTCCACGGCCACGATCCGCGAGACGCCCTGCTCCTGCATGGTCACGCCGATCAGCTGCTCGGCCATTTCCATGGCGATCTTGTTGTGGCTGATGAACAGGAACTGGGTGCCCTTGCTCATGCTGGAGACCAGCTTGGCATAGCGTTCGGTGTTGGCATCGTCCAGCGGTGCGTCCACCTCGTCCAGCAGACAGAACGGCGCGGGGTTGAGCTGGAAGATGGCGAACACCAGCGCGATGGCCGTGAGCGCCTTCTCCCCGCCCGACAGCAGGTGGATGGTCTGGTTCTTCTTGCCCGGGGGCTGGGCCATCACCTGCACGCCGGAGTCGAGGATTTCGTCGCCGGTGATGATGAGCTTGGCCTGGCCACCGCCGAACAGTTCGGGGAACATGCGCCCGAAATGGCCGTTCACCGTGTCGAAGGTGCCCGAGAGCAGTTGGCGCGTTTCGCCGTCGATCTTGCGGATCGCATCTTCCAGCGTGTTCATGGCCTCGGTCAGGTCGGCGGTCTGCGCATCGAGGAAGACCTTGCGCTCGCTGGCCAGCTTGAGCTCGTCCAGCGCCGCCAGGTTCACGGCGCCCAGCGCAGCGATCTCGCGGTGCAGGCGGTCGATCTCGCCCTGCAGGCCACCCACGCGCACGTTGCCGTCGGCGATCGACTGGGCCACGGCCTCCAGGTCGGCCTGGGCGTCGGCCAGCAGGGTGGTGTACTGCTCCAGGCCCAGGCGCGCGGCCTGCTCCTTGAGCTGGAATTCGGTGATGCGCGCGCGCAGCGGGTCGAGCGCGCGTTCGAGCTGCATGCGCCGCTCGTCGCTGGCGCGCAGCTTGGCGGTCAGGTCGTCGTACTCGCTGCGCTGCGCACCGAGCGCCTTCTCGCGCTCCATCTTCACTTCCAATGCGGCCTGCAGGCCACCCTGTGCGGCCGCGTCGGACAGGCGGGCCAGCTCATCGCGCGCGCGCTGCTGCTCGTCGGTGAGCGAGGTGGTCTGCTGGCTGGCGGTCTCGATGGATCGGTTCAACTCGCCGCGGCGCGCTTCCAGGCTGCGCTGCGAGAAGGTGGCCTCCTGCGCCTGGCGCTCCAGCGTGCGCTGCTGCTCGCGGCAGGCGGCCAGCTTGCGCTCGGCCTCGATCACGCGGTCACCCAGCTGCGCCTCGCGCTCCTGGCTGTCGGCCAGCTGCATGTCCAGCTCTTCGAAGCGGGCTTCGGCCGCCACGCGGCGCTCCTGCAGATCGGACAGCTGGGCCTCGATCTCGGCGATGTCGGCACCGATCTGCGCACTGCGCGCCCGCGTCTGCTCGGCCAGCTGGGTCAGGCGCAGGGTCTCCACCTGCAGCTCGTGGGCACGGCCCTGGGCCTCGGTGGCCTCGCGGCGGGCGCCCACCAGGCGCTGCGATGCATCGGCATAGGCGGCTTCGGCGCGGACCAGGGCAGTGCGCGACTCCTCGGCGATCAGGGCCTGGGCGCGCAGCTCCTTTTCGAGGTGCTCGATCTCCTGTGCGCGCGCCAGCATGCCCGACTGCTCGGAGTCCTGGGCGTAGAAGCTCACGCTGTGGGCGCTGACGGCATGGCCCGAGGGCACGAACACCACCTCGCCCGGCTGCAGCGTGCTACGGCGGTTCAGGGCCTCGTCCAGCGTGGGTGCGGTATAGCAGCCCTGCAGCCAGTCGACCAGCACGGCGCGCAGGCCGGCATCGTGGATGCGCAGCAGGTCCGACAGGCGCGCATGCGGCGAGGCGAGGTCGGGCGTGCCGGCCGAGGGCATGCTGTAGAAGGCCAGGCGCGCGGGTGGCGCATCGGTGCCGCCTGAGCCCAGGAAGCCGCGCACCATGTCCAGGCGCCCGACCTCCAATGCGGCCAGGCGCTCGCGCAGCGCGGCTTCGAGGGCGTTTTCCCAGCCTGGCTCGATGTGGATGCGGCTCCACAGGCCTTGCAGGCTGTCGAGCCCATGCTTGGCCAGCCAGGGGCGCAGCTTGCCGTCTGTCTTGACCTTCTCCTGCAGGGCCTTCAAGGCTTCCATGCGGGCAGACAGATCGGCCTGGCGCGCGCTTTCGCTGTTCACGGCCTGCTGGCGGGCGCGGCGGTCGTCGTCGAGCTGTGGCACGGTCTCCTGCAGCTCGGCCAGGCGGGCCTCGCTGGTCTCGGCCAGTTCCTGGGCCTCGTCCAGCTGCTCCTGCAGGTTGGCCAGGCGCGCCTCGTCGGGTGCGGCAAGGGCGTTGCGGTCGGCGCGCAGGCGCTCGTAGCGGCCATCGAACTGGCGGCTCTGCTCGTCGATGCTGCGCTGCTCGGCGGCCAGCACGCCGATCTGCTGCTGCACCTGGACCACGCTGGCGCGCTGCTCGCTCGTGCGGCTTTGCGCCTGGCGCAGGGCGTCTTCGAGGTCGGGCAGCTGCATGGCCTGCTCTTCGACCTGGGCGGCCAGCAGCTCGGCCCGCTCCTCGGCGTCCACGCCGGCACCGGCGAGGTTTTCAAGCTCGATGTCGGCCTCTTCCTTGCGTGCGGACCACTGGGCGATCTGCTCGGCCAGGGTTACCAGGCGCTGCTCCACGCGCAGGCGGCCTTCCACCACGTAGCGGATCTCGGCCTCCAGGCGGCCCACTTCGGCCGTGGCCTCGTAGAGCTTGCCCTGGGCCTGGTTGACGTGGTCGCCAGCGGCATAGTGCGCCTGGCGGATGGTTTCGAGGTCGGACTCCACGGCACGCAGGTCGGCCATGCGCGACTCGAGGTCGTTCACGGCCTGCAGGCCATCCAGGCGCACCTTGGCCTGGTCGGCCTCGGCATCGGCGCGCTTCAAGAACCACAGCTGGTGCTGCTTGAGCGTGGCGTCGGAATTGAGCGCGTTGTATTTGGCAGCCACCTCGGCCTGCTTTTCGAGCTTTTCGAGGTTGGCGTTGAGCTCGCGCAGGATGTCTTCCACCCGCGTAAGGTTCTCGCGCGTGTCGGACAGGCGGTTTTCCGTCTCGCGGCGGCGCTCCTTGTACTTGGAGACCCCGGCCGCCTCTTCGAGGAACAGGCGCAGCTCTTCGGGGCGCGATTCGATGATGCGGCTGATGGTGCCCTGGCCGATGATGGCGTAGGCGCGCGGCCCCAGTCCCGTGCCCAGGAACACGTCCTGCACGTCGCGGCGGCGCACGGGCTGGTTGTTCAGGTAGTAGCTGCTGGTGCCGTCGCGCGTGAGCACGCGGCGCACCGCCACCTCGCCGTACTGGCCCCACTGGCCCCCAGCGCGGTGGTCGGAGTTGTCGAACACCAGCTCCACGCTGGCGCGGCTGGCCTGCTTGCGGGTGGTGGTGCCGCTGAAGATCACGTCCTGCATGGACTCGCCGCGCAGCTCGCTGGCCTTGCTCTCGCCCAACACCCAGCGCACCGCATCCATGATGTTGGACTTGCCGCAGCCGTTGGGGCCCACCACGCCCACGAGCTGCCCCGGCAGCATGAAGTTGGTGGGCTCAGCGAAGGACTTGAAGCCGGAAAGCTTGATGGAGGTGAGACGCACGTGTCAGGGGGCGGGCAAAAATGGGGGTGGCGCAAGGGGGCGCACGGGCGCCAGACGGAAAAATACCGGCCAATGTAAAGCGGGATGATACCGCGCCGCCTGCTGGCTCCCGTTGCATGGAGCCGCCTCGCGGCCAATCCCCGCGTATCCATCGGCAATATTTAACAAATACGGCGCTTGCCGCTTGCCTGCCAAGGCCTGGCAGCTATCAATTTTGCATGCAATCGGGCACGGCGGCAGCCCGCGCCTTGCGCTGCCTCCCCCTGCCACCCCGGCGCACGGTCGATTTCCCGGTTTCAGTGGACCACGGCATTGTGCCGGCGCACCAGCTCCTCGAACTCGGCCACCTGCAGCGGCGGGCTGAGCAGGTAGCCCTGCCAGGCATGGCAGTTGTTGCGCGCCAGGAACTCGCGCTGGGCCTCGGTTTCCACGCCTTCGGCGATGACGCGCAGGCCCAGGCTGGTGCCCAGGGCCACCACGGTGCGGGCGATGGCCGCGTCGTTGGGGTCGGTGAGCACGTCGCGCACGAAGCTCTGGTCGATCTTGAGCTGGTCCAGCGGCAGGCGCTTGAGGTAGGACAGCGAGGAATACCCGGTGCCGAAGTCGTCCAGCGAGAAGCCCACACCATAGGCCTTGAGCTGGCCCATCTTGGCGATGGTGTCTTCCACGTCCGAGAGCAGCAGGCCTTCGGTCATCTCCAGCTTGAGGCGGCTGCCGTCGGCGCCCGAACCGGCCAGCGCGGCCAGCACCTGGGCCACGAAGCCGCTCTGGTGGAACTGCCGGGGGCTCACGTTCACGGCCAGGCCCAGGCCGGCCAGGGCGGGCTGCTGCGCCCAGCGCGCCAGGCGCTGGCAAGCCACCTGCAGCACCCACTCGCCCAGCGGCAGGATCAGGCCGTTCTCCTCGGCCAGCGGAATGAACTGTGCCGGCGAGACGAACCCATCGCGCGGGTGGCGCCAGCGCAGCAATGCCTCGGCACCGGTGATGCGGCCCTGGTCGATCTGCGCCTGGTAGTACAGCTCGAACTGGCCCTGCGCCAGGCCCACGCGCATGTCCAGCTCCATGGCAGCGCGGGCGCTCACGGCGGCCTGCATCTGGGGGTCGTAGAAGCGCAGCGTGTCGCGGCCTGCCGACTTGGCCTGGTACATGGCCAGGTCGGCACGGCGCAGCAGTTCGTCCACCGTCTCGCGCACGCCGCTGAACAGGGTCACGCCCATGCTCAGCGAGCTGTGGTGCGCCTCGGGGCCCAGCGCATAGGGCTCGCGCAGCACCGCGAGGATGCGCTGGCCGGCTTCCTCGCAGCGCGCAGCGGCCTCCTCGGGCGTGGCACCCAGGTCCTCGAGCAGCACCACGAACTCATCGCCGCCCTGGCGCGCCACGGTGTCGTCCTCGTGCACGCAGGCGCGCAGGCGGTTTGCCACCTGCATCAGCAGGGTGTCGCCCTTGTCGTGGCCCTGGGTCTCGTTCAGCGTCTTGAAGTTGTCCAGGTCCAGCAGCAGCAGCGCGCCATGGCTCTGGTGGCGTGCGCTGGTGGCCAGCGCCTGCTGCAGCCGGTCGATCAGCAGGCGGCGGTTGGGCAACTGGGTCAGCGGGTCGTAGTAGGCCAGGTTCTTGATCTCGTCCTCGGCCGCCTTGCGCTGGCTCAGGTCCTGCAGGGTGACGAGGTGGTCGTCCCCGATGCGCACGCCGGACACCTCCACCGGCCGCACCACGCCATCGCGGCACAGGAAGTGGTATTCGGCCGCCGCGATGATGCCGTCGCTGTCGTCCGCGCGCTGGCGCTCCTCACTCCAGGCATTGCGCATCACCTCGCGCTCCTCGGGATCGGGGTAGCTGCGCTCCCACCACACGTCCACATTGGGCACTTCCTGCGCGGAGTAGCCGCAGATCTGCAGAAAGCGTTCATTGCGGAACGAGATGGTGCCGTCCTTCTGCACCAGGCACAGGCCCATCGGCAGGCGCTGCAGGATTCCGCGCAGGTGCGCCTCGTTGCCGCGCAAGGTGTTCTCCATGCGCTTGCGCTCGCTGATGTCCTGCACCACGGCCATGTGGAAATCGGGCGAGGTGCCCGGTGTCCACATGGGCGAGACGGTCAGGTCCACCCAGACCTCGGAACCGTTCTTGTGGAAGTAGCGCTTCTCCATGCGGTATTCGCTGATCTCGCCGGATTTCAGGCGCTCCATCTGGGCCAGGTCGATCGCCAGGTCCTCGGGCTGGCTCACGCCCTGGAAGTCGAGCGCGCGCATCTCCTCGCCCGAGTAGCCCAGGATGTCGCAGTATTTCTGGTTGATGCGCACGAAGCGCCCGCTTCGGGTGTCGATTTGCGCCACGCCCACGGCGGCCTGGTTGAACAGGGCACGAAAGCGGTCTTCGCTCTCGCGCCGGGCCTCGTCGGACACCTGCGCGCGCGCCAGGGCCAGCGTGCGCTGGCGCGCCAGCAAGGTGACCAATGCCGCCAGCAGCAGGGACACCAGGGCCCCCGAGCCCCCCGCCGCCCAGGGCAGGCTGCGCTCGGACAGCGACAGCAAAGACTGCGTGGGCATGAAGCTCAGGCGCCATCGCCGGTCGTGCACCAGGATGTCCCGCTCGTAGGGCACGGTATCCGGCAAGGCCTCGGCGGTGGGCGGCAGCAGCACGCGCACCGTGGTGTCGGTGGCGCCGGCGCGGGTGGAGCCCTGGTCGGTGATGGACACGGCGATGCCGTTGAGCAGGCCCTCGCCGCGCATGAAGCGCACCAGGTCGTAGACCCGGATGGTGGCGGCCACGGCCCCGAGGAAGACCTGCGGCTTGAGGTCGGCCGTCCCCGATCGGTCATACACCGGAACGCGGATCACGAAGGCCGTGCGGTGCGTCTGCTCCTGCACCAAGTCGAACGGCGCCGACGCCACGGTGTTCCCGCTGTCGCGGCTGTAGCGCATGGCCGCCAGGTTGGTGGGCTGGGCGCTGATGTCCAGGCCCAGCACGGCCTCGTTGCCCTTCATGGGCCACAGGTACTCGGCCACGAAGTACTCGGGGCGCTCGCCGGGCGGCCGGATCGAAAACTCGGGATAGCCGGCGGGGTTGATCGAGGTATCGGCCCGCACGCGGGCTTCATAGTCGGCCTTCTCGTCCAGGGTCACCCGCCGCGTGAACGACAGGTTGCGCACGCCGGGGTAGCGTTCGGAGATGTCGAGTTCGCTGGCCACCCGTTCGAACTCGGCCCGCGTGAGCCCCGGGTTGGCCGAAAACAGCCCGCGCAGGCCGTGCACGATCTCGGTGTGGGTGGCGATGCGCTGCACCAGCGCGTCGGTGAACAGCCGTGTCTCCTGCGTCAGGCGCGCCTTGGCGACCGCATCGACCGCATCGGCCTGTTGCCGCGCCAGGCCGAAGCTCAGCAGCAAGCCGGCCGCAGCCACACCCAGGCCGGGCAACCAATGCCGATAAAAGCCGTTGAGGGTGAGCGAAGCCATTCAGGACAGGGAGTCAGCGAAAGCCAGACAGGGTTGCACACGGCGTGCCAGGGCACTGCCGCAACAGCCCATGAGGATAGCGGGATTCGGCCCCTCCATCCGGCATGCAAGGGCCCACATCTTGTAACAGCGTCGCTGTTTTTGCCGTACCGTTTATGCAACACCGGGGGGCGGGTTTGCCAGCACCCGAGGCGATCCCCCCACCACCACGGGATAGGGGGCAAAACGACTGCGATTCTCATTCACATCCAGCACCTGGCCGATGGGTGGAAACGCCCGCTGCGGGCAGGCCTCGCGCTCGCAGACCTTGCAGCCCATGCCGATGGGCACGGCCGCCTCGGGGTCGGCCAGGTTCAGGCCGCGCGAGTACACGAGCTGCGCCGCGTGGCGCACATCGCAGCCCAGTGCCACCGAGAACTCCTTGCCCGGCGCACCCCAGCCCCCTGCCCCGCCACTGCCGCGCGAGACGGTACGCGCCACCCACAGGTAGGCCCGGCCGTCCGGCATGCGCGCCAGCTGCGGCACGATGCGCCCGGGCTGGGCAAAGGCCTCGTACACATTCCACAGCGGGCAGGTGCCGCCGATCTTGCTGAAGTGGAAATGCGTGGCCGACTGGCGCTTGGAGATGTTGCCCGCCCGGTCCACACGGATGAAGAAGAAGGGCACGCCGCGCGCGCTGGGCCGCTGCAGCGTGGACAGGCGATGGCACACCGTCTCGAAGCCCACGCCGAACTGGTGGCCCAGCCGGTCGATGTCGTAGCGCACCGCCTCGGCCGCCTGCAGGAAGGCCGTGTAGGGCAGCAGCAAGGCCCCCGCGAAGTAGTTGGCCAGGCCGATGCGCGCCAGTGCCCGCGCCTGGTCGCCCGACAGGCCGGCGCCGTCGGCCAGGCGGCGCAGCTCGGGCCCCATCTCCAGGAAGGCCAGCTGCGTCGCCATCTGGAAGGCGCGCTGCCCGGCTTCGAGCCCCTGGGCCAGTTGCAGCACCCCGCTGCCAGGATCGTAGTGGCGCTGCGCCCCGCCCGGCAGCTCGGGCACGGCCACCACGTGCACCCCGTGGGCCGTCTGCAGGCGGCGCGCCAGCCCCTCGTCGGCCCGGCCGGGCTGCAGCGCCCAGTCGGCCGCCAGCCGCTCGGCCGCATCGTCGAGTTCGGCGAAGTGGTTGTGGCGGGCAAAGAAGAAATCGCGCACTTCCTCGTAGGCCATGGGCTGGTGGCCGGCACTGGCCAGGGCACCGCTGCGGCCATCGCCCAGCTGGGCACTCAGGGCATCGAGCCGCTCCAGCGCCTGGCGGTGGCGCTGGTGCAGGGCCAGCAGGGTGCGCGCCACGGCGGGCATGCCCGAGGCCAGTTCGCGGATCTCGGCCAGCGACACCGCCTCCGGGTCCAGGCCCGGCTCGGCAGGCGTATCGGCCAGCACCTCGCGCAGGCCGGTGATCAGGCGCGCCTCGTCGTCGTCCGAAAAGCGCTGCACGTCCACGCCGAACACGGCGTTGATCTTGAGCAGCACCGGCACCGTGAGCGGCCGCTGGTTCTGCTCGATCTGGTTGAGGTAGCTGGCCGACAGGTCGAGCGCACGCGCCAGCGCGACCTGCGTCATGCCGCGCTCCTCGCGCAGGCGGCGCAGGCGCACGCCCATGAAGGTCTTCTTCATGACACAGGCACCTCTGCGCGATTAATTCGCAAAATTCGCAATTCATCCATTCTATCTTCGCAATCATTCGCCAATTCAGGCCTGTACGCAGAGCGATGGCTTGCGTACATTGCGAATCATGCAACAAACCAGCGCCCTGCACCAGCCCATGCATTTCACGGAGATGGTGTTCCCCGAGCGCACCAACCATTACGGCACGCTGTTCGGCGGCCAGGCCCTCCTGCTGATGGGCCAGGCGGCCTTTGTCACGGCCAGCCGCCATGCGCGCTGCGCGGTGGTGATGGCGCGCTGCAGCGACGTGCAGTTCATGGCCCCCGTGCCCCAAGGCCAGGCACTGCGGCTCACGGCCGAGGTGGTGCGCACCGGCAACAGCTCCATGACCGTGGAGGTCAGCGGCAGCGCGGAGAACCTGTACACCGGCCACCACCAGCCCGCGCTGCGCGGCGCTTTCGAGATGGTGGCCGTGGACGGTGCCGGCCGGCCCAGACGCATCTGATTTCGTTCCATTCAATCCCCCCACCGCTTTCGCAACAGGAGACAGCCCCCATGAGCGACACCCTCGCCACCGGCTTCAAGCCCAAGAAATCCGTCGCCCTCTCGGGCGTGACCGCCGGCAACACGGCGCTGTGCACCGTGGGCCGCACGGGCAACGACCTGCACTACCGCGGCTATGACATCCTGGACATCGCCGACGTCTGCGAGTTCGAGGAGATCGCCCACCTGCTGGTGCATGGCAAGCTGCCCACCACGGCCGAATTGCGCGCCTACAAGGGGCGCCTGAAGGCCCTGCGCGGCCTGCCGGCCAATGTGAAGGAGGCGCTGGAGCAGTTGCCCGCCAGCAGCCACCCCATGGACGTGATGCGCACCGGCGTATCCGCCCTGGGCTGCGTGCTGCCCGAGAAGGACGATCACCACACGCCCGGTGCGCGCGACATCGCCGACCGGCTGATGGCATCGCTCGGCTCCATGCTGCTGTACTGGTACCACTGGTCCACCCAGGGCAAGCGCATCGAGGTGGAGACGGACGACGACTCCATCGGCGCGCACTTCCTGCACCTGCTGCACGGCAAGAAGCCCCCGGCCGCCTGGGAGCGCGCCATGCACACCTCGCTGAACCTGTATGCGGAGCATGAGTTCAATGCCTCCACCTTCACCGCGCGCGTGGTGGCCGGCACGGGCAGCGACATGTACTCGTGCATCACCGGCGCCATCGGCGCGCTGCGCGGGCCCAAGCATGGCGGCGCCAACGAGGTGGCCTTCGAGATCCAGAAGCGCTACGACAACGCCGACGAGGCCGAGGCCGACATCCGCCGCCGCGTGGAGGCCAAGGAGGTGGTGATCGGCTTCGGCCATCCGGTCTACACCGTGAGCGACCCGCGCAACGAGGTCATCAAGCGCGTGGCGCGCCAGCTCTCCGAAGACGCGGGCACGACCAAGATGTTCGACATCGCCGAGCGGCTGGAGACGGTGATGTGGGAGGTGAAAAGGATGTTCCCCAACCTCGACTGGTTCAGCGCCGTGAGCTACCACATGGTGGATGTGCCCACGGCCATGTTCACGCCGCTGTTCGTCATTGCGCGCACCAGCGGCTGGGCGGCGCACATCATCGAACAGCGCATCGACAACAAGATCATCCGCCCGAGCGCCCACTACACGGGCCCCGAAGACCTGGCCTTCGTCCCCATCGGCGAGCGCAAGTAGATTCGACAGGAAGCGGCACGCCCTGCCCCACGTCCATGAACACAAGATATCGCAAGAACCTGCCCGGCACTGCGCTGGATTATTACGACGCCCGCGAAGCGGTCGACGCCCTGGCGCCCGGCGCCTGGGCCGGGCTGCCCTATACCTCGCGCGTGCATGCCGAGAACCTGGTGCGCCGCGCTGACCCCGCCACCCTGGACGCATCGCTGCGCCAGCTGATCGAGCGCCGGCGCGACCTGGACTTTCCGTGGTACCCGGCGCGCGTGGTGTGCCACGACATCCTGGGCCAGACGGCGCTGGTGGACCTGGCCGGCCTGCGCGATGCGATTGCCGACATGGGCGGCGACCCGGCACAGGTGAACCCGGTGGTGCCCACCCAGCTCATCGTGGACCATTCGCTGGCCGTGGAGCACGGCGGCGACGACCCCGAGGCCTTTGCCAAGAACCGCGCCATCGAGGACCGGCGCAATGAAGACCGCTTCCACTTCATCGAGTGGACGAAAAAGGCGTTCAAGAACGTCGAGGTGATCCCGCCGGGCAACGGCATCATGCACCAGATCAACCTGGAGCGCATGTCGCCCGTGGTGCACGCCCAGGGCGGCGTGGCCTACCCCGACACACTGGTGGGCACCGACAGCCACACCCCGCACGTGGATGCGCTCGGTGTCATCGCCATCGGCGTGGGCGGGCTGGAGGCCGAGAGCGTGATGCTGGGCCGTGCCTCGTGGATGCGCCTGCCCGACATCGTGGGCGTGGAGCTCACGGGCCAGCCGCAGCCTGGCATCACCGCCACCGACACCGTGCTGGCCCTGACCGAATACCTGCGCCAGCAGAAAGTGGTGGGCGCCTACCTGGAGTTCTTCGGCGCCGGCGCCTCGGCGCTGACCCTGGGCGACCGGGCCACCATCTCCAACATGGCGCCCGAGTTCGGTGCCACGGCGGCGATGTTCTACATCGACGAGCAGACCATCGCCTACCTGCGCCTCACGGGCCGCGAGGCGGAGCAGGTGCGGCTGGTGGAGACCTATGCCAGGGCAACCGGCCTGTGGGCCGATGCCCTGGCCACGGCCCAGTACGAGCGCGTGCTGTCCTTCGACCTGTCGCGCGTGGTGCGCAACATGGCCGGCCCCTCCAACCCGCACAAGCGCCTGCCCACCGGCGACCTGGCGGCACGCGGCATTGCCGCACCGTGGACCGAGGCGCCAGGGCAGATGCCCGACGGCGCGGTCATCATCGCCGCCATCACCAGCTGCACCAACACCAGCAACCCGCGCAACGTGATCGCCGCCGGCCTGCTGGCGCGCAATGCCAATGCGCGCGGCCTGGTGCGCAAGCCCTGGGTCAAGTCGTCCCTGGCACCCGGCTCCAAGGCCGTGCAGCTGTACCTGGAGGACGCCGGGCTGCTGGCCGAGCTGGAGCAGCTGGGCTTTGGCATCGTGGCCTTTGCCTGCACCACCTGCAACGGCATGTCGGGCGCGCTGGCACCGGCCATCCAGCAGGAGATCATCGACCGCGACCTGTACGCCGCGGCCGTGCTCTCGGGCAACCGCAATTTCGACGGGCGCATCCACCCCTATGCCAAGCAGGCCTTCCTCGCCTCGCCCCCGCTGGTAGTGGCCTATGCGATCGCCGGCACGGTGCGCTTCGACATCGAAAAGGACGTGCTCGGCACGGACGCCCAGGGCCACCCCGTGAGGCTCCAGGACATCTGGCCCAGCGATGAGGAGATCGACGCCATCGTCGCGCAAAGCGTCAAGCCCGAGCATTTCCGCCGCGTGTACGAGCCCATGTTCCGGCTGCAGGCGGCCAGCGGCGAGGCGGCCGTGAGCCCGCTGTACGACTGGCGCCCGCAAAGCACCTACATCCGCCGCCCGCCCTACTGGGAAGGCGCCCTGGCCGGCGAACGCACCCTCAGCGGCCTGCGCCCGCTGGCCGTGCTGCCCGACAACATCACCACCGACCACCTCTCGCCCTCCAATGCCATCCTCATGGACAGCGCGGCCGGCGAATACCTGCACAAGATGGGCCTGCCTGAGGAGGATTTCAACTCCTACGCCACGCACCGGGGCGACCACCTCACAGCCCAGCGCGCGACCTTTGCCAACCCGCAACTGGTCAACGAGATGGCCGTGGTCGACGGCCGGGTGAAGAAAGGCTCGTTCACCCGCATCGAGCCCGAGGGCCAGGTGGTGCGCATGTGGGAGGGCATCGAGACCTACATGCAGCGCGGCCAGCCGCTGATCATCATTGCCGGCGCCGACTACGGCCAGGGCTCGTCGCGCGACTGGGCGGCCAAGGGCGTGCGCCTGGCGGGGGTGGAAGCCATCGCAGCCGAGGGCTTCGAGCGCATCCACCGCACCAACCTGATCGGCATGGGCGTGCTGCCGCTGGAGTTCAAGCCCGGCACCAGCCGCCTGACCCTGGGCCTCGATGGCACGGAGACGTACGATGTGGTGGGCGAACGCCGCCCGCGCGCCGACCTCGTGCTGGTGGTGCGGCGCAGGAATGGAGAGCACGTCGATGTGCCCATGACCTGCCGGCTGGACACCGCCGAGGAAGTCTCGATCTACGAGGCCGGCGGCGTGCTCCAGCGCTTCGCCCAGGACTTTCTTGCTTCCGCCAACACCGCATCCCCCCAGCCACAGGCCGCCTGACATGCCCCACGCACCCCAGATCCAGATCCCCGCCACCTACATGCGTGGCGGCACCAGCAAGGGCGTGTTCTTTCGCCTGCAGGACCTGCCCGCCGCAACCCAGGTGCCCGGCGCCGCGCGCGATGCGCTGCTGCTGCGCGTGGCCGGCAGCCCCGACCCCTATGGCAAGCAGACCGACGGCATGGGCGGCGCCACGTCGAGCACCAGCAAGGTGGTGATCCTGGCGCCCAGCACCCGGCCCGGCCACGACGTGGACTACCTCTTCGGCCAGGTGTCCATCGACGCGGCCTTCGTCGACTGGAGCGGCAACTGCGGCAACCTGTCGGCCGCCGTGGGGCCGTTCGCCATCGCCAACGGCCTGGTGGATGCCGCCCGCGTGCCGCACGACGGTATCGCCACGGTGCGCATCTGGCAGGCCAACATCGGCAAGACCATCATCGCGCAGGTGCCCATCACCGGCGGGGCCGTGCAGGAGACCGGCGATTTCGAGCTCGATGGCGTCACCTTCCCTGCGGCCGAGGTGCAGCTTGAATTCAGGGACCCGGCGGCCGACGAGGACGGTGCGGGCGGCGCCATGTTCCCGACCGGAAATGTGGTGGACGACCTGGCCGTGCCCGGCGTGGGCACACTGGGCGCCACGATGATCAATGCGGGCATCCCCACCATCTTCGTCAATGCGGCCGACATCGGCTACACCGGTACCGAGCTGCAGGATGCAATCAACGGCGACCCCGCTGCGCTGGCCCGCTTCGAGGCCATCCGCGCCCATGGCGCTGTGCGCATGGGGCTGATCGCCACGGTGGACGATGCCGCGCGACGCCAGCACACACCCAAGCTGGCCTTCGTCGCGCCACCGGCCAGCTACACCGCGTCGAGCGGCAAGGCGGTGGCCGCCGCCGATGTGGACCTGCTGGTGCGCGCCCTGTCCATGGGCCGGCTGCACCACGCCATGATGGGCACGGCGGCCGTGGCCATCGCCACCGCTGCGGCCATCCCCGGCACCCTGGTGAACCAGGTTGCCGGTGGCGGGCAGCGCAGCACCGTGCGCTTTGGCCACCCCTCGGGCACGCTGCGCGTGGGCGCCGAGGCCATGCAGCAATCCAATGGCGAATGGACGGTGACCAAGGCCCTGATGGGCCGCAGCGCCCGCGTGCTCATGAGTGGCTGGGTGCATGTGCCCGGCGACGCCTTCTGACGCCTTTCAAGAACCCTGTTCAAGATCTCTCATTCATCCTTCCATGTCCACCCGCAAGACCCTCAAGGCCTTGGCCGAATCGCGCCGCGGCATCCTCGTTCCCGGCGCCTTCAACGCCCTGTCGGCCCGCGTGGTCGCCGACCTGGGCTTCGAGGCCATCTACGTCACCGGTGCCGGCGTCACCAACATGTGGTTCGGCCTGCCGGACCAGGCCTTCATGGGCCTGACCGACATCGCCGACCACACGGCACGCATCCGCGATGCAGTGGAACTGCCGCTGATCGTGGACGCCGACACCGGCTTCGGCAACGCGCTCAACACCTACCACGCCGTGCGCACGCTGGAGCGTGCGGGCGCCGACTGCATCCAGCTCGAAGACCAGGTCAGCCCCAAGCGCTGCGGGCACTTCAACGGCAAGGAGGTGATCAGCACCGAGGAAATGCTGGGCAAGATCGAGGCCGCCGTGGACGCCCGCCGAGACCCCGACACCCTCATCCTGGCCCGCACCGATGCCTGCGCCACCCAGGGCTTCGAGGCGGCCGTGGAACGCGCGCAGCGCTTCGGCGAGGCCGGCGCCGACATCCTGTTCGTTGAGGCCGTGACCACGGCCGAGGAGATCCGCGCCCTGCCCCGGCGCCTGGCCGACAGGCCCCAGCTCATGAACATGGTGATCGGCGGCAAGACGCCCATCTTCAGCGCCGAGGAGCTGGCCGGCCTGGGCTATGGCATCGTGCTGTACGCCAATGCCGCACTGCAGGGCGCGGTGGCGGGCATGCAGAAAGCGCTGACGGTGCTGCGCGACACGCAACGCATCGACGAGGACCCGGCCCTGGTGGCACCGTTTGCAGAGCGCCAGCGGCTGGTGCGCAAGAGCGAATGGGATGCGCTGGAGCAGAAGTACCAGTGACACAGGGCATATGGCCATCAGCCGGGCGGCAGGCACAAGCAACATCGCTGCCACAGCACTGCGTCGGACCGCTCGCGCACACGGCGCACAACGCCTCGCATGGAATTCAAGCCTGCAGATAGGCCTGCACAGTCACCTGCTCAGCGGGGTGTTGGGCGATATGCAACAACACCGTTCGCACAATTTCTATCCGGTGGTGAAACGCGCAATGCTTGCAAAAGTGGAAGACCTCCGCCAGGGCACAGCCCTCGTGCCAGGTCGTCATCACAAAGCGCTCCTCGGGAATGTCCTCAAAATGGAACTCCTCGATCAGCGCCCAATCCACCATGTCGTCCCAAGAGCTGCAATCCTCGCCCCAGGCCATCATGTAGAGGCAGCCGGAACGCACCATCCATGTGCTGACCTGCGCCTGCCAACGGGGATCCACACCCATCTCGGCAATGACGACCACGCGCCACGGAGCGCCATCCGCCACATCGGGCATGCGGTCGCCAGACTTCACATGAAGGTATGAAAGGTTCTGTCGAACAGACGAGCCTGCATCAATCACCGTCAGAGCCGCTTTCGTACCGGAACACAGTCAGGTGGGGAGAGTCATTGAACTGGGGCATCGCGTCCGCCAGATGCAGATGGCCGTAAGCGCCTCCCAAACGGTCCATTGCATCAGCTGCAGACAGAAGGAATGCAGCCATTGCGCGCAGCTCATCGGGAGTGGCCTCAAGCGTCACCTCGGCCAGCGTCTCGGGGATGATGTCTTGTGGGTCCTTGCCTTCGTCGGCATATCCGTGGAGTTTCATGCCTGCAGTCTAGGTCATGCGAGGTTATCGCATACGTCCCATTACATCCGCCGCCGTCTGACTGCGGCGCAGCCTTCCAAGAACGACCTGATCAATACACAGCAGCAGGGATCGCAAAGACAGGCCTATCGAACCTCAGAGCAGGCCTCTATCGCGGACTGCAGGCAACCGAACCAATAGCCCTTGCGCTCGCTGTCGTGAAGCCCGTCCGCAAGTGCGTGCAGCGCAGGTAACAGCAAGGGACTGGCAACCTGCTCCGCAGCCTCCAGCTGGTACACCAAGCAATCGGGGCCCAGCTGCGCCAGCAGCTGGTCGACCACACGCGGATCGCGCCGTGCAGCGAGGCCCACCAGGGCCTCGCCGCGAACGTCCTCATCGGCGTCGCCAAGGTTGTGCCAGAGCACCTCGCGCACCTGCGGCGTGTCGACGGTCTGCTGGGTGCCCAGGCCGAAAGTGGCCCAGTCACGCACCTCGGGATCGGCATCCACCGCCAGGCGCATCAGTGCGTCGATGGCGATCGGCCCGTGGTAATGACCCAAGGCCACGGCCACATCCCAGCGCATCGCACTGTCGGCATGTCCAGCCAACTCGACCAGGCTCGCCAGAGCATCTGGATGCGGCCGGTGTCCCAGCCCTGAGACCGCGGCGCGGACCACTTCGGCATGGACATCCTCCAGGCCCGCGAGCAGCAGTGCCTGCGTGGCATCCAGGGCATAGGCAGGCGCGGACAGGCCCTCGGTGCGCCGGCGTTGCTGCAGCTGCGATGCGACGTGCAGACCCAGGGCGCGGCGCCTCCAGCTGCGGCTGGCGCACAGCGCACGCACCCGACGCAAAAGCGCGGGCGAAGCGCGCAGATGCAATTGCTGGATCGCCTTCCATCCCCGGTCGGTGTCCCAGGCGCGCAGCGCCATGCGCTCCAACCTTTGCGATGTCTGCGGCGTGCCCAGATTCCTGGAATTCCTTTTCACGGCTGCACCACCAGCATGTTCGCATCCCGCGCCAGCAGCCAGCGCCCCTTCTCCCTGCGGAACACGCTGAGCACGGGCCCCGCACGCACGATGGGCGCAGCGCCATCACGGGGCGTCATGGTCACCGTGAGTTGCGATCGGGCAAACGCCCACTCTCCTGCCACCTGCACCTCCTGGATCTCGCTGCTGCCGTCCACCCGGGGCCCGGCATTGCCGGCCTGGCTCTGCATAGCGGCCCGGAAATCTGCTTTGGACATGGGCGCCCTGCCCGGCACGAGGAAAACCACGTCCTCGGTCATCAGGTCCATCACTGCCTCGGTGTCGCCGGCCCTGGTGGCGGACATCCAGGTAGCGACCAACTGGCGGATCTGATCTTCATCGCTCAACATAAGAATCCTTCCTTCAGGGCGAGGCGCGCTCAGCCACCATCGTCACGCCGCAGCAGCGCCATGGCCAGGCTGTCGTGGTACACACCGTCCACCCGCATCGAGCGGCGGCGGATGCCCTCGAGCTCGAAGCCCAGGCGTTCGTACAGCGCCTTGGCATTGGCGTTGTCGGCGCGCACGCTCAGCTCGATGCGGGTCAGGCCCCGCGTCCATGCGCCATCAATGGCGGCACGCATCAACCGGGACCCGATGCCCTGGTGACGCGCAGAAGGGATCAACCCGATGCCCAGGGTGCCCACATGCGCCCGCGTTTGCCCCATGCCGGGCAGCACGTCGCACCAGCCCACGACCTGGCCATCGGCCACGGCCACCACCTGGCACTGGTCGTTGGCGATGATGTGCTCATAAAAGCTGCGCGAGGACTCCCAAGGGGGAGCCTCGGTGAAGGCCAGGAAGCGCTTCTCGCGCGCGACCGTGTCGAGCGCGCGCCACAGGCCCTCGAAATGCGCTGGCGCCACCGGTTCGATGGACAGGTTCATCCCACGGATCTCCATTCAGCCAGGGCCCCTTCCCCGGACCGAAGACAGTCTACAGCGCGGCGGAGAACACCCACCCGGCTCCGAGGTCGGCAGGAGGCGCCGCAGCGCTGGCACCTGCCGCATCCGCACGGTGCTTGTCCATGATGCGGTGCAGGTTGCCCTCGATCCAGTCCACCAGGCCTTCGACCTGGCGTGCCACCTCGGTGCCCATGGGGGTCAGGCTGTACTCGACGTGCGGTGGCACCACGGGGTGCGAGACGCGCAGCACGAAGCCATCGCTCTCCAGCCACTGCAGGGTCTGGGCCAGCATCTTCTCGCTGACACCACCCACCTTGCGGCGCAGGTCGCTGAAGCGGTGCGTACCGGCCAGCAGGGCCACCAGCACCAGCACGCCCCAGCGGCTGGTCACATGCTGCAGCACGGCGCGCGACGGGCAGTCGGGCGAGAACAGCTGGCCGCGCTGCAGCTTTTCGGCAATGCCTTCGCGGGGAGCAGTCTCGGCGGGGGTGGATGCAATGCGGGCAGGCATGTGGTACTTACCTTTATGTACGTACTTACGAAAAGTTAGCTTGACCGCTATTCTGCCTTCTCTGTCTTTTTCAACCAAGGGTTTTTCACCATGATCGCCATCACCGGAGCCACCGGCCAGCTCGGCCGCCTCGTCATCCAGTCCCTGCTCAAGACCATTCCCGCAGCCCAGATCGTCGCGGCCGTGCGCAGCCCCGAAAAGGCCCAGGACCTGGCTGCCCTGGGCGTGCAGGTGCGCAAGGCAGACTACACGCAGCCCGACACGCTCGATGCCGCCTTCCAGGGCGTGCACAAGCTGCTGCTGATTTCATCGAGCGAGGTGGGCCAGCGCACGGCACAGCACAAGGCGGTGATCGATGCCGCCCAACGTGCCCAGGTGCAGCTGCTGGCCTACACCAGCGTGTTGCGCGCCGACAGCTCCCTCTTGGGCCTGGCGGCAGAGCACGTGGAGACCGAAGCCCTGCTGCGCGCCTCGGGCCTGCCCGTGGTGCTGCTGCGCAATGGCTGGTACACCGAGAACTACACGGCCAGCGTGCCGGCCGCGCTCGCCCATGGCGCCGTGCTGGGCAGCGCAGGCAGCGGCCGCATCGCCTCGGCAGCCCGTGTGGACTATGCCGAGGCCGCGGCCGTGGTGCTGGCCACCGATGGCCAGGCCGGCCGGGTGTACGAGCTCGCAGGCGACAGCGCCTATACCCTGGCCGACCTGGCGGCGGAAATTGCGCGCCAGTCGGGCAAGAACGTGGTCTACAAGGATCTGCCCGAGGCCGACTACCAGGCCGCGCTGGTGCAGGTGGGCCTGCCGGCCGGTTTTGCCGCGCTGCTGGCCGATTCGGACGCCGCAGCGGCCAAGGGAGCGCTGTTCGACGATGGCCACCAGCTCAGCCAGCTGATCGGCCGCGCCACGACGCCGCTGGCAACCACAGTGGCGGCAGCGCTGAAGGGCTGATGGGCATTGGAGCCGCACAAGGCGGCCCTTTTCTGAAACTGGATAGCCTGTTGGCAGCGCATTTCGGCCGCCCCAAAGCAAA
>NZ_AKJX01000212.1 GCF_000276605.1 Acidovorax sp. CF316 | reverse complement strand
GGGGGCGTCCCCCTCCCGACTCGCGCAGCGAGTCGAGAGAGGGGTGAGGGCGCGAAGCGACTCAGGGGGTGCTTCATTTCAGAAACTGTGCATGACACCGGCGGAAACGCCGGTGGCCGTGCGCTTGTTCGCAGCGCCCTGGTAGCCGTTGCGCCAGCGTGTGTGGTCCAGCTCGGCATACACCCGGGTGCGGCGCGACAGCTTGTACTCGGCAAAGGCCACCATGCGGCCGTAGCCATCGTCGGCCGCGGCCGTGCGGGTGCGGTCGATCTTGTAGTAGGTGGCGGTCAGGTCCAGCAGCGGCAGCGCTGCCCAGGTAGCGCCTGTGGACAGCACGCGCTGCTCGGTGTGCGTGGCCGCACCGGTCTTCGCCTTGCTGCGCCCGGCATTCGCGGCCAGACGCAGGCTGCCCCATTGGTACGCTGCGCCCAGCGTGGCGGCATCGAGCGGCCGCAGGTTGCTGTCCTTGAAGGTTTGCCAGGCGCCGGACACGGTGAGGCCGCCATCGGCATAGGCCAGGCCCAGGCCGTGCGAGGACAAGGCGGACGATTGGGATGCGACTTCGCCCACGCCCAGCATGGCCCGCGCCGTGAGGCCGCCCCAGCGGCCCGTGAGCTTGACGGCATTGTCCAGCCGGTAGGAGCCGGTGTTGGCGCCCGCGCTGCCGTACTCGATGCCCAGGCCGTGCTGGCTCAACGCCGTGACGCCGATGTTGGGGTTGAAGCTGGCAAAGCGCATGCCCAAGGGATCGACGGGCAAGATGGCGTCGGCCAGCAGCGTGGTCTGCCGCCCGAGTGCGATGCTGCCCCAGGCGTTCTGCAACCCGACCCAGGAGGCGCGGTCGAAGTACTTCGCACTGTTGGCGGGCGCACCCGTATCGGCATTGAGGCCGCTCTCCAGGTTGAACAGCGCGCGGGCGCCGCCACCCAGGTCTTCGCTGCCGCGCACCCCCCAGCGGCTGGTGGTGTGGATGCCGCTGCCCAGGCTGTGGTGCGAGCCGGGCGCGGGGGCGTTGGCGGCGGTGAGCCCGCTGGCGTGGCGCAGGCCCAGGTCCACCACGCCATACAGCGTGAGTTGGGTGGATGCGGTCTGGGCGAAGGCGGGCGCGCAGGCCAGCAGGGCGAATGAGGCGCACAGGGCGCCGGTCGTGTTCTTCATGCGGTCTCCTCGGTGGGTGTTCTTGTTCGACGGCGTCAATCGGCGGTCAGCTGGGCCTTCTGCACCACGCCGCGCCATTTCGCGAGTTCCTGGCGCACGGTCTGAGCCAGGGCCTCGGGTGTGCTGCTGTCGACCACGGCGCCCTGCTCCTCGATGCGCCGGGCCACGTCCTTGTCGGCCAGGGCGGTGTTGAGCACCTTGTTGAGCTGATCCACCACGGCCTTGGGTGTCTTGCCCGGGGCGAACAGCGCGTACCACTGGGTGATCTCCACGCCCTTGATGCCGGCCTCTTCGAGCGTGGGCACGTCGGGCATCAGCGAAGAGCGCTTGGGCCCGGCCAGCGCCAGCGCGCGCAGCTTGCCGTTCTTCACGTGGGACGAGGCCGAGAACAGGCTGGGGAACATGACCTGCGTCTGGTTGGCCATGGTGTCGTTCATTGCCGGGGCCGAGCCGCGGTAGGGCACATGCGCCATCTGCGCACCGCTCTCGAGCTTGAACATCTCGGCCGAGAAGTGCGGCGCCGTGCCGTTGCCGGCCGAGGCGTAGTTGTAGGAGGTCGGATGGGCCTTGGTGAGCGCCACGAACTCGGCCACCGTCTTCGCGGGCACCTTGGGGTTGATGACCATCAGCGTGGGCGAGTAGCAGACCATGCCGATCGGCTCGAACTGGGTGATGGGGTCGTAGCGCAGCTTCTGCAGCGCGGGGCTCATGCCGTGCGTGCCGATGTAGCCGAACAGGATGGTGTGGCCGTCCGGCGTGGCGCGCGCCACGTACTCGGCGGCAATGGCGCCGTTGGCGCCGGCCTTGTTCTCCACGATCACCGACTGACCCAGCAGCTGCGACATCTTCTGTGCCACCACGCGCGCCATGCCGTCGTTGCCGCCCCCGGCGGCCGTGGGCACGACCAGGGTGATGGAGCGCTCGGGAAAGGCAGCGTGCGCCACCAGAGGTGCGCCGGCCAGCGTGGCGAGGGCCAGTGCGGCGGCCAGGGTGCGGCGGCGCGATGGGGATGGGTGTGTCATGGTCTTGTCTCCTGTCATGTCGTTGTGAATGGATGAGAGAAAAAAGGAAGTCAGGCCTGTTGTGCCGCGGCCTCTGCGACGAACAAGGTGCCTTCCAGGATCTTTCGGGCCGTGCGCACCAGCGCGGCCTGCACCAGCGTGCATTGGCCGTCCACCAGGGCGAGTTCGACATCCACGTGGATGCGGCCGGCCGGGTGCAGCACCTCCACGCGGCGCATGCCGGCGCTGGGCAGGGTGCGTGCGTCGCTGGCCACGGTGCCGGGCAGCACCAGGGCGGCGGCCACGCCGATGGCTCCGGTCACGGCGTGCGAGCGGTGGCAGCGCCGCGGCGTGAAGTAGCGCGAGACGATGCTGCCGGGCGCCGTGCCGGGCGAGACGATCACCGGCTTGGGCAGCACACTGCCCGAGACATCGCCCATGCCCATGCGCAGCCCGGCCTCGCAGCGCAAGGCTTCGAGCCGTGCCAGCAAGGCCGTGTCGGCATCGAGCTCGGCAGGGCTCTCGTCGCCGCGCAGGCCCAGGTCGGCCGCACGCACCAGCACCATCACCTGGGCGGCGTCGATGCAGGTCACCGGCAGGCCCTGGATGCTGTCGATGCGCTGCCCGGTGGGGAAGATCTGCCCCGTGACGGCGCCCCAGGCTTCGAGGAAATTCATCAGCACCGGGGCGGCCGTGCCCTGCACGCCGTCGATGCGCACATCGCCCTCGTAGTGCACGCGGCCGCCGCGGGTCTGCACCTGCACGTCGATGCGCGAGCGGGTGTTCACGTTGTAGACGCGCACCCGCGTCACGTCGCCGGTGCGGCTGGCGGGCACCAGGCCCTGCTCGATCGCGAAGGGTCCCACGCCGGCCAGCATGTTGCCGCAGTTGGGGCGTGTGTCCACGCGGGCCTCGTCCACGCTGACCTGGGCGAAGAGGTAGTCCACGTCGCAGCCGGCATGCGCCGAGCGCGAGACGATGGCGACCTTGCTGGTCAGCGAGTTGCCGCCGCCCAGGCCGTCGATCTGCAGCTCGTGCGGCGAGCCCAAGGCCGCGATCAGCGTGCGGTCACGCTCTGCCGGGTCGGTGGGCAGCCAGTCGGCCAGGAAGAAGGGGCCCCGGGAGGTGCCGCCGCGCATCAGGACGCAAGGGAGGTGGTAGCTCATGGGACCGCATGGTGCGGCGCCGCCGATTGTTTGTGAATTGCATTGTTGGCAACGATTGATGCATGCGGCGCAATAGATGTCCGGCGCTTGTACGTGATGAAATGGCGCCTGTGAATTGCAATGTTGCGAAGCATTGATGCACCGCACGCAATGCACGCCACCCTCGTCCCCTGTTCCCTTTCACCGGGCTTGCGCCATGCACACCAAATTCGATCTGGCCGATATCCAGGCCTTCGCCGCCGTGGCCGAGCTGCAGAGCTTTCGCGCCGCGGCCGAATCCATCCACCTGTCGCAGCCGGCCTTCAGCCGCCGCATCGACAAGCTCGAAGAGGCGCTGGGCGTGCGCCTGCTCGACCGCACCACGCGCCGCGTGACGCTCACCGCCGTGGGCCGCGATTTCGCGCGCAAGACGCGGCTGTGGCTCGACGACCTGGACGGCATGCTCATGGGCCTGGGCGACGTGGCGGCGCGGCGCATGGGCGAGGTGACGATCGCCTGCGTGCCCTCGGCCGTGTATTACTTTTTGCCGCAGGTGGTCAAGCGCTACCACGAGCGCTTTCCGAAGATCCGCGTCAAGGTGCACGATGCCAGCGCCAACGAGGTGCTGGTGGCCGTGGCCCAGGGCGATGCGGATTTCGGCCTCAATTTCATCGGCAGCCAGGAGGCCGAGATCGAGTTCAAGCCCGTGCTGGCCGAGCGCTTCGTCGCCGCCTGCCGGCGCGACCATGTGCTGGCGCGGCGCAAGAAGGTCACCTGGGCGGAGCTGGGTCAGCACGACTTCATGTCGGTGGGCAAGACCTCGGGCAACCGCCTGCTGATGGACCTGGCGCTGGCCAATGTGCCCGACCGCCCGCAGTGCCTGTACGAGGCCAAGCACGTGACCACCTTGCTCGGCCTGGTGGAGGCCGGCCTGGGCGTGGCCGCCGTGCCGCGCCTGGCCATGCCTGGCAAGGACCACCCCACCCTGGTCAGCATCCCCCTGGTGGACCCGGTGGTCACGCGGCAGATGGGGCTCATCAAGCGCCGCGGGCGCTCCCTGTCGCCCGCGGCCCAGCAGCTGTATGACCTGCTGGTGGCTACGCGTACTGCGCGCCCGCGCAGCGTACCCGCGGCATAAAAAATACAATCTGGGCCATGACAGCACCAACCAAGCACCGCGTCGTCGTCGGCCTATCGGGCGGCGTGGACTCGGCCGTCACCGCCCACCTGCTCAAGCAGCAGGGCCATGAGGTGGTCGGCATCTTCATGAAGAACTGGGAAGACGACGACGACAGCGAGTACTGCTCGTCCAACATCGACTTCGTGGACGCGGCCGCCGTGGCCGACGTGATCGGCATCGAGATCGAGCACGTGAACTTCGCGGCCGACTACAAGGACCGGGTGTTCGCCGAGTTCCTGCGCGAGTACCAGGCCGGCCGCACGCCCAACCCCGACGTGCTGTGCAATGCCGAGATCAAGTTCAAGGCCTTCCTCGACCATGCCATGCGTCTGGGTGCCGAGAAGATTGCCACCGGCCACTACGCGCGCGTGCGCCAGAACCCCGGCTCGGGCCTGTTCGAGCTGCTCAAGGGGCTCGATCCTGCCAAGGACCAGAGCTACTTCCTGCACCGCCTGAACCAGGCGCAGTTGGCCAAGACCCTGTTCCCCGTGGGCGAGCTGCACAAGACCGAGGTGCGGCGCATTGCCGAGGAGATCGGCCTGCCCAATGCCAAGAAGAAGGACTCCACCGGCATCTGCTTCATCGGCGAGCGGCCGTTCCGTGAGTTCCTGAACCGCTACATCAGCCATGCACCCGGCCCCATCCAGGACGACCGCGGCCGCACCTTGGGCAAGCATGTGGGCCTGTCCTTCTACACCCTGGGCCAGCGCCAGGGCCTGGGCATCGGCGGCATCAAGGAAAAGGGCGCCCAGCGCGGCGGTGGCGAGCATGAGCCCTGGTTCGTTGCGCGCAAGGACCTGGCAAAGAACACGCTGCGCGTGGTGCAGGGCCACGACCACCCCTGGTTGCTGTCGCACGCGCTCACGGCGCAGGACGTGAGCTGGACGGCCGGCCATGCGCCCGCGCCGGGCGTGTATGGCTCCAAGACACGCTACCGTCAGCCGGATGCGCCCTGCACCGTGCTGGCCGCCGATGGCGCGGGCCTGTCCCTGCAGTTCCCCGATGCGCAATGGGCGGTCACGTCCGGCCAGTCGGCCGTGCTCTATGACGGCGAAGTCTGCCTGGGCGGCGGGGTCATCGCCAGCGCGACCGAATAAGGTCCAGTCAGCGTATCCAGTGCGCCAGCCCGTCGCGCTGCAGGCTGGCTTCGAGCAAGGCCTGCAGGCGCAGGCCGGCGTGCAGGTCCTCTTCGGTGGTCTCGTAGTGCATGCCGGCCAGCGTTGCAGCGGTGGCCTCGTCCGTCCCATGCAGTTGCGCGACTTTGGTGGCCAGGTCTGCCGTTTCCTGTGGGCGCAGGCCCGTGAAGGCCTGGCGCAGGTCGGGCAGGTGGGCCACGAAGGCCGCGTCGTCCCACTGGCGTACCAGCGCATCCAGGCCCTGCAGCAGGGCCGGCAGGCGCAGCAGCAGCTCGGGCGCAGCAGTCATCATGCCGTTCAGGAACTGCACCGCCTCCTGCGGCAGGGCGCCGGGGCCGAAGCGCTGGCGCACCACCGCGTCCAGCGCCGCATCGTCCCAGTGGCCGTCGAGGTAGAGCAGCGCGGTGGCGGCACCGGCCACGCCGGGGGCGCAGCCAGCGCCGGCGGCAAAGCGCGTGAGGTGTTCCACAAGCAGACCGGCATCGATGGTGCTGGTGTTGTCTTGTGCCCCCAGGCTGGCGAGCAGGCGCCCCAGTTCGCGGAGCGAGAGCAGCAGGCGAACGGCCTGCTCCTGCCCGTCCACCGGTGTCTGCGCCAGGGGCGGCAGCAGGTACAGGGCGGCAGGCCACACGCGCTGCAGCAGGCCCGCGAGCTGCGGGTTCTGCTGCACGCCCAGCGGCTCGCGCGCGCGCCACAGCGTGACCAGGCGGTGCCCGCATTCCACGACCGAGCCGAGCGAGGCATCCTCGTCGAGGTGGGCCGAGAGCATGGCCAGGAGCTGCGGCAACCGCGCGTGCAGGCCCACCAGGCAGGCGCGCTGCAGCAGGGCCACGGCGGCACTGGCGCTGCGCCCGCGGCCCTGGTCGGACAGGGCCGCCTCTTCGCGCAGCAGGCGCGCCAGGCACACCGCCTCGACGCTCGCGCCATCGCTGGCCAGCGCGATCAGGCGCGCCTCGACCATCGGCGACCAGGCGGCGCGCCATTCCTCGAACAGCATGTTCAGCCTGCTGCCGGCGATGAAATCGGGCCCGGCCACCCACTGCGCCAGGCCCGCATCGAGGTAGGCCATGGCGTGCAGGAAGCGGCTGCGCTCGCGGTGCGCGCTCTTGCGGTACAGGTCCAGCCGCACCGTGCGCGCGGTGCTGTCGTCCAGGCGCACACCGGCGGCGCGGGCCAGGCGGCGCGCATCCTCGATCAGCGGTGGCGAGCCGGCCGAGGGCGGCACGTCGCCGATGCGCGTGCCGCCGAGGAAGGCGCGCAGGTCGGCCGTGAAGCCGCGCGTGCCCTCGTCCATCGCGCCCTTGACGAAGCACGAGCGGATTGCGTCCAGCAGGTCCTGCCGCCCCGGCCCGGCGTTGCCGCGCAGCTCGGCCAGGCGCACGGCCTGCAGCGCGGCGGCCTGCACCAGCGCGGTGGAGACGGCGTCCGTCTGGTCCTGTGCCCGCGTCTGCTGCGCAAAGCGGGCCAGCAGGTCCAGCGCCACCACCGTGAGGGGGTGCGCCGCCCCGGTCGCGGGCGCAGCGCGCAGGTCCTGGGCCTCCAGGGCTTCCCAGGTGCGCTGGTAGTAGCCCGGTGAGGGCATGCCCGCTCCGTAGCCGTTGAGCGCGTCGAGCTGCTCGAAGCTGTAGCGGATCAGCCAGGCATCGGGCTCGGTGGCCTTGCCTTTTTTCACCGCCGCCTTGGCGGGCACCGCCAGGGGCGGAGCCGCCTTCCAGCTGCGCAGCAGCTCGGCGGTGTGAAAGCCCCCTGTCACCACCACGATGGGGCCCTTCACGTCGTTGCGCCAGCGGCGGATGTGCGCCGCCATGTGGCGCTCGCGTGGCAGGCTCAGCTCGGCCTCGAGCACTTCGGGTTCGTAGTCCTGCCGGGCCATGGCGCACCAGCTGAACACGTCAGCGAACAGCGTGCGCCAGTCGGCCAGGGCCTCGGGCGTGCGCAGCTCGAACAGCCGGTCCCACAGGTCGTGGTGGTCCACGCAGCCGAGTTGGCGCGCCATCGCGTTCAGGTAGCGGCTGTGGGCGAAGTGGCGTTCCTCCATCTGGCTGCGCGCGGTGTCGGGGGCTTCGGCGCCGTCTTCGCCATCGCCGCCGCCGTAGCGGCGCTCCCAGGCCTTGTGGCGCCAGGGCAGGTCGATCAGCGCGATCTGCGCACCCAGGGCTGCGCCCTCGCGCACGGCGATCCATTCGGGGCTGTAGTCGCACAGGGGGTAGAAGGAGCTGCTGGTCACCGTGTGCGGCCCGGCCGGCTCGGGCTCTGCCTCGGCGCCGTCTTCGCCCGGAGGGGCCGGCTCGGCCCGGGCTTCGCGCGTGGCCTGGCACAGCCAGGCCACCGGGGTGCGGGTCTTCGGGTCCTGCAGCAGCGGCAGCAGGCTGTCGAGGTCGTCCGGCCCCTCGATCAGCACGGCGGCCGGGCGCACCTCGCGCAGCAGGTGGCGCAGCGCCCAGGCGCAGGCCGGGCTGTGGTGGCGCACGGGCACGAAGAAGACGCCCTCGTCACCGAGCAGCTGCGGCAGCAGGGCCGCGATCTCCGGCGGCAGGCCCGCGGGCTGAGCGGCGGCTGCGTCCATGCTCACTGCCACAGCGACCGGGCGGCGTCGTGAAAAGTCTTCCACTGCGGATCGCGGCGCGCGCGCTCGCGCACCACGGTGTCGAAGTAGTGGCGCACGCGCTTGGCGTCGTCAGCGCTGTCCTTGAGCACCACGCCCTGCAACTGGCCGGCGATCTCGCGCGGGGTCAGTTCGCCACCATTGAAATGCCGCGCCTGCAGGGCGGCCGCATAGGCCACGTTCACGGCCTCGGCGGTGGACATCACGGCATCGAGCCCCTTGATGGCCGTGCCCTCCTGCGTCTGGCCGGCGCGCAGCTCCTGGAAGGTGGTGACCAGCAGTGCGACCACGTCGCGCGGCACGTTCACCGGCGCCTCGTTGCCAGCCAGCTCGCGCGCCAACTGGGCCATCACCAGGTCCACCTCGAACTGGTGGTCGCGGATCGGGCGCACGGTCTCGAAGTTGAAGCGGCGTTTCAGCGCCGACGACATCTCGTGCACGCCCCGGTCGCGCAGGTTGGCCGTGGCGATGATGTTGAAGCCGCGCTGCGCGAACAGGCGCGCGTCGTCGCCCAGCTCGGGGATCATCAGCTGCTTGTCGCTCATCAGCGAGATCAGCACGTCCTGGATCTCGGGCGGGCAGCGCGTGATCTCCTCGAAGCGCACCAGCTTGCCCGCGCGCATGGCCTGGTACAGCGGCGAGGGCACCAGTGCGCGCTGGCTCGGGCCCTCGGCCAGCAGCAGCGCGTAGTTCCAGCTGTACTTGATGTGGTCCTCGGTGGTGCCGGCCGTGCCCTGCACCGTGAGGCCCGAGTCGCCACTGATGGCCGCCGACAGCAGCTCGGACAGCAGCGACTTGGCCGTGCCCGGCTCGCCCACCAGCATCAGGCCCTGGTGGCCCATGAGCGTGACGATGGCGCGGTCCACCAGCGGGTCGTCGCCAAAGAACTTCTGCGTCACCTGCAGCTTCGCGTCGCCCAGGATGAACTGGCGCACCGCGCGCGGCGAGAGCTTCCAGCCCGGCGGCCGGGCGTGGCTGTCTGCCGCGGCCAGGCGGGTCAGTTCGTCGGCCCAGCGTTGCTCGGGCGCCAGGCGCACGGATTGGTTCGCGGAAGGTGGGGTGGTGCTCATGGATGGCTGGAGTGGATGGCGGGGCGGGGCCCCACCCTTCAAGGCTATTTTGGACCAGCTTTACACAGCCTCCGTGGCGGGTGTGCAACTGATTGATGAATGCGTATCACTCGCATTGATACAATTGGCTACTCCACAGCCAGATGTTTCTTTGAGTTCAAAGGGGTCCAGCAAGCAACCCCCCTTGAATCCCGAGGAAACCTCCATGACCCAGTCCGGCCGCAAGGCCCTGGCCAGGCACGTGCCTGGCGATACCGCCCATGCGCTCGCCTTCCTTCGTACCGCTGTCTTCTTCGCTACCCCGCCATGGCGTGCCAGCCTGATCGCGCTGGCCATCCAGGCCCTGCTGTGGCCTGCAGCGCCCGCCGCGGCGCAGACGCCTGCCGACAGCGGCCTGTTGGCCCAGGCGCGCGAGCGCGAGTCGTTGCCCGAGGTCAAGGTGAGCGCCGAGGCGCTGCGCCGCGAGGCCGGTGCCAAGGTGGTCGTTACGCAGGAAGAGGTCGAGAAGACCGGTGCCACGGGCATTGCCGATGTGATCCGCTACCAGCCGCTGGTGGAAGCGCCCGGCACGGTGAGCGGCGCCACGCGCGGTGCCAGCCGCTATGACCGCAGCGGCACCACGGGCTACAACATCCGCGGCATCGAAGGCAACCGCGTGGGCCTGGACGTGGACGGCATCGAGATGCCCGACGCCGTGAGCCGCGCCCCGCTGACCAACCGCGCCCAGGACGGCACCTTCGGCATGGGCCGCGACTTCATCGACCCCGACATCTATTCGGCGGTCGAGATCCAGTCGGGCACCACCAATGCGCAGCGCACGGCCGGTGGTATCGGTGGCGCGGTGAGCTTTCGCAGCAAGTCGCCCGAAGACTATGTGAGCGCCAGCAAACCCCTGTACCTGGGCGCCAAGCTGGGCTACAGCGGGGCCAACAGCGCCTGGACCAAGGGCATGACGGCGGCAGGCCTGTCGGGCGATTTCGGCGCGCTGGTGAGCTATGTGCGCCGCGACGGCAAGGAGACGAAGAACAACAGCCTGGGCGTGCCCAGCTACCCGGACGACTGGCACTCGGACGCCCTGCTGCTCAAGGGCAGCCTGCGCGTGAACCCCGAGCACAAGCTGGAGGTGGGCGCCGACCTGTACCGCCGCGAGGGCGACACCCGCTTCGAGGCCTGGAACACGGCGGCCACCGCCGTCACCGGCAACTCGCACCAGGTCGCCAGGACCGAACGCAGCACCCTGCATGCTGCGCACACCTGGGCGTCCATCGGCGGTGGCCTGCTGGACCAGCTCAACACGCGCATCCACTTCCAGGAGACGGAGATGAACGACGTCACCGACACGGTGACCCTGGCCACGCGCGCCAGCGAGCGCGACATCTCGAAGAACACCACGCGGCAGCTGGGCTTCTCCAGCGTGGCCGACAAGCGCGTGGGCAACCACGCGCTCAAGTTCGGGGTGAACTACTCCAGCGCGGACAACGCGCACCCGTTCAGCTCCACCGACCCGCTCGCGGGGCGCCAGCCCTTCCCCGACACCAACACGGTGCGCATGGGCCTGTTCGCCGAGGACACCATCGAGTGGCAGGTGGGCGGCAGGCGCCTGGCCCTGGTGCCCGGCCTGCGCGTGGACCGGGTGCGGCCGCGCATCGAGAACGCAGCCAGCTTTGCCAACGAGCGCGTCACGGCGGCCGAGCTCGAACGCATGTACGGCAGCACCGCGGCCACCACCATCGTGAGCCCGAGCCTGGCCGTGCTCTACGACGTGGCGCCCGCGCTCACCGCCTATGCCCAGTACAAGCGCAGCGGCCGCGCACCGACCAACAGCGAGGTCTTCGGCTACTGGAACGGCGGCGGCGGCACCTATGCGCTGGTCGGCAACAAGGACCTGGGCAAGGAGACCAGCAATGCCTTCGACCTGGGGCTCAAGGGATCGCCCACGGAGGGTGTGGTGTTCAACGGCTCGGTGTTCCACACGCGCTACAAGGACTTCATCTCCTACACCCGCTACACGCGGGCCAACAACCCCGAGCTGTTCACCCACATCCAGCAAAGCCTGAGCATCCTCTACCAGGCCAGCAACCGCGACGAGGCCCACATCTCGGGCGCCGAGTTCAGCGCCCGCCTGGAGCACGGCACCTGGACACCGGCCGCGCGGGGTCTGTACAGCACCTGGGCCGTTGGCTACAGCCAGGGCAGCTCCCAATCCCACTTCAAGGGCGACCGCAAGGTCGACCTCGATTCGGTGCAACCGGGCAAGGCCATCATCGGCCTGGGCTTCGACGCGCCGCAAAAGGCCTGGGGCCTGAACCTCACCGGCACCTTCGTGAAGGGCAAGCAGGCCATCTCCACCAACCGCCTGGCCTTCAGCAACGACCCCGGCGCCACGCTCACGGACTCCACCACCGAGCTGTTCCGCGTGCCGGGCTTCGCGCGCTTCGACCTGGCAGGCTACTACCGCGTCAGCAAGAACGTGCGCCTGACCGCCGGCATCTTCAACATCGCCGACAAGAAGTACTGGGCCTACAGCAGCACCCGCAACCTGCAGCCGCAGTCCGCACAGGACCGGCGCCAGATCGCGTTGTCCACGGCACCCGGCCGCACCTATGCGCTCAGCATGAACCTGGACTTCTGACGATGACCCATCTTTCCCCTCCCACCCCCTCGAACGAAAGGCCATGACCATGACGATTTCCAAGACATCCTCCCTGCTGGCAGCACTCGCCGCAGCGGCCCTGCTGTCGGCCTGTGCAAGCAGCCCTGCCAGCGCCCCGGCAGCCCCGGGCCAGCCGGCCCGCCCGGCCGGTGGCCACGGCCTGCAGGCCTTTCTGGGCAGCTACGACACCAACCGTGACGGCCAGGTCACGCGCGCCGAGTTCGACGCCGTGCGCCTGCAGCGCTTTCGCGCCGCAGACACCAATGGCGACGGCGTGCTGAGCGAAGCCGAGTACGTGGCCGAGTTCGAAGGCCGCCTCAAACGCCAGTACTTCGACGAAGGCAAGCAGCCCGACAAGGCCTACGAGAACAGCATCAAGCAGGCCCACGTGCGCTTTGCCATCGTCAACCGCGCGCGTGACGGCAAATTCACTGCGGCCGAGGATGCGGCCATCGCCGACAAGACCTTCAAGAACCTCGACACCAACGGCGATGGCACCGTCTCCAAGGACGACCCACAGCGCCCGCCCCAGGCCCGCGCCAATGACGACTGAGGCCAGGGCTGGAGCACCGCGCGGGTGCCTGGCAGCCGCCGCGCTGGCACTGGCCGCAGGGCCGGCGGCTGCGGCGTCGCTGACGCTGCAGATCACGCTGCCCGAGATCAAGACCGCTTCCTACTACCGGCCCTACCTTGCGGCCTGGGTGGAAAAGGCCGACGAGAAGGCTGTGGTGGGCACCCTCGCCGTCTGGTACGACACGCGCCTCAAGGACGGCCTGGGCAAGGGCTGGCTGCGCAACCTGCGCACCTGGTGGGGCATGGGTGGCGAGCAGCTCGCGCTGCCCGTGGACGGCATTACAGGTGCCACGCGGCCCGTGGGCACGCATGCGCTGCACTTTGCTGGCGGCAAGGGGCCGCTGGCCCAATTGCCTCCAGGGCGCTACCAGATGGTGGTGGAGGCGGTGCGCGAGCAGGGCGAGCGCGAGCTGCTGCGCGTGCCTTTCGAATGGGGCCGCACGGCCAACACGGCACGCGTGCAGGGCAGCAAGGAGCTGGGCCAGGTCACGGTGGACGTGGCGGACTGACCCGCTGCCTGCTCCCCCCAAAAAAAACACCGGGCATGCTGTGGCATGGCCCGGTGTTCTTCTTTCTGGTGGATGCCCCTCGCGGGGCACCGCCACAGCCATCGGCTCAATCGTCGCTGGAGGCCAGGCTGATCAGGATGCGCAGCACGTACCAGAGCATCAGCGCGATCGACGCGAACAGGTGCAGGGCAGCACCTGCGGGGCGGTCGGTCGGGTAGTCGTGGATGATGCGCGAGGTGTCATACAGCACGCAGGCACCGGCGAACAGCACCATGATGCCGGAGAACCAGATGCCGAGCTTGAAGCCGAAGATCGCGCCGGCCACGATGGTGCCCAGGGCCACCAGGCCGCCCACCTTGAGGATGCCGCCCAGGAACGAGAAGTCGGACTTGCTGGTGAAGGCCGTCCAGGTCAGTGCCGCCACCATCAGCAGCGTGATGAAGCCTGCGGCGCCGATGGCGCCCGGTGCCACGATCTGGGCGATGCCGAACAGCGGCGCGAAGATCAGGCCTTCGGCCAGCACGTAGATCCCGAGGCCCATGAGCTGGGTCTGGGGCTTCTCGGCGTTGTCGGCCAGGTACGAGGCCAGCCAGCCCACGAGCATGAAGGCACCCATCACGCCCAGCCAGATGAACTTGTTGCCGCTGGCCATGAGCATCTTGGCCGTGGTGCTGGAAAAGCCGCTCACCATCAGCACCGTCGACAGCACGACGAAGGCCAGGATGGCCGCGCCCAGGTGCTTGTAGGTGGAGACGATGAACTCGCGCCGCTCCATGGGGGAGCCGGACGGGTCTTCAGGGGTCAGGACATTGGTATTCACAAGGATGCTCCTCGGTTGGGTTGCTACTTCTCACACAAGGAGCGGCCTTGTGGGCCGCTCCTTGCCTCTCTCTCTGTTGTGGGTTCAGGCCGCGGCCAGTTCGTCGGCGCGGCGCAGCTTGCGGTTGGACCAGACGCCTGCGGCGCCCACCAGGGTCAGAAGGACGGCCAGGATCCAGATGCCGGCGCCGCTGAAGGACTGTGCCGTCGACGCGGCTTCGGCCTGCATGCGCTTGCGCGTGTCTTCGTAGCTGATGACGGCCTTGCCGCCGGTCACCACTTCATAGACGATGTCGCTGTCGCTGCTGTCGTACAGTGCGGTGATCTTCTCGTCGATGATGCCGCCCACGATGTCCTTGGGCGTGCTGTGCGCGATGCGCAGCTTGCGGGCTTCACCGCCGGCATCGGGTGCCACGGTGATCTCGTAGTACTGCTTGGTGGAGCGGCGCTTGCGCTTGACCGTCACTTCGCTGGCACCGGTGACCTTGCCGGCCACTGTCTGCAGCTGTTCGCGCGCCGTGTAGGCGTGGTCGCCATCGGCCTTCCAGCTGCTCCAGATGGCCAGGCCGGCCAGGCCCGGGCCCGCCAGCAGGATGAGCCATGCATAGCCCGTGATGAAAATCAGAATCTTTCGGACAAAACCCGGCATGAAAATACCTCCCTCAATCATTCACATTCACTAAAAATCCCGCCAGCTCATGGGCTGTTTTGCGGTGCGAGGGCTGGATCATCGCGGGACTTGCGCCGGCAAGATGTCGCAAATTGTGAGAATGGAGAGACCTCACCAAAAAAACGTGAATTCGTTCCGGTTTCGTCGCTCGATTCAAACAGTTACGGCTTGATGTTTCGCAGAACAGTCCCCTGAGGTGCTCTGCATACCGGCTACCAAGGCATCTTCTTTTCCCAATCGGCGTCGAAGCCGGTGCAGGCCTGGGCCACAGCTAGGTAGTCGGCGTAGGCCTCGGCCAGCAGCACGGGCGGCACGCTGGCCAGGGGCAGGGCCGGGTTGCTGCGCCCGCGTGCGCGCGTGTTCTCGAACCAAAGGCCCTTGAGCGCTGCGGGCACGTTCTTCTCGGGCAGCACGTTGCCGGAGAAGTCGATGACCACCCGTACTCCGGCGCCCGCGAAATTCCTGGTGTATGCGGTAAACAGCCCACCCTCTTCGGCCGGTGCGCGCTGGTAGCCACGCCGGGTGAACGCATTGCGCAGCGTGAGGCTGTCGCTCGTCCAGCCCAGGCGATCGCGAATCCCATGGACGGCCCGGCCTGTGGCATCGGCCAGGGCCACCGCAGGGGTGCGTCGCGACATCTGCGCAAACAGCGGGCTGACCCGGTAGTCCTCGAAATGCCGGAGCCAGGCGTCTGCCGTGGCGGCATCGACCAGTGCCGCATGGCCCAGGCGCAGCAGGGAGCCGCCGGCCAAGTCCACTTGCCGGTCTTCGGCATCGAGCAGGCTGCCATCTTCCACAGGCCGAAAGCTCTGGAGCACCGTACCCTGGCTGTCGATGTTCAGCCATACCAGGCGCTGGACCAGACGGCCGGCCACAGGATGGCGGTGCAGGTATTCGCTCCAGCCGGCCACGGGCCACGAACGGCCAGTGCACATGGCTTCGAACAGGCGGGCGGTCTGTTGCTCGACCACCTCCTTCAGGGCCTTCCTGCTTTGGGACAGCAATGCCCTGGTCTCCTTGGCCTGTCCCGGGTCGTCGTCCTGGCGTGGTTCGGGCAGCGCCATGGCGACCTTGCCATCGGGATTGCGCAGCTCGGGCGCCATGCCGGGGCCGAGCACCAGGGTGAAAACCCGGTCGCCCAAGGGAAGGGCCAAGCTTCCGGTGTCATCGAGGCCGGCACTGGGAATGGTGCGGTCGGCCAGTTCGTCAGGTGTCCAACCGCGGTGGCGGGCGATTTCCTGCACCAGGGCGAGTGCCTTTTCCTGGATCGATGCAGCGCGGTGGCTGCGTGACACACCCAGCAGCAGCTGGAGCACTGCGGGATCGTCGCTGGCGGCCGCCGCTTCGAGCAGCGCTTCGATCTGAGCGCGGCGCTGCGGGTAATCGCGCATGTACTGGCGCAGCACGTCCACGATGTCGTGGCCGGGTGCATGGCTTGCCCAGGCCAGCATGCCCTTTTCTCCGATCGCAGTACCCAGGTATTCAGCAAGCTTCTCGCGCTTGCATTCCTCCAGCAGCTGCTCCAGGGTTCTGCGGTAGTCGGCTTCGTAAAACGGACGGTTCTGCTCTGCCGCGCCGTGGTAGGCGCGCGCGTATTGCTGCTGGCGCAAGGGCGCTTCGACCTGCGCATGCGCAGTGGCCTGTGCGAGCGTTGGGCGCCGCGTGTCGTGGCCGACGAACTGGTGCAGCACGCAGCTGCCGAGCGCTTGGCGGCTGGGCAGATCCAGGCGGGCCGCATAGTGGGTCAGCAGTGCGTTGCCTGCCGGTTCCTTGAGCTTGCAGGCCAGCGTGACCCACCACTGCAGGATTTCCGGCTCCACCGGGGTTCCCTGTTCCCACCGGGCGGCGGGCAGAGCGTCCATGGCGAACCAGGCCAGGCCGGCAGGTGGCTTGGCCTTGAGGCCCTTTCTTGCCTCGGCCAGGAGGATGGAGGGAGAGAGCCAGGCCGAGATGTCCTCCCCCAGCGCTTCCAGCGCGCTCAGGAAGGCAGCGCGCGCCGTTTCGCGGCTTTCCTTCTCCAGCGCGGTGCGCAGCGCGGGAATGGCTTCGGCGTACTGCAATTGCGCCAGCCAGGCGGCGGCTTCGGTGCGCACTTCATGCTGGGTATGCGCCAGTGCTCCGGCAACGGCGCGGCCGATACCGGGAGCACCGCGGAGTGCGTCCTGCGCCTGGGAGCGAAGGGCCCTGGCATCACCCAGGGCCAGCTCCAGCGCACGCGGCAGCCAGCGCGCAGGGATGCAGGGGAACAGGGCCAGGGTCTTGAGTGCGCGGCCGGGCTCCAGCTCCTTGTACGGGGCGCCCTCCTTGGCCCGGTGGCTCAGTCCCAGGGCTTCGTCGATGAAGCCGGGGTGCTCCATGAAGAACGGCCACACGCATCCGGGCGCCAGGAGCTCGCTGGCGCTGCTGTGGTTCCAGTCGGAGATCAGTGCACTGCGTGCCACCTCGACCAGGGGCACGCCGGCCCGTTGCGCCACGTCGGCCAGTGCGCGCAGGTCCACCGTGCCCTGCGGCTGGCGGGCGAGCCAGTCCTGGAAAGCCTCGTCATACCAGAAGCTGCGCCCATGCGGGCAGGGACCGCGCCAACGCAACAGATGAAGTGGCCCGAAAGCGGGCAGGGCATGGATGCGCTGGCCCAGCGCCAGGGCCTTTGCTGCGTCACCGCTGCGCAAACGCTCTGCGTCCTGCGCGCTGGCCTGGCCGTTGAAGACCGCCAGGACCATGTGCATGTCGTCCTCGCTCAGCCTGGACGCACGCGCAAGCGCTTGCTGGTACCAGAAATCCTTCTGGACGCGGCCCTCGTTCTGGTCGATCTCTTCCTGCGCCAGAAGGCGCGTGTCTTCGATCCACTGCGCGCGGTTGGCCAGCAGCACCGCCAGGGCATCGCCGCCCAGCAGCGTGTCGGGAATCGGTGTCCACGCGGGCGGCTCGGGCAGGGTCATCTCCTGGGCATCCTGCGCCGCATCGAGCCGCGCCAGCGCATCGCGCAGGGCCTGCTGCAGGGGCTTGCTGGTTTCCCGCTCCAGGGCCGTGGCGAGAATGCCGCGCGAGACCTGCGCCGACAGCCGCCCCAGCAGTTCGATGGCCTGGCCACGCTGCTTGGTGTCACCGTGTTGCAGGAGCGAGCGCAACACATCCAGGTGCTCGGCTTCGGACATGCCTGCGAGATGGGGCGCCGCCGCCTCGCGCACAGCCTTGGCGCTGTCGGCAGCCAGTGCCATCAGGACGTGGGCCAGGCCCGTTAGCAACTGGGCATCCTTGCCGATGCGCGCCGCGAGCTGCATGCGCCCGGAGGCCGAGAGCTTGCGCGGGAGCGTGCGCGCCGACTCGGGCCGGGCGAGCAGGAAGCCCGCCACGGCGGGCGACTGGACGAGTCCGGCCAGCGACGCCTGCTGGTAGCTCTCGAGGGCTTTGCATTCGAACACCAGCTGCAGCGCCAGGTCCTCGTCCATTCCCTCATGGGCCAGCAGGCGTGCCACCAGCTCGACGGTCCATGCCGCGCGGTCCTTCGCCAGGCCACGCACTTCGGGGTACCGCCACTGGATGGTTGCGAACACCGCGTCGTTGACCAGGTACTGCAGCCAGTTGGGGACGGGGGCTCCCGGGCGCAGCAGCGACAGGCCCCGGTCGGCGGCCGCAAGGACCTTGCCCAGGCGCACCAGCGGTGCGAGCGCGGTGGTGCCGTCCGGCAGGCTGGCATAGAATGCGGCCCGGGGGACCAGGCTCCTGTCCGCAGCCGCCGCCATGGCAGGGTCGCCCCCGGCGTCGAAGGTCGCATACAGCCGGCCTGGTTGCCCCAGCAACTGGCCGGCCGCAAGCGGTGCCTGCAGGGCCTGCAGCTCCTGCAGCACGGATTCGTGGGTACCTTGCGTGATGAAGGCAAGCGCCCTGTCCGACAGGCCCGCCCGCGCCATCTCCAGCGGCTCCATGGTTTCGCGCAGCAGCCCGTGCTGCGCCTGCGTCAGGCCATCCGTTCCCGGGGGGCCGTTGGTGATTCCGGTGCCGCCGGCCGCCGCATCGCCTGCCATGTCCTGCCATCCCATTCGCATTCCCTCCGCCTGCTTTGTCGTGTTTGCACGCCGCGGCCACCTGGCTTCAGGCAAGGCAGCGCACCGTGGATCATCATCGGCTGAGGTTGTAACGCGGGCGCACGGGCGCCGTCAACCTGTGCTACCAGGGCATCTTCTTTTCCCAGTCCGCATCGAAACCCGTGCAGGCGTTCGCGATGGCCAGGTAGTCGGCATAGGCTTCCGCCAGCAGCACCGGGGGCACGCTGGCCAGGGGCAGCGTGCTCTCGCTCCAGCTGCGCGAGCGGCTGTCCTCGAAGGACAGGGTTTTCAAGGCCGCGGCCACGTTCTCCTCGGGCAGGGTGTTGCCCGAGAACTCGATGGACACGCGCACGCCCACGCTGGAGAAGTCCTTGGTGTATTCGTAGAAGAAGCCGCCGTCCTCGGCCTGCGCGCGCTGGTAGCCGAGCTTGGTGAAGGCGCCGCGCAGGGTGAAGCTGTCGCTGACCCAGCCCTGGCGGTCCCGGATCTCCGTGACGGCCAGGCCCTTGTCGTCGGTGAAGGCCAGGGTGGGCGACTGGCGCGACATCTGCGGGAACAGGGGGGCGAGCTTGTAGTCCTTGAAGTGCTTCGTCCACGCGCTGGCCGTGGCCGCATCGACCAGCGAGGCATGGGCCAGGCGCACCTGGGCGCCGTCGCTCAGTTCCACCTCGTCGTCCTCGGTGTTGATCAGGCTGCCGTCCTCGGTGGGGCGAAAGCTCTGCAGTGCGGCGCCCTCGGCGTCCACCTCCAGCCACACCAGGCGCTGCACCAGCCGGCCGGCCACGGGGTGGCGGTGCAGGTACTCGCGCCATTCGGCCACGGGCCACTGGCGGCCGGTGCACATGGCTTCGAACAGGCGCGCGGTCTGCAGGTCGATGACCTGCTTGAGCTCCTTCTTGCTCGTGGAGAGCAGCGCCTTGGTCTCCTTGGTCTGGGCCGGGTCGTCGTTCTGGCGCGGCTCGGGCAGGGTCTTGATGGCCTTGCCCTCGGGGTTGCGCAGCTCGGGCTTCATCGCGGCGTCGAGCACCATGGTGAAGATGCGCTCGCCATAGGGCAGCGCCAGCGTGCCCGTGTCGTCCAGGCCGGCCGTGGGGATGGTGCGGTCGGCCAGCTGGTCCTGGGTCCAGCCATTGCGGTCGGCGATCTCCTGGACCAGGGCGCGGGCCTTGGTCTGCACGGAGGCCGTGCGGTAGCGGCGCGACAGGCCCAGCATCAGCTGGATCACCACCGGGTCGTTGCCCGGCGCCACGCCTTCGAGCATGGCCTCGATCTGCGAGCGGCGCTGGTAGTGGTCGCGCATGTACTGCTGCAGCAGGGTCACGATCTCATGGCCCGGCGCAAAGGCCGCCAGGGCCAGGATGCCCTTCTCACCGATGGCGCTGCCCAGGTACTCGGACATCTTCTCGCGCTTGCACTCCTCGAACACCTGGTCCTCGGACTTGGCGTAGTCGGCCTCGTAGTACTGGCGGTACTCGGGCTTGGCGTTCTGCCAGCCCTTCTGGTAGGACTGGTAGCGCTGCGGCGCATGGGCCTGGGCGTAGGCAATGCCCTCCTCCAGCGGCGGGTGGCGCGTGTCGTGCGCGATGAACTGGCGCAGCACGCTGCTGCCCAGGGCCTGGCGGCTCGCGGCATCGAGCAGGCCCATGTAGCGCGTGAGCAGGGCGTTGCCGCCGGGCTCCTTGAGCTTGCAGGCCAGCACCACCCACCAGCGCAGGATCTCGGGCTCCACGGCCGTGCCGTCGGCCCAGCGTGCCGCCGGCAGCGCGTCCAGCGCGAACCAGGCCAGGCCTGCGGGCGGCTTGGCCTTCAGGCCCTTCTTCGCCTCGGCCAGCAGGATGGCCGGGGCCAGGCGTGGCGAGATGTCCTCGCCCAGGCCCTCCAGCGCGGTCAGGAAGGCGGCGCGCACTGTTTCGCGGCTTTCCTTTTCGAGCGCCTTGGTGAGGGCGGGCACGGCGTCGGTGTATTTCAGCTCGGCCAGCCAGTTGGCGGCCTCGATGCGCACCTCGCTCTTGGTGTGGGTGAGCGACTCCACCACCTGGCGGCCGATGTTCGGCAGCGTGGACAAGGCTTTCTGCGCCATGGGGCGGTGGGTCTTGCCCTCGCCCAGGGCCAGCTCCATCACGCGCGGCAGCCAGCGCGCGGGAATGGTCGGGAAGGTGGCCAGCGTGCGCAAGGCCGGCCCGAGCTCCAGCGTGCTCGCATACCGGTCGCCGTTGTTCTGCTGCGCTGCCAGGCCCAGGGCCTGGTCGAGGAACTCGGGGTGTTCGGCGAAAAACGGCCACACGCGCTCGGGTGGCAGCAGGTCGGTGGCACTGGGGGTGTTCCAGTAGTCGAACAGGGCCGTGCGGGCCACTTCGATCAGCGGGGTTCCCGAGCGCTTGAGCAGGTCGCCCAGGGCGCGCAGGTCGACGCTGCCGCGTGGCTGGCCGCCCAGCCATTTGTGGAAGCCGTCATCGAACCAGAAGCTGCGGCTGTAGCGCGACACGCCCAGCCAGCGGATCAGGTGCGAGGGCCCGAAAGACGGCAGCGCAAACAGGCGGTTGCCATGCGTGACGACCTGGGCCACCTCACTGTTGCGCAGTTTCTCCATCTGCTTCTTCTCGAGCTGGCCGTTGAGCAGGGCCAGCGCCTGGCGCACGTCGTCCTCGGTCAGCTTGGACAGGTTGGCATAGCTCTTCTGGCGCCAGGTGTACTTGTTCTTCTGGGCCTTGTTTTCCTCGGCCTCTTCCTCGGCGGCGCGGCGCGCGCGCTCGATCACCTCGGTGCGGTTGGCCAGCAGCAGGGCCAGTGCATCCTCGCCCAGCGGGCTGTCGGCGAACGGGGTCCAGGGCGGGGGCTCGGGCAGGTCCTGCTCCTGGGCCCCGCCAGCGGCATCGATGCGGTTGAGCGCCGCGCGGATGGCCTGCTGCACGGGCTTGCTGGCCTCGCTGGCCAACGCGGCCTCGAGCAGGCCGCGCGTGGCCTCCGCGGGCAGGCGTGCCAGCAGTTCGGCTGCCTGGGTGCGCTGGCTGGTATCGCCATCGCTGAGCAGCGCGGCCAGCAGGCGCAGTCGCTCGGCCTCGTCGATGCCCTTGAGGTGGGGAACGGCCTCGGCGCGCACGGTCTTGCTGCCATCGGCCGCCAGGGCCACCAGCAGCGGTGCGAAGCCCGCGCGCAGCGCCTTGTCGGGCCCGATGCGCGAAGCCAGCTGTACGCGGCCGGAGGCCGAGAGTTGCGGCAGCAGGGCCTGCACGGCCTCGGGGCGTGCCAGCATGTGGGCGGCCAGGGCCGGCGCCTTGACCAGGCCGTCCAGGCGGTCCTGGTAGTAGCTGTCCAGGCCCTTGCGTTCGAACACCAGCTGCAGCGCGAGCGTCCCGTCCAGGCCCTCCTCGGCCAGCAGCTGCGCGATGAGGTCGACCGTCCAGGCCGCGCGGTCCTTGCCCAGCTCGTGCTTGCTGCTGTTGCCGTCCTTGAAGCTGGCGTGCACCGCATCGTTGACCAGGTACTGCAGCCAGTCGGGCACGGGCGCGCCGGGGTGTTCCAGCGACTTGCCGGCATCGGCCGCGGCCAGCAGCTTGCCCAGGCGCACCAGCATGGCCAGCGGCGGCTTGTCTGCCGGGATGCTGGCGTAGAACCCGGAGCGGCCGGCCAGGCTCTTCTTGCCCGCGGCCTCCAGGGGTTTGTCGTTGTACAGGTTGAAGCCCCAGCGCAGCCGGCCGGGCGCGCCGAGCAACTGGCCCGGCTCGAGGGCATGGGGGGCCTGCAGCTCCAGCAGCACGGCTTCGTGGGTGCCTTGGGTCACAAAGGCCAGGGCCTTGTCTGCCAGGCCCGGCGCCGCCTTGTCCAGCGGCTCCATGGCCTGGCGCAGCAGGTTGTTCTGCGCGGTGTTCAGTCCGTTGCCATCATTGTCCGAGCGGCCCGTCACCACCCCCACGATCTTGTCCAGCAGTCCCATGCACGATCCCCTGTGGTCTGAATAGAGCCCCGCATTTTGTCAGCGCGCCATGGCGCCACCTTTGCGCCAGGCCGCGCCCGTGTGCAATTTGCCCGCTTTCAAGGTAATGGCTTGTAACACCGAGCCGGGGCGCTACGACGCAGCGATGGATGGCAGCCCGTCGAGCTCCACCGTGCGTTGGCACAGCTGCTGCAGGCGCAGCGCGCCCGCGGGCTGCGGTGCGTTCAGGTGGTGTTGCAGGGCCGATGCCACGGTGTGCAGGCCTACCGAGGCGATGCCCGGCAACGCGGCACCAAGGCGCTCCGATTGGGTCCCGGTGAGCGGCATGCGCCCGGTGGCGGCCTGGGTCTCCAGCACGTCGAGCACGGGGCCCAGCAGGCGCTGGGCGAGCGTGGGCTGGGTGGCCGCCGGCGTGGCCTGCTCCTTGCGCCACTGCACCAGGCGCAGGATGCGCTGGGCCAGCGGCGTGGGGCGCGCGGCCTCGTTGGCATAGTCGAGCGACACGGCATGCACCTGGCCCCTGGCATCGCTGCTGAGCAGCGACAGCGGCACCAGCAGCGTGCTGGTACCGGTGCGCTCCACGCGCACCAGCACGGCGTGCACCGGGGCGCCGCGCGCGGCCAGCCGGTCGAGGTTGTCCACGCGCAGCATGCTGGCATCACCCACGGGCACGGTCAGGTGCAGCCACAGGCCGTCGGCGTCCTGCACCGGCCAGAGCAGCTGCTGGTGCGCCTCGTCGAGGATGGGCGCGCGCGTGGCGGTGGGGCGCAGCAGCACCAGCTCGGCGCCGTCGCCCGAGAGGCCGGTGGCCGCGCTGAGCTGCGCCGCGAGCTCGGCCCAGCGGCCGCAGCCCAGCGTGGCCAGGCGCGCATCGCCCACGGGCCAGGGTGCCAGGGCCTGCGCCCGCGCCGTGCCGGCCAGGGCCAGCCGGTCGTCGTCGGCCAGGCGCGGCTGCTCCAGCC
>NZ_AKJX01000211.1 GCF_000276605.1 Acidovorax sp. CF316 | reverse complement strand
CTGCGCGAGTCGGGAGGGGGACGCCCCCAGTGCGGCGGGGCGGCCCTTGCACGGGGGCACTGGCCTCGGGCGCGCCAGTTTTTACGGGCAGGGGGCTCACTCGCGGCGCCCTGCAGACCTAAATGCCTTGCGCCTTGCTATCGTTTGGGTAGCATGGCGCAGAGCCGCACCCCGGTGCACACTTCTTTCCAGCCGATTTCATTGCCAGACCCAACGCCAGGAGTTTCGTGATGCCAGTGATCGTCGTTGCCAACCCGAAGGGGGGCGTGGGCAAGTCCACGCTGTCGACCAATGTGGCGGGCTACTACGCCCGCCAGGGCCACCCCGTGCTGTTGGGCGACACCGACCGCCAGCAGTCCGCGCGCCTGTGGCTGGGCCTGCGCCCGCCGGCTGCGCGGCCCATAGGGGTGTGGGACGTGAGCTCCGACGTGATCAGCAAGCCGCCCAAGGGCACGACGCATGCCGTGCTCGACACTTCGGCCGGCCTGCACGGCTGGCGCCTGACCGACGTGCTCAAGCTGGCCGACAAGATCATCGTGCCGCTGCAGCCCAGCGTGTTCGACATCTTCGCCACGCGCGGCTTCCTGGACCAGCTGACCGAGCACAAACGCGCCGACGGCGTGCAGGTGGGCATCGTGGGCATGCGCGTGGATGCGCGCACGCGCGCGGCCGACCAGTTGCACCAGTTCGTGGACAACCTCGGGTTTCCGGTGCTGGGCTACCTGCGCGACACGCAGAACTACATCCACCTGGCGGCGCACGGGCTCACGTTGTTCGACGTGGCACCGGGCCGCGTGGCGCGCGACCTGGAGCAGTGGCAGGGCATTTGCACATGGCTGGACGAATGAGTGCTGGACGCATGAGGGTTAGTACCTGTCACTCGGCCGACATGGGACGGCGGGGCCCGGCGCTACATTGGGGCCATGAAAATCTTCCGCTCCTACTCCGAAGTCAGCGCCTGCGTGGGCCAGGAGGTCGCGGTGACCGAATGGATCACCATCACGCAGGAACAGGTCAACCTGTTCGCCCAGGCCACGGGCGACCACCAGTGGATCCATGTGGACCCCGAGCGTGCCAAAGCCGGGCCCTTCGGCGCGCCGATTGCGCACGGCTTTCTCACGCTGTCGCTGATTCCGCGCTTCTTCGAGTCGGGCCTGTCCATCGAGGGCGCGCGCATGGGCGTGAACTACGGCCTGAACAAGGTGCGTTTCACCTCGCCGGTGCCGGTGGGCAGCCGCGTGCGCGCACGCCTGACTTTGCAGGCCGCCGAGCCACTGGCACCCGATGGCATGCAGATGACCTGGCTGGTGACCGTGGAGCGCGAGGGCAGCGACAAGCCCGTGTGCGTGGCCGAATCCCTGGCGCGCAACTACGGCGCAGCGCCTTGAGGGCAGGGCGCCCGGCGCCCTTTCACCCGGCGTCCTCTCATTGTTGGCAGGAGGGCTGAGCCATGGACCGCCTGCAAGCCATGAAAGTCTTCGACCGCGTGGTCGATGAGGGCGGCTTTGCCGCTGCCGCGCGCGCGCTCGACATGTCGCCCCCCGTGGTCACCCGCATGGTGGCCGAGCTGGAACAGCACCTGGGCACGCGCCTGCTGCAACGCACCACGCGCAAGGTGGCGCTCACCGATGCGGGCGAGGTCTACCTGCAGCGCGTGCGCAGCATCCTGGGCGAAATCGACGACGCCGAGGCCGAGGCCGTGGCCAGCACGCGCGACCTGCGCGGCACCATCCGCATCGTGGCGCCGCCGGTGCTCACCACCAATTTTCTCGCGCCGCTCACGGCGCTGTGGCATGCGCGCTACCCCAAGCTGATGCTGGACATCAGCGTGGATGCGCTGGCCCTGCGCCGCATCGACGAGTTCGACGTGACCATCATGGTGGCGGGCGAGGACTTCGACGCCAACATCGTGGCCCGCGCGCTCATGCATGGCGAGGCCATCGTCGTGGCGTCGCCCGAATACCTCGCGCGCAAAGGCGTGCCCCAGGTGCCCATGGACCTGCTGCAGCACGAGTACCTGCGCGACACGGGCGCGCCCGCGCGCTCCGAGATGGGGGGCGGGCGCAAGCTGCGCCTGCACCCGGCCGTGGGCGACGGCGACTGGCAGGAGGTGGATGCGCCTGCGGTGCTGCAGTCCGACAGCAACGGCGTGCTGCTGCGCGCGGCCATCGACGGCGCGGGTGTGGCGGTGACGGCACGCCTCTTGATCGAGGAGCAGCTGGCCAGCGGCGAGCTGGTGCAGGTGCTGCCCGAATGGATCGTGTCGCGCTACACGGTGTATGCGGCGCTGCCCTCGGGCCGCATGCTGCCCGCTCGCACCAAGGTGTTCCTGGACTTCATGTCAGAGCAGGGGCCCCAGGCCATCGCCGACCAGCGCTATCAGCCTGGTTGAACCATCGCCAGCTCGGCCGCCAGCGGGGCCGGTGCCGAGGCGCCCGCGGCACCGAAGCTGTTCTGCCGCCAGGCCTCGAACACCGACACCGCCACCGCGTTCGACAGGTTCAGGCTGCGCTGCCCTTCGATCATCGGCAGGCGCAGCCGCTGGGCGGGCGGGAAGGTCTCGCGCAGCTCGGGCGGCAGGCCGCGCGTCTCGGCGCCGAACACCAGCCAGTCGCCGGGCAAGAAGCAGTTGTCGAACAGGTCCTGCGAGCCATGCGTGGTCATGGCGAACATGCGCGCCGGGTCGGGTTGGGCATCGCGCAAGAAAGCCGTCCAGCCCGCGTGGCGCAGCACGGCCGTGTACTCGTGGTAGTCCAGGCCGGCGCGGCGCATGAGCCGGTCTTCCATGGAAAAACCCAGGGGCTCGATGAGGTGCAGCGTGCAGCCTGTGTTGGCCGCCAGCCGGATCACATTGCCGGTGTTGGGCGGAATCTCGGGCTCGACCAGGACGATATGGAACATGCCTGGTATTTTGCTGCGAACCACGCGCTTTGCGGCCGAGGGTTGTAACAAATTACGGAGGGCTCGCGGCGCCGTCGCCCGGCGCCTCGGTGCGTGCGAACACCACGGCGCACAGCGCTGCCACGCCGGCCCCGCGCAGCGCGGTGGCGGCGGCATGCAGCGTGGCGCCGGTGGTCATCACATCGTCGACGAGCACCACCTGCCGGCCGCGCAGGGCGGCGGCCTGCGCGGGCTCCACCGCAAAGGCGCCGCGCAGGTTGCGCAAGCGCTCGGCGCGCGTGAGCTGGGCCTGGTGTGCATGGGTGTCACCCGCGTGCAGGCGCAGCAGCAGGCCGGGGTGCGCCTTGGTCGGCGCCAGCTGCCGGGCCAGCAGCAGGGCCTGGTTGAAGCCGCGCTCGCGCAGCCGCTCGGCTGACAAAGGGATGGGCAGCACCAGGTCGGCCGCGTCGAGCGCGGGCGCCAGGCCCGGGGTGCTGTGCACCAGCGCCGCCAGTGCGGCGGCCCAGCCGGGGTCGCCGCGGAACTTGAAATCGGCCAGCAGCCCGGACCAGGGGTAGGCATAGTCCACTGCGGCCAGGCAGCGGTCGAGCGGCGGTGGTGCCCGCAGGCAGGCGCCGCACACCTGCACGCCTTCGGGCACACGCAGTGCGCAGTGCGTGCAGCGCGGCACCTGCTGCGCGAAGCGGGCCGTGCAGGCCGGGCAGATGCGCGTGGCCGGCCAGGCGTGGCACACGGCGCACTGGCTGGGCAGGGCGCCTGCCAGCGCGCCGAGCCCGCGGCCCAGCCCCCATCGCCTGGATAGCCCCGTGAACGCCTTGAACTGCATGAGTCAATATACTCGTTGGACCCCGCCGGTTCCTACGACATGCCCACAGAGCGCCCCCCCACGATCGACCCCCTTGCCGCGGCCCGCTGGCATGCCACCGCGCCCGCCGCCGCCCCCTGGCTCCATGAAGAGGTGGCGCGCCGCATGGAGGACCGCCTGCAGTGGATACGCCAGGCCCCCGCGTCCTGGTGCCACTGGGACCCCGTGCGCGGCGGCCTGCAGGGCCATGCGCTGGTGAGCACCCGCTATCCCAAGGCGGCCTGCCAGGTGGCCGAGACCGGGGCGCACTGCGTGCCCGTGGCCGAGCAGGCGCTGGCCCGGCCCTGGTGGAGTCCGGCGCGCTGGACCGGCCCGGCGCCGCAGTTCGGCCTGCCGGCCGACGCCAGCGTGCAGATGCTCTGGGCCAACATGGCGCTGCACATGGCGGCCGACCCACAGGCCCTCATCGGCCAGTGGCACCGCGCGCTGGCGACGGATGGCTACCTGATGTTCTCGTGCCTGGGGCCCGACACCGCGCGCGAGCTGCACGGCGTGTACGCCGCCATGGGCTGGCCGCCGGCCGGCCATGCCTTCACCGACATGCACGACTGGGGCGACATGCTGGTGCACGCCGGCTTTGCCGAGCCGGTGATGGACATGGAGCGCATCACGCTCACCTTCGCGACGCCAGAGCGCCTGCTGCAGGAGCTGCGCGAACTGGGCTGCAACCTGCACCCCGGCCGTTTCGGCGCATTGCGCGGGCGCGGCTGGCGCGAGCGCCTGCACGCCGCCCTGGTGCAGCACCTGGCCGACCCGGCGCAGGATGGGCAGCTGGCACTGACTTTCGAGATCATCTACGGCCATGCCTTCAAGCCCGCGCCGCGCCTGAAAATGAGCGCCAGCAGCGCGGTCTCGCTGCAGGACATGCGCGCCATGCTGGCCACCGGTACAGGTAGAAGTACCGGGTAGCTGCGTGTCAATGACATGGAACAAGGCACGCTACAATTCAGGGTTATTGGGATTTCGGGCATCTTCCCGCGCAACGTGGCGGGCTGCGCATGCTGCGCCAGTGGCTTTCCTGGTGTGGTCTGCAGCCGGCAGTCTTGTGGGCACCTCCGGTGACAGGCTTGGTTTTTCGTTTTGCCACTGTCTCGGGTCAGCGCATCGATTGGCGCCTGGCCCGCAACTGCTCGGTCACCCCCGCGCAGATGGGCTGGATGTACCTGTCGCTGTGTTCGGTTTCACTGGGCATTGCAACGTTCTTCTGGATGCTCGGAGCCCGTCTGGTCATGCCCTTCGCATGGCTGGAGATGGCAGTTGTAGGTTTGGCATTCGCCATGTACGGACGTCATGCGGCCGATGGCGAGAGGATTTCACTGCAGGGCTCGCGCCTGGTGGTGGAGTTGGAGACAGCAGGCAAGCTCGAGCGCGCCGAATTCGACCGGAGCTGGGTTCGCGTAGAACCCAAGACCGGCGACCGGTCGCTGATCACCTTGTCTGCACAGGGCCGATCGGTGGAGGTGGGGCGCTATGTGCGCCCCGAGCTTCGACCGGCCCTGGCATCGGAGATCCGCATGGCCTTGCGCGCAGCCTGACCCCACGCAGGCGCGCCAGCAGGGATTGGTTAATTTGAGGCTTAGAAGTAAGTGAGAACTATGAAGAGCATTTCCAATAAGCTGGCTTCTCTGCTGCTGATTGCCGGTACATGGGTAGGCGGCGTGGCCCATGCCGTTCAAGACCTGCCTGGCGGTCCCGCAGTCAACCAGCTCAATCTGCATCCTCCGGTCACCAAGATTGCCGAGGAGCAGCATTTCCTGCATTGGATGATGCTCGTCATCTGCACGGTGATCTTCGTAGCCGTCTTCGCCGTGATGTTCTATTCCATCTGGAAGCATCGCAAGTCCAAGGGCGCCAAGGCCGCCAATTTCCATGAGTCCGTGACCGTCGAAGTGGTCTGGACCATCATCCCCTTCATCATCGTGATCCTCATGGCCCTGCCCGCCACCAAGGTGCTGGTGGCGCAGAAGGACACGACCAACGCCGACCTCACCATCAAGACCACGGGCTACCAGTGGAAGTGGGGCTACGACTACATCACCGGCGAGGGCGAGGGCCTGGCCTTCATCTCCACGCTGGACAGCAGCCACCGCGTGATGTCCGACAGCGGCAAGGTCGCCGACGCGCCCGCCGACTACCTGCTCAAGGTGGACAACCCGCTGGTGGTGCCGGTCAACAAGAAGATCCGCATCATCACCACCGCCAACGACGTGATCCACGCCTTCATGGTGCCCGCCTTCGGCATCAAGCAGGACGCGATCCCCGGCTTCGTGCGCGACACCTGGTTCCGCGCCGAGAAGATCGGCGACTTCTACGGCCAGTGCGCCGAGCTGTGCGGCAAGGAACACGCCTACATGCCCATCCACGTGAAGGTCGTGTCCGCCGAGGACTACACCGTTTGGGTGGCCGACCAGCGCAAGAAGGCCGCCGCCAAGCTCGACGACCCGACCAAGGTCTGGACGCTGGAGGACATCCTCAAGCGCGGCGAGAAGGTCTATGCCGCCAACTGCGCCGCCTGCCACCAGGCCAACGGCAAGGGCGCAGGCCCGATCAAGCCGCTGGACGGCTCGGCCGTGGTGCTCGATGCCGACCATGCCAAGCAGATCCAGATCGTGCTCAAGGGCGCGGCCAACGGTGCCATGCCCGCCTGGGGCCAGCTGAGCGACACGGACATCGCCGCCGTGGTCAGCTACACCAAGAACACCTGGTCCAACAAGACCGGCCAGCTGGTGCAGCCCGCCGAAATCGTCGCCCAGCGTGGCAAGTAATCACCGCCCCAACGTATTGAGGAATTCACAATGAGCGCAGTTCTCGACAACCACGGGCACGGTGGCGACCACGCACACGACGACCATGGCCACCATGGCCCCACCGGCTGGCGCCGCTGGGTGTATGCCACCAACCACAAGGACATCGGTACCCTGTACCTGCTGTTCGCCTTCACCATGCTCATGGTCGGCGGCGTGCTGGCCCTCTTGATCCGCGCCGAGCTGTTCCAGCCCGGCCTGCAACTGGTCAACCCCGAGCTGTTCAACCAGCTGACCACCATGCACGGCCTGATCATGGTGTTCGGCGCCATCATGCCGGCCTTCGTGGGCTTTGCGAACTGGATGATCCCGCTGCAGATCGGCGCATCCGACATGGCCTTCGCGCGCATGAACAACTTCAGCTTCTGGCTGATGATCCCTGCCGCAGCGATGCTGGTGGGCTCGTTCTTCATGCCCGGCGGCGCACCGGCTGCCGGCTGGACGCTGTACGCACCGCTGACGCTGCAGATGGGCCCCTCGATGGATGCCGGCATCTTCGCCATGCACATCCTGGGTGCTTCGTCCATCATGGGCTCGATCAACATCATCGTGACCATCCTGAACATGCGCGCCCCCGGCATGACGCTGATGAAGATGCCCATGTTCGCCTGGACCTGGCTCATCACCGCCTACCTGCTGATCGCCGTGATGCCCGTGCTGGCCGGCGCCATCACCATGACGCTGACGGACCGCCATTTCGGCACCAGCTTCTTCAACCCCGCCGGCGGCGGTGACCCGGTGATGTACCAGCACATCTTCTGGTTCTTCGGCCACCCCGAGGTCTACATCATGATCTTGCCGGCCTTCGGCATCGTGAGCCAGATCGTGCCCGCGTTCGCGCGCAAGAAGCTGTTCGGCTACGCCTCCATGGTGTATGCCACCTCGTCCATCGCCATCCTGTCGTTCATCGTGTGGGCCCACCACATGTTCACGACCGGCATGCCCGTGACCGGCCAGCTGTTCTTCATGTACGCCACCATGCTGATCTCGGTGCCCACGGCCGTGAAGATCTTCAACTGGATCGCCACCATGTGGCGCGGCTCCATGACGTTCGAGACCCCCATGCTGTTCGCCGTGGGCTTCATCTTCGTGTTCACCATGGGTGGCTTCACCGGCCTGATCCTGGCCATGGCGCCGATCGACATCCAGCTGCAGGACACCTACTACGTGGTGGCCCACTTCCACTACGTGCTGGTGGCCGGCTCGCTGTTCTCGATGTTCGCCGGCGTGTACTACTGGCTGCCCAAGTGGACGGGCCACATGTACTCCGAGACGCGCGGCCAGATCCACTTCTGGGGCTCGTTGATCACCTTCAACATCACCTTCTTCCCGATGCACTTCCTGGGCCTGGCCGGCATGCCCCGCCGCTACGCCGACTACCCCATGCAGTTCGCCGATTTCAACGCCATCGCCTCGGTGGGTGCCTTCGGTTTCGGCCTGATGCAGGTGTACTTCTTCCTGGCCGTGGTGCTGCCCGCCATGATGGGCAAGGGTGCGGCTGCTCCCGCCAAGCCATGGGACGGCGCCGAGGGCCTGGAATGGGAAGTGCCATCGCCCGCACCGTTCCACACCTTCGAGACCCCGCCTAAGCTGGACGCTACCGCGACCCGCGTGATCGGCTGAAGACTATGCCCACGACCCCCGAACAGAAGAAGAGCAACCTGCGCCTGGGCCTGATCCTGGCGTCGATCGCTGCTGCCTTCTTCATCGGGTTCATGGTCAAGATGGTCCTGCTGTCCTCCCGCTGAAGCAGTAGAAGGCCCTGGACCCACGCCATGAACCTGCGCCGCGAAAACGCCAAGATGGTCGGCAAGCTGGTCGTGATCGCGGCCGGCATGTTCGCCTTCGGCTACGTGCTGATCCCCATCTACAAGCACATCTGCGAGATGACGGGGATCAACATCCTGTCGCTGTCCGAGCGCCAGGTGCCCGGCAACGGCGTGGCCGGCAAGGACGTGAAGGTGCCCGCCAACACGCAGGTGGACAAGAGCCGCACCATCACCGTCGAGTTCGACGCCAATGCGCGCGGCCCCTGGGACTTCAAGCCCGCCCAGCGCTCGGTGCAGGTGCACCCCGGCGAGCTGACGACGGTGATGTACGAGTTCCAGAACGTGCAGAACCGCCGCATGGCCGCCCAGGCCATCCCGAGCTACGCACCGCGCCAGGCGGCAGCGCACTTCAACAAGCTGGAGTGCTTCTGCTTCAACCAGTACGTGCTGGAGCCCGGCGAGAAAAAGGAATGGCCCGTGGCCTTCGTGATCGACCCGCGGCTGTCCAAGGACGTCACGACGATCACCCTGTCCTACACCTTCTTCGAAGTCGGCGGCAAGACGCCCGCGGCGCCCGAATCCACGGCGGCAGCCCCCGTGCTGCAGCACCCTGCGCAAGGAGCCGGATCATGAGCGCCCCCTCGCCGGTGCAGCGCAAGGGCTCGTTGCTGCGCACCATCCGCGCGGTGGCCTGGTCCTTCGTCGGCATGCGCAAGGGCAGCGAATATGCGCAGGACGTCGAGAAGCTCAACCCGGTGCACATCATCGTGGTTGGGCTGGTCGCGGTGTTCCTGCTGGTGATCGGGCTGATTGCCCTGGTGAATTTTATTGTGTGACGGCGCGGCATAGGCAAGACAGATACCGAGCGTCCCCACGAGTACCGATAACAAAAGATTTTGAGATTCAGGAGCTGAAATGAGTGCATCAACCCCCGGAACGACACCGTACTACTACGTGCCCGCCGAGTCGCGCCATCCGGCGATGGCGGCTGCCGGCCTGTTCTTCGTGATCCTGGGCGCGGGCCAGTGGATCAATGGCCACGACTGGGGCAAGTACTCCCTGGCGCTGGGCCTGGTCTGGTGGCTGTTCGTGCTCTACCAGTGGTTCGGCGACGCCATCCGCGAAAGCGAAGGCGGCCTGTACGGCCACAAGATCGACCTGTCGTACCGCTGGAGCATGAGCTGGTTCATCTTCTCGGAGGTGATGTTCTTCGGCGCCTTCTTCTCGGCCCTGTGGTGGGCGCGTTCGCACTCGGTGCCGGCCCTGGGCAGCCTGGACAATGCGCTGCTGTGGCCCGACTTCAAGGCCGTGTGGCCCAGCATCGCCGCCGGCGCCACGGCCTCGCCCGCCGGCATCGTCGAGCCCTTCCAGACCGTGGGCCCCTTCTGGCTGCCCACCATCAACACCGCGCTGCTGCTGACCTCGGGCGTGACGCTGACCATCGCCCACCACGCGCTGCGCGAAAACCACCGCGGCAAGACCATCGCCTTCATGTGGGCCACCGTGCTGCTGGGCTTCGTCTTCCTGTGCGTGCAGGGCTACGAGTACTACCACCTGTACACCGACCTGAACCTCAAGCTCAGCTCGGGCGTGTTCGGCTCCACCTTCTTCATGCTCACCGGCTTCCACGGCTTCCACGTGTTCCTGGGCATGCTGATGCTGCTGTTCATCACCCTGCGCCTGCAAAAGGGCCACTTCACCCCCGAGAAGCACTTCGGCTTCGAAGGCGCTGCCTGGTACTGGCACTTCGTGGACGTGGTCTGGCTCGGCTTGTACGTGCTGGTCTACTGGATGTAATGTCCGGCACCCATGAAAAAAGCGCCGCGAGGCGCTTTTTTTGTGCCGGCCAGGCGGATCGGGTCAGCGTGTGCTGGCGGGCAGGCCGGTGGGCTGGATATAGCCCAGTTGCCATGCGACGAGAATGCACAGGAACAGTGCGATGGACAGCCCCACCCGGATGGCCAGCGCCCACGCCATGCGGTGGCCCTTGGCCTTGTCGTCGCTGGCATCCTTGCCGCCGCGCATCATGAAGAACAGGGCCGAGGCCAGGCTGGCCAGGATGGCGATGAAGGCCAGCACAACGAGGTATTTCATGGAACACATTATCCCGTGACCCACACGCAACGCGCCCTGGGCCCGCTTTTCTGGCTGATCCTGCTGGCGGCGCTGGCCGGCATGCTGGCCACGGCCTCGCTCGGGCGCTGGCAGCTTTCGCGCGCGGCCGAGAAAGAGGCATTGCAGGCCCGCATCGACGAGCGCACGCGCCAGCCGGCCATCGGCGGCCAGGCGCTGCTGGCCCCGGCCTCTGCCGAGGCGCAGCAGGCCCTGGTGCACCGCGCCGTGGCCCTGCAGGGCCGCTGGCTGGCCCAGCACACCGTGTACCTGGACAACCGGCAGATGCAGGGCCGGCCCGGCTTCTTCGTGATCACGCCCCTGCAACTGGTCGATTCCGGTGCCGTGGTGCTGGTGCAGCGCGGCTGGGCGCCGCGCAATTTCCAGGACCGCATGCAGCTGCCGCCGGTGCAGACGGATGCAGGCGTGGTGCAGGTCGCGGGCCGCGTGGCGCTGCCGCCTTCGCGCCTGTACGAGTTCGAGGGCGGCGACAGCGCCAAGGGGTCTTCCCGCATCCGGCAAAATCTCGACCTGGCTGCCTTCGGGGCAGAGACGGGCCTTGCGCTGGCGCCCCTCACGGTCTTGCAGACCGGGGTTGCCGCCGAAGGGCTGCTGCGCGACTGGCCCGTCATCGGCGCGGGCGTCGACAAACACTACGGTTACGCATTTCAATGGTTCGGGCTCTGCGGCCTGATTGCACTTCTCTATGTCTGGTTCCAAATCGTCCGACGCTTCCTTCGCCCACGCCGCCAGCCAGGCGCCTGAGCGCCCCGGCAACGGCGCGGCCCACCCGCTGGGGCTCACGGTGCACAGCCTGCCCGAGGCGGGCGATGCCGTCGCCGGCAGCCAGCGCACGCGCCATGGCCGCCTGAAGATGTTCGGCGTGCTGCTGATCTGCGCCGCCCCGGTGGTCGCTTCGTACTTCACCTACTACGTGATCCGGCCCGAGGGCCGCCGCGTCTACGGCGAGCTCATCAACCCCCAGCGCACCATGCCCGAGCTGGTGGGCACCTCGCTCGAGGGCAAGCCCGTGCCGTTGGCCTCGCTCAAGGGCCAGTGGCTGCTGGTCAGCGTGGCCGGTGGCGACTGCAACGAGCCCTGCCAGAAGCACCTGTACCTGCAGCGCCAACTGCGCGAAACCCTGGGCCGCGAGAAGGACCGTGTCGAGTGGGTCTGGCTCGTCAACGACGCCGCCCTGCCGCCGCCGCTGCTGGCACCGGCCCTGCAGCAGGCCACCGTGCTGCGCCTGGCCCCCGAGGCCGTGGCCGGCTGGCTGGCGCCCGCC
>NZ_AKJX01000210.1 GCF_000276605.1 Acidovorax sp. CF316 | reverse complement strand
ACTGTACGCCTGGGGTGTTCAGAGAAAAACCACCCAGTCGCGAACTGACTGTTCCAGTTTTGGAAATAGTCGACCGCGTACGGGAGGTGCATGGACTCCCGGTGCAGGCCGCTCTCTGCAGGGCAAGGCAGGCACCGCAGGCCCGACAATGCACATACCCAGTTGACTCATCTAGGTATAAATCCTGAGATTCTGGCGAAAATTAGTATGTGTATGGGTTTTCAAAGTATCAACTGAGCATCAGAGCATCGGTATCGTTCAGGTCATCAATGCCAGCCATCCGACCGGCGTTGAATGGCAGATCCATACCAACTACGCAGGAGACGTTTCGATGCCCCGTTCCACCCGTCCACACACCCGCCTGGCCCTGGCCGTAGCCGCCCTGGCGGCATCGCTGTGCGGCGCCGCTGCGCATGCGCAGACCGAGCTCGTGATTGCCACCGTGAACAACGGCCACATGATCGAGATGCAGAAGCTCTCCAAGAACTTCGAGCAGGCCAACCCCGACATCAAGCTCAAGTGGGTCACGCTCGAAGAAGGCGTGCTGCGCCAGCGCGTGACGACCGACATCGCCACCAAGGGCGGCCAGTTCGACGTGATGACCATCGGCATGTACGAAGCCCCCATCTGGGGCAAGAAGGGCTGGCTGCAGGAGCTCAAGACCGACGCCGCCTACGATGTGGACGACCTGCTGCCCGCGGTGCGCAACGGCCTGTCGATCGAGGGCAAGCTGTTCGCCGCCCCGTTCTACGGCGAAAGCTCGATGCTGATGTACCGCAAGGACCTGGCCGACAAGGCCGGCGTGCAGGTGCCCGAGCGCCCCACCTGGCCCCAGATCAAGGACCTGGCCGCCAAGATCCACGACCCCAAGAACGGCGTGTACGGCATCTGCCTGCGCGGCAAGCCGGGCTGGGGTGACAACATGGCCTTCCTGACCACGCTGGTCAACACCTTCGGCGGCCAGTGGTTCGACATGCAGTGGAAGCCGCAGCTCGAATCCAAGCCCTGGAAGGATGCGATCACCTTCTACGTGGACCTGCTCAAGAACTACGGTCCACCCGGCTCGTCGGCCAACAGCTTCAACGAGATCCTGGCGCTGACCAACTCCGGCAAGTGCGGCATGTGGATCGACGCGACCATCGCCGCATCCTTCGTGAGCGATCCCAAGCAGTCCAAGGTGGCCGATCAGATGGCCTTTGCCCAGGCACCCACCATGAACACGCCCAAGGGCGCCAACTGGCTCTGGTCGTGGAACCTGGCCATCCCCGCCGGTTCGAAGAAGGTGGATGCCGCGCAGAAGTTCATCACCTGGTCCACCAGCAAGGAGTACGTGCAGCTCGTGGCCAAGACCAACGGCTGGGCCAACGTGCCCACCGGCACGCGCAAGAGCACCTACGCCAGCCCCGAGTTCCAGAAGGCGGCCCGCTTTGCAGCGGCCGAGAAGGTGGCCATCGACTCGGCCAACCCGACCGATTCGACCCTGCCCAAGAGCCCGTACGTGGGCGTGCAGTTCGCGGCCATTCCTGAGTTCCAGGCCATCGGCATCGCCGTGGGCCAGCAGATGAGCGCAGCCCTGGCCGGCAAGACCAGCGTGGACGCGGCGCTCAAGGCCAGCCAGGTGTCGGCCGATCGCGAAATGAAGAAGGGCGGCTACTACAAGTAAGCCGCTGGCCGGCCACCGAGGGCTGATCGGGGCCCGCGACTCCTCGCTGCGCGCATGTGCGGCGGGGAGTTTCGGCCTCTCAGGTCCTTGGCACCGGCTTCTACCTTGTCTGGCGACGCCAGATTTCTCCCGGGATTCCCATGAACCGCCTGCTCCCCCGCCTGCTGCTCACGCCAGCCATGGCCACGCTCTTCCTGTGGATGATCGTGCCGCTGGTGATGACGATCTACTTCTCGCTGATCCGCTACAACCTGATGCAGCCGGACCAGACCGGCTTTGCCGGGCTGGAAAACTTCGAGTACTTCGTCACCGATCCTTCGTTCGGCACGGCGGTGGTCAATACGCTGCTGCTGCTGGGCAGCGTGATCCTCATCACGGTGGTGTTCGGCATCGCCATCGCACTGCTCATCAACGAGCCCTTCGCGGGCCGGGGCATCGTGCGGGTGCTGCTGATCTCGCCGTTCTTCGTCATGCCCACGGTGAACGCACTGATGTGGAAGAACATGATGATGAATCCCATCTACGGCGTGCTTGCCCAGGTGTGGATGTTCTTCGGCGCGCAGCCGGTGGACTGGCTCACCGACCACCCGCTGTTCTCGGTCATCGTCATGGTCTCCTGGCAGTGGCTGCCGTTTGCCACGCTGATCTTCATGACCGCGCTGCAGAGCATGAACCACGAGCAGCTCGAAGCCTCGCGCATGGATGGCGCCAACTACCTGCAGCAGCTGCGCTACCTGTATGTGCCGCACCTGGCGCGCTCGGTGGCCGTGGTGGTGATGATCGAACTCATCTTCCTGCTCAGCATCTTCGCCGAGATCTACACCACCACCGGTGGCGGGCCGGGCGATGCGAGCACCAACGTCACCTTCCTGATCTTCAAGCAGGCGCTGCTCAACTTCGATGCGGGCGTGGCCTCGGCCGGCGCGCTGTTCGCGGTGGTGCTGGCCAACATCGCGGCGGTGTTCCTGATCCGCATGGTCGGCAAGAACCTCGACAAATAACCGAAGCACCACCATGACCGCATCTGCCCGACGCCGATCCTCCTACCCCCTGGGCCTCTTGGCCCTGCGCACCGTGGCCGCCTGGGGCGTGGCCCTGCTGCTGTTCTTCCCGCTGGCCTGGCTGTTGCTCACCGCGTTCAAGACCGAGCTGCAGGCCATCGCGGTGCCGCCGCAGCTGTTCTTCATCCCCACGCTCGAAAACTTCCACGAGGTGCAGGAGCGCAGCGACTACCTGCTGTACGCCAAGAACTCGGTCATCACCAGCGTGCTTTCCACCGTGGTGGGGCTCATGCTGGCTGCGCCGGCGGCGTATGCCATGGCCTTCTTCAAGGGCAAGTACACCAAGGACATCCTGATGTGGATGCTCTCCACCAAGATGATGCCCGCTGTGGGCGCGCTGGTGCCCATCTACGTGCTGGCGCAAAAGAGCCACCTGCTGGATACGCAGCTGGCGCTGATCATCGTGTTCGCGCTGTCCAACCTGCCCATCATGGTGTGGATGCTGTACTCGCACTTCAAGGACATCCCGCGCGAGATCCTGGAGGCCGCGCGCATGGACGGCGCCACCCTGTGGCAGGAGGTGCGTCTGGTGCTGCTGCCCCTGGGCATGGGCGGCCTGGCGTCCACCGGCCTCCTGTGCCTGGTGCTGTCGTGGAACGAGGCCTTCTGGAGCCTGAACCTGAGCGCTGCCAAGGCCGGCACGCTGGCCACGCTGATCGCCTCGTACTCCAGCCCCGAGGGCCTGTTCTGGGCCAAGCTGTCTGCCGCCTCGCTGATGGCCATCGCGCCCATCGTGGTCTTTGGCTGGTTCAGCCAAAAGCAGCTCGTTCAGGGCCTGACCTTCGGTGCGGTCAAGTAAGCGCCGCAGTTTTTCTCCCAGTTTTCAAGATTTCAGGAACCCGATTCCATGGCCTACCTCCAACTGCGCGGCATCGAGAAATTCTTTGGTGAGCACCGCGCCATCAAGGGCATCGACCTCACCATCCAGCAAGGCGAGTTCATCGTCTTCGTCGGCCCCTCGGGCTGCGGCAAGTCCACGCTGCTGCGCCTGATCGCGGGGCTGGAGAACATCGACGGCGGCTCGCTCATGCTCGATGGCCGCGACATCACCGACCAGCCTTCGAGCAAGCGCGACCTGGCCATGGTGTTCCAGAGCTATGCGCTGTACCCGCACATGAGTGTGTACGAGAACATGAGCTTCGCGCTCAAGCTCGCCAAGGTCGACCCGGCCATCGTGCGCGAGAAGGTCGAGCGCGCCGCGGCCATCCTGAACCTCACCACCTACCTGGAGCGCACGCCCAAGGAACTTTCGGGCGGGCAGCGCCAGCGCGTGGCCATCGGCCGTGCCATCGTGCGTGCGCCCAAGGTGTTCCTGTTCGACGAGCCGCTGTCCAACCTGGACGCTGCCCTGCGCGGCCAGACCCGCGTGGAGATCGCCAAGCTGCACCGCGACCTGGGCGCCACCACCATCTACGTGACGCACGACCAGGTGGAGGCCATGACCCTGGCCGACCGCGTGGTGGTGCTGCGCGACGGGCTCATCGAACAGGTAGGCACGCCGCTGGAGCTGTACGACAGGCCCGCCAACCAGTTCGTGGCCCAGTTCATCGGCACGCCGCAGATGAACGTGGTGCCCTTGCAGCAGCTGCCCGCACCGGTGCAGCAGCAGGCCCCGGCGGGTGCGGCGGGCGGCGCCATCGGCCTGCGCCCGGAAAACATCGCCGTGCGCAACACCGGCACCACGCCGGTGGGTGGGCAGGTGGACCTGGTCGAAGCGCTGGGTGCCGAAACGCTGATCTACGTGAGCACGCCCGGCGGCGCGCAGTTCGTCTCGCGCCAGAACGACCGCACCAGCCTGCGCGCGGGCGATGCCGTGAGCCTGGACATCGACGCCTCGCAGGCCCACTGGTTCGATGCGGCAGGCCACGTCGTGGCGGGGCAGGGCGCGTGACCGCCGTGCATCCCCTGCAAGGCCAGGTGGCCGCCGTCACCGGCGCGGCATCGGGCATCGGCTTTGCCAGCGCAAAGGCGATGGCGGATGCCGGCGCGCGCGTGGTGCTGATCGACCGCGATGAAGCAGCCCTGGCCAGGGCCTGCGCCGCGATTGGCGAGCGCGCTTCGCCATTAGTGCTGGACCTGCTGGACGCCAAGCAGTGCGCGAGCCTGCTCGAACGCACGCTGGCCATCGCGGGCCAGCTCGACGTCTTCCACGCCAATGCCGGGCTCTACGTGGGCGGCGACCTGGTCGATGCCGACCCCGATGCCATCGACCGCATGCTGCAGCTCAATGTCAACGTGGTGATGAAGAACGTGCACAACGTGCTGCCCCACATGATCGGGCGCGGCCGCGGGGACATCATCGTCACGAGTTCGCTGGCCGCCCATTTCCCCACGCCGTGGGAGCCCGTCTACGCCTCCTCCAAGTGGGCGGTGAACTGCTTCGTGCAGACCGTGCGCCGCCAGGTGTTCAAGCACGGCATCCGCGTGGGCGCCATCTCGCCGGGCCCGGTCATCACCTCGCTGCTGGCCGACTGGCCTGCCGAAAAACTCGAAGAGGCCAAGGCCAATGGCAGCCTCATCGAGGCCGCCGAGGTGGCCGAGGTGGTGCTGTTCATGCTCACCCGCCCGCGCGGCATGACCATCCGCGACGTCGTGATGATGCCGACCAATTTCGACCTCTGAGATCCCCATTTTTTCGCATCCACGCACCATGAATTTCATCCTGCACCTGGGCCTGGGCTCGTTCCACCGTGCCCACCAGGCCGTCTACGTCCACCAGCTGCGCCAGCAGGGCGATACAAGTTGGGCCATCCTGGGGGGCAACCTGCGCCCCGACATGGCCGAGACCATTGCCGCGCTGCAGGCCCAGGGCGGGCGCTACACGCTGGAGACCGTCACGCCCCAGGGCGAGCGCAGCTACACCCGCATCGAATCGATCGAGCGCGTGATTCCCTACCAGGACGACCTGGCCCCGCTGATCGCCGCCGGTGCCGATGCCGCCACGCGCATCGTCTCGTTCACCGTGACCGAGGCCGGCTACTACCTGGATGCAGCCAACCAGCTCGACTGGGCCAATTTCCCGGACCTGCGCGCCGATCTCGCAGCGGTCCAGGCCGGCCAGGCGGGCCACAGCATCTACGGCGCCCTGGTGGGCATCCTGCGTGCGCGCATGGCCGCCGGTGCCGGCCGCGTGACGCTGATGAACTGCGACAACCTGCGGCACAACGGCGAGCGCTCGCGCGGCGGCCTGCTGCAGTTCATCGACGCGCTGGGCGATGCCGCGCTCAAGGCCTGGGTGCAGGAGCACACCAGCAGCCCCAACGCCATGGTCGACCGCATCACGCCGCGCCCCACGCCGGACGTGGCCGAGCGCGTGAAGGCCGCCACCGGCTGGGACGACCAGGCCGCGCTCATGGGCGAGAGCTTCATCCAGTGGGTGATCGAGGACCGCTTCATCGCCGGGCGCCCTGCATGGGAGGCGGTCGGCGTGGAGATGGTGGACTCGGTGCAGGCCTACGAAGAGGCCAAGATCCGTTTGCTCAACGCCACCCACAGCTGCATCGCCTGGGCGGGCACGCTGGCGGGCTACCAGTACATCCATGAAGGCACGCACGACGCCGCCATCCGCCAGATGGCCTACGACTACGTGACCGACGACGCGATCCCGGTGCTCCACACCCCAGAGCAGCCATGCCCCATCAACCTGGAGCAGTACCGCGACGTGGTGCTGGACCGCTTTGGCAACCCCGCCATCGCCGACACCAACCAGCGCGTGGCCATGGACGCGTTCTCCAAGATCCCCGGCATGATCGCGCCCACCATCCGCGACCAGCTGGCGCGCAATGTTTCGTTCGACAGCGTGGCCATGCTGCCCGCGCTGTTCCTGGCCTACCTGCAGCGCTGGCATGCCGGGCAGATCCCCTACGCCTACCAGGACCAGGCCATGGACCCGGCCGTGGCCCACGCGATCTGCGATGCGGCCGACCCGGTCGCCGCGTATGCCGCCGATGCGACGCTGTGGGGTGAGATGGCCTCGGACCCACGCCTGGTCGCTACGCTGCGCAGAGCCTACGCCCGGGTGCAGGCTTTCGTGGCGGAACGTGCAAAATCACCGGGGTAAGTGGAGCAGCCTGCCCCCAGGAATGACGCCATGACCGTGAAGACCACGCCTGTCTCCCCGCGCCAGACCAAGCCCGAGCTGGAGCACGACTATGTGCGCTCGCCCGAGCTGGGTTACGAGCCGCCCGAAACAGCGGGCTTCATCCGCTGCCTGTCGCACGGCTTTCCCACGCCGCTGGCGCGCTGGCACTACCACGACGAGTACGAGCTGCACCTGATCACCGCCACCTCGGGCAAGGTGTTCGTGGGCGACTGGATCGGCCAGTTCCAGCCTGGCCACCTGGTGCTGACCGGGCCGCGCCTGCCGCACAACTGGATCAGCATGGACCTGCCCGAAGGCGGCGTGCCGCTGCGTGATCTGGTGATCCAGTTCTCGCATGCCCCGCTCATGGCCAGCAGCGAGAGCATCCCCGAGCTGCGCGAGGTGCTGCCCCTGCTGGAGCGGGCCCGCCACGGCATCGAGTTCTTTGGCATGGAGGCACAGGCGCAGGAGCATTGGCACCGCATCAAGGCGCGCCAGGGGCTGGCCCGGTTCGGCGCGTTCTGCGAATTTTTGAGCGACCTGGCCCGCTGTACCGACTTTCGGCTGCTGTCGAGCACGCAGCTGCAAAGCGAGGACAACGACACCCAGCTCGACCAGATCAATGCGGTGGTGAGCCGCATCACCGACCACCTGGCCGAGCCCCTGTCGGCCGCCGACCTGGCGCAGGAGCTGGGCATGACCGAAAGCCGCTTCTCGCGCTTCTTCCGCCGGGCCACGGGCAACACCTTCACCGACTTCGTGAACCTGGTGCGCGTGAACCGCGCCTGCCAACTGCTCATGGAGTCCGAGCGCTACATCACCCACATCGCCTACGACGTGGGCTTCAACAACATGGCCAACTTCAACCGCCGCTTTTTGGACATCAAGGGCATGACGCCCAGCGAATACCGCAAGCAGGGCGCCGGCCGCTTCGGGATCAAGGCATGACAGCACTTCTCCCACTGCTTCAGGAATAGTGCATGTACCTGGGTATTGACTTGGGCACCTCGGGTGTCAAGCTGCTGTTGTTGGGAGAGGACCAGCAGGTGCACGCGGTGGCCGATGCACCCGTGCCCCAGCACCGCCCCCAGCCCACTTGGAGCGAGCAGCACCCGGCCCACTGGCTGGCGGCCACCGAGGCCGCCGTGGCGCAGCTGCGCGCCCAGGCACCTGCCGCCTGGGCCCAGGTGCGCGGTATCGGCCTGTCGGGCCACATGCACGGCGCCGTGGTGCTGGGCGCGCAGGGTGAGGTGCTGCGCCCCGCCATCCTCTGGAACGATGGCCGCGCCGCGGCCGAATGCGCCGAGCTGGAGCAGGTTGTGCCCACCTCGCGCGCGATCACCGGCAACCTGGTCATGCCCGGCTTCACGGCGCCCAAGCTGCTCTGGCTGCGCAAGCACGAGCCCGAGGTCTTTGCACGCACGCGCAGCGTGCTGCTGCCCAAGGACTGGTTGCGCCTGCAGCTCACGGGCGATGCGGTGAGCGACATGTCCGATGCGTCGGGCACGCTGTGGCTGGACGTGGCGCGCCGCGACTGGAGCGACACCCTTCTGGCCGCCTGCGGCCTGACCCGCGCCCACATGCCGCGCCTGGCCGAGGGCAGCGATGCCACCGGCGTGCTGCGCGCCGACGTGGCTGCCCGCTGGGGGCTGCCCGCCGGTGTGGTCATGGCCGGCGGCGGCGGCGACAACGCCGCCAGCGCGGTGGGCGTGGGCGCACGCCAGGCGGGGCAGGGCTTCGTGTCGCTGGGTACCTCGGGCGTGGTGTTCCGGGTGTCCGAGCGGTTCGCGCCGGCCACCGAAAGCGCCGTGCATGCGTTCGCCCATGCGCTGCCTGGCCGCTGGCACCAGATGGCTGTGATGCTCAGCGCGGCCAGTGCGTTCGGCTGGCTGGCCCGCATCACCAGGCAGTCCGAGGCTCAGCTGTCCGCCGCCGTGCAGGGAATGGATCTGGCGCGCCATGCACAGGCACCGCTGTTCTTGCCCTACCTGAGCGGTGAGCGCACGCCCCACAACAACGCGGCCGCCACCGGCGTCTTCATGGGCCTGCGCGCCGAGCACGATGCCACCGACATGGCCTGCGCCGTGATGGAGGGCGTGGGCTTCGGCCTCATGGACGGATTGCAGGCCATGCAGGCCGCGGCCGGCGAAGGCGCGGGCCCTGCCGCGCCGCTGGCCCTGGTCGGCGGCGGTGCCCGCAGCGATGCCTGGGCGCAGTTGCTGGCCAGCGGCCTGGGCTGCCCGCTGGAGCGGCCCGAAGGTGCCCATGCCGCCGCCGCCCTGGGCGCCGCGCGCCTGGCCGCCATGGCCTGCGGTGGCGACGAAGCCCTGTGGTGCCAGGGCCTGCCAGCAGAGGCCCGCTTTACCCCCCAGCCTGCGCAGCAGGCCCTGCTGCAGGAGCGCCATGCGCGCTTCAAGGCGCTGTACCCTGCGCTGCTGCCCCATTTCTGAACCGTTCGTTCTTTCAACCATGTCCACACACTCCCCCGTACAGGTCGCCATTGCCGGCGAAGCGTTGATCGATCTCATCCGCCGTGCCGACGGCCACTACGAGCCCTGCCTGGGCGGTGCGCTGTACAACCTGGGCCGGGCGCTGGCGCGCCAGGGCGTGGGCACGCAGTACCTCAACCCCCTGTCGCGCGACCGCTTTGGCCGTGAACTCGCGGCGCAGCTGGTGGCGGATGGGGTGCAACTGGCCCAGCCCATCCCTGTGGGTGAAGTCACCTCGCTGGCCGTGGTCAACCTCACCGAACACGGCCACCCCGACTACGCCTTCTACCGCGAAGGCGTGGCCGACCGCACCGTGACGGCGCCAGGGCTCGGCGCCGCCTGTGCCGCCCATGGCGGCGCACTGCAGGTGGTCTGCACCGGCGCCCTGGCCCTGGATGCGCGCGATACCGCCATCTACCTGCCCTGGCTGCAGGCCCAGCGCGCGGCCGGCCGCTGCGTGGTGGTGGACGCCAACCTGCGCCCTTCCGTCATGCCCGACCTGCCGGCCTACCGGGCCCAGGTGCATGCGGCCCTGGCCGAGGCGCACCTGATCAAGGCCAGCGACGAAGACCTGGACCACCTGCAGGTGTCCGGCACCGGGCCACTGGCCCGTGCCCGCCACCTGCTTGCCGCCAACCCGCGCGCCCGCCTCATGGCGCTGACACTGGGCGGCGAGGGTGCCTGGCTGCTTCGGCAGGGAGAGGACGGTGGCCAATGGTTCGCGAAGGAGGCCGAGCCGCTGGCCGTGGTCGATACCGTGGGTGCCGGTGACAGCTTTCTCGCGGGCCTGCTCGCGTACCTTTTGCGCGCGCAGGCGCAGCAGGGCACGCTGGCACCCATCGGCATGGCAGACTTCATTGCAGCCCTGCCTGCTGCTACCTACCAGCAGGCCCTGCACCATGCCCTGGCCAGCGCCAGCCTGTGCGTGCAGGAGCGCGGCTGCGTGCCGCCCAGCTGGCAGGCCGCACAGCACTGGGCTGCAGCCCACCCCGCGCGGCAGGGCTGAAGCGCAGGCGAATTCGCCGCGGTGCGAGGTGGCGGCGTGGAACCGGTCGGTAAGATGACTGGTGGGCAGGGGCGGCTGTCCGTTGGAGCGCCGCATTGTGACCGGCGCTGGGCGTGCGGGAGATTACAGACCTTTACCCGTGTGCTACGCGCAGCATGATCGTGTACGGGGCACCCGTCACCGGCTCCAGGTGCGAGGCCAGGGTGCGGAACCCCATCCGGGCATAGAAGCTTTCGTTGCGTGCGGAAAATGTCTCCAGGTAGCAGGCCACGCCTGCCTGGTCGGCCGATGCCAGCGCGGGCGCCAGCAGCCGGGCGCCGAGCCCCTGGCCCTGGGCGGCAGGGGCGATGCCCAGGATCGACAGGTACCAGGCGCCCGCCAGCTCGGCGCCGCTGGCGCGCGGGCCCATGAAGGCAATGATCCGGTGGTAGTTGTCCATGCCGCGCGGGCCCAGCACGGCCGCCAGCTGCGCCTCCTTGGCGCGTGCGCTGGCCGCTTCGACTTCGGGTGGACGGGGCAGGCTCCAGATGGCCATGCCCAGGCGCGGATCGTCGGGCGTGTGGCACAGGCCGCCATGCTGCGCCTCGCGCACGGCGCAGTCCAGGTAGTGCTGCAGCACCGCGAGGCGCGCAGCCGCATCGTGCGCGAAATCGATGGTGACGGCCTGGTAGAACGGATCGTCGATCAGCGATGCCGCCAGGGCCGGCGTGGAAGGATGAAGGGGCGGTGTGGACATGGGCGCGGACCTTACCAGACCCGCACGGTGGTGTCCCGCCTCAGGACCCGGGCTGCGCGTAGGCCTCTTCGAAGAAATAGTCCTTCCACGAGGCAGCCTTGTTCTTGAGCACGCCGAGCTTCTCCAGTTCGTCGGCATAGACGAAGGTGCGGTGCGGCGACACGGTGAAATCGTTCTCCGGGTCTTCCACGATCTTGCGCACCAGCTCGGGCGCGAGCTTGGACTTCTGCACGCGGATGAAGATGTCGGCGGCCTTGGCCTTGTCGGCCTTGATGATCTGCGCGGCCTCGACCAGCGCGGCGTAGAACGCCTTGTAGGTCTTGGGGTTCTCGTCGTGGAACTTCTGCGTGGTGTAGAGCACGTTGAACGTGGCCGGCCCGCCCAGGATGTCGTAGGAACTGATGAGCTTGCGGATGTTCTTGTTGGCGGCCAGGGCCTGGTAGTAGAACGGCGCGCTCGAGAAGTGCGTGTTGATCTCGGTGGCCCCTGCGATCAGCGCGGCCGTGGCCTCCGGGTGCGGCAGGCTCACCGAAATCTTGTCGAAGCGCTTGAAGTCGTCCTTGCCGAACACGCGCGCCGTCTCGATCTGCAGCGTGCGCGACTGGAAGCCCACGCCCGCAGCTGGCACGGCGATGCGGTCCTTCTCGCCCAGGTCCTTCAAGGTCTTGACCGTGGGACTGTTGGTCAGCAGGTAGTTGGGCAGCGAGCCCAGCGCCGCCACGGCCTTCACATTCTGCTTGCCGCGCGTGCGGTCCCACAGCGTGAGCATGGGCGGCACGCCGGCGGACACCACGTCCAGCGACCCGGCCAGCAGTGCCTCGTTCATGCCCGTGGCGCCCGAGATGGCGGCCCACTCCACCTGCACATCCAGGCCCTGCTGCTTGCCATGCTTTTCGATGAGCTGCCGGTCGCGCACCACGTCCAGGATCAGGTAGCCGATGCCGAACTGCTGCGCAATGCTGATCTTGCCCTCGGCGTGCGCCATCAGCGGTGCCAAGCCCAGCAGTGTGGCCGCCGCCAGGGTGCGCCAGCGCCGTCCGTCCATGGCCCATCCCTTTTTTGCATTCCGTCCTGGCATTCCCTGTTTCCTTGCGTTCGTTGATCGTCGTCGTGCCCGCCGGTGGCGGTCGGGCGCAGGGGACGAACTCTAGGGGGAAGGGGTGCGCAGGGGAACGAATGAATCGTGGGTTTATAAGAACCAACTCATCTATGGGCGTGGCTGCTGGTGGTAGTGCAGGTGCAGTGCGCGCCAGCCTTGGGCAGAGCACTGCCAGAGCTCGGTGAAGAGCACGGGCGGGTGGTCGCCGCGCGGCGTGGTGATGCGGCCCAACCCACGGGCCGACACGATGCCGTCGCTGACCGCACGCAGCTCCAGCTGCGCGTCTTGTGCGCGGCTGCCTGCGGGGAACCAGCGGCCCGCACGGACGGCGCTGGCGATGCCGGCCAGCCGGCCCGCACCCGCCTCGACACCCGCCTCGCTCATGGCGAAGAAGGCCGGGTCTTCCAGCGCTGCGAGGCGCTCCGTGTCGCCGGCCAGATAGGCCTCATACCAATGTGCGCGCGTTGCCCGCAGTTCTTCCAGATGCACCGCTGTCTCCTGCCGTGGTCATGATCCGGACGATGGTAGCGGCGAAAAAGGCGTGTGCTGCGCGCGTTACGCGGTGTTGCCGCCGGCGCGTTGCCGTGCCGCAGGGTGCACCGGCCGCGCCAGCCCCAGGTGCTCGCGCAGCGTGCGGCCCTGGTACTCGGTGCGGAACAGGCCGCGGCGCTGCAGCTCGGGGATCACCAGCTCGGCAAAGTCCTTGAGGCCGTGCGGCAGGGTGGGTGCCAGCACGTTGAAGCCATCGGCCGCGCCGGTGGTGAACCAGTGCTCGAGCTGGTCGGCGATGGATTCGGGCGTGCCGACGATGGTCCAGTGCCCGCGCGCGCCGGCCACCTTCTCGTAGAGCTGGCGGATGGACAGGTTCTCGCGCCGGGCCATGCCCTCGAAGAGTTCCTGGCGGCTCCGCCAGCCCTCGGTCACCGGCAGGTCGTTCGGAAACGGCCCGTCGATGTCGTAGCCCGACAGGTCCACATTGCCCAGGAAGGTGGAGAGCAGGCCCACGCCCAGCACCGGGTCGATCAGGCCCTGCAACTGGTCGAACTTGTCCTGCGCCTCCTGCTGCGTGCGCCCGACGAAGGGCGAGATGCCGGGCAGGATCTTGAGCTGCCCGGGCGTGCGGCCATGGGCGGGCAGCCGCGCCTTGAGGCCGCTGTAGAAGGCGCGTGCCTCGGCCGCACTCTGCTGCGCGGTGAACACCACCTCGGCCGTGGCGGCGGCCAGGTCCTGGCCATCGCCCGAGGAGCCGGCCTGCACCAGCACCGGGTAGCCCTGGGGCGCGCGCGGCGTCTGCAGGCCGCCGTGCACCTTGTAGTGCTCGCCCGTGTGGGCCACGCGGTGCAAGCGGGCCGGGTCGAAGAAGCGGTTGGCCGCCTTGTCGTGGATGAAGGCCTCGTCCTCCCAGGTGTCCCACAGGCCCTTGACGATCTTCACGTACTCGTGCGCCCGGGCATAGCGGTGCGCATGCGCGAGCTGCTGCTCCAGTCCGAAGGCGCGCGCCTCGAAATCGCTGCCCGAGGTGACCAGGTTCCAGCCGCTGCGCCCGCCGCTCACCTGGTCCAGTGACGCGTACTTGCGCGCCAGGTGGTAGGGCGGCAGGTAGGTGGAAGACACCGTGGCCACCAGGCCGATGTGCGTGGTGGACTGCGACAGCGCCGCCAGGCTGATGAGCGGATCGAGCGGATACCACAGGGCATTCTTGGCCACCACCTCGTCCGGCGGGCCGGGCAGGCCCACGTTGTCGGCGAAGAAGATGGCGTCGAACTTGGCGGCCTCGGCGATGCGCGTCCATTCCTTGAGCGACTCGATGCGGCCGGCCGCAGCCGGGTCCACGTCGGGGTGGCGCCAGGCGGCCAGGTGGTGGCCTACGCCAAAGAAGAAGGCACCGAGGTGCATCTGGGGGCGGGGAGTGGTCATGGTGGGCAGTGGAGCAACGACCGCGCCCGCCACCCCCTGGAAGGGAGTGCGGGCGCAGACTGGAACGAGGGCGTGGCGGGTGCCGCCGCCGCCTCAGAGTTTGGCGATGGAGACTTCGGTCGACTTGACCAGGGCCACCACCTCCGAGCCCACCACGAGCGCGAGTTCATCGACCGAGCGCGTGGTGATGACGGAGGTGACGATGCCGTAAGGCGTCTCGACGTCGACCTCGGAGACGACGGAGCCGCGGATGATCTCGCGGATCTTGCCGCGGAACTGGTTGCGGACGTTGATGGCCTTGATGCTGGATGACATGGGGTGTGCCTTGTGGGTCAAAGGGGTGGTGGTAGGTTGCGCCAGGGCGTGCGCCGCAAGGGGCCGCTCACCATGAATGCGCCAGAAGGGGGCGGGGCAAGGAGGCCGCCAGGGAGGCGCGTGCCGCCTGCGCCGCAGCCGCCACCTGGGCCTCTGTGCGCCGCAGCACCCGCGTGCGCACATGGCCGTGCGGCGCGCGGCGTGCCAGTGCCGCGGGGGAGTCTGGTGCCACGCCCCAGGCCTGCGCCGTCAGGGCCAGCACGCGGCGTGCCTGCGCTGCGGGTGATGCCGGTGGAAGAAGAGCGTTGTCGCGGGCCATGGCGAGGGGTCTGGATTCAGGCGCGGGCCGCCGTGCCCGGGCTGCCTGGCTGCACCGGCTGTGCCTGGGCGGAGGTGGCGACCAGAAAGCCCGCGATCAGCGCGACCGCGCACACCACGAGCGCACTGATGGCCAGGTTGCGCAGCGCCTTCCAGAAGGCGCCGTCGGGCGGACTGAGGTCGATGTCTTCGGTGGTCACGGGCAGCATGGCGCAGGCTCCAGGTTCGTCGTCGTCGCAGGCAAGCGGTGTGGGCGCGATTGTCGGAAGCGGGTGGCCGCAATGGAACGACTTTTGCGTCAGTTGCATATAGCCAAATCAACCGAGTGAGCGCGGGGGGGCGTGGGGGCTCAGGCGCTCACGGGCAGCGGTGCCTGCGTGGGCACCCTGGTGCGGCGCGCATCGATGCTCCAGGGCCCTGCGCCAGCGGCCGCGATGTACAGGAACACGAAGGAGAACAGCACGGCGGCCTCGCCCTGGTTGAGCGAAGGCGCCAGCACATGTCCCTTGGTGGCATGGCCGATGAAGTAGGCGAATGCCGTGAGGCCCGAGAGCACGAAGGCCGTGGGCCGCGTGAACAGGCCCACGAGCAGCAGCACCCCGCCCACCAGCTCCAGGATGCCGGCCAGGCCGAGCAGGGAGACGATCTGCAGGTTGTCGAAGTACGCAACGTGCGGAAAGCCCAGCAGCTTGGCCGAGCCATGCTGGATGAGCAGGAAGGCCGAGATGATGCGCAGCACGGACAGCGCACGGGGCGCCAGGAGTTCGGGGTGGCGAAGCAGTGACATGGTGAAGTCCTTGCGTTGGGAGGAGAGACGAAGGGGCCGGCGCCTGGTTCCCCTGTTGGCACCGACCCGTGTCATTTTGCGCAGGCAGGCCAGCGCCTCCAACGAAGGAATGCGAGTTTGCAGATGCGGTTTTTGTTGGCCGCTATGCCGCTCCTTCCTCGCTCCTCCCTCGCCCCTCCCGGTCTGCGGACGGCGCCCGTCAGTGCGCCGCCGCCAGGGCCGGCAGAAACTCCACCCCCGTCCTCTTCACCAGCTCCTGGTAGCTGATGGGCGGGCCTGCCCGCTCGCCCGCGCGGTTGGCCTGCCAGTGCGCCCAGGCGCGCTGCGTGCTGGCGTCGTACACCAGCTTGAACAGGTAGGCCGGCACGCGCACCCGGTTGCCACCGATGGTGGGACTCTCGGCAGTGAAGACCGGGCCGGTGATCACGTACACGTCGCCCCGGGCACGCAGCACATAGCGCCGCGTGTCCTGCTCGATGCGGGCCCAGGGGCCGCCGTTCTGCTTGGGGTCCTGCGGCACCATGTTGGCCAGCGAGAAGCTCTGCGCCATGGCCGTGGGGGTGGACATGTCCGCCGCCGGCGCCATGTGCCCGCGGCTGTAGCCCGAGCGCTTGTAGTCGTCGAGCTCGGCGCGTTCGCCGCGGGGCAGGCGGGCGTCGGCAAAGAACTTGTCGGCGCGTTTTTCGTCCGCGCCCTCCAGCACCTGGCGGTTCAGGCGCTGGGCCACGTAGACCGGTGTGCGCGTCTCGCCGCTGTGCAGCACGGCAAAGGCCTCATAGCACAGCTCGCGCTGCAAGGCGCGGCGCGGCGCGGGCGGCGGCTTGCCGCCCGCGAAAAACTGCGGGCAATGCCCGAAGCCCGTGGGCTGCGTGCTGCGCAGGCCGGGGATGCTGTCGAGAAAGGTGGAGGGAGTGCGGGCGAGGGAAGGGGCGACGGCGCCAAGGACCAGCGCCAGGGCCGTGGCCCCACGCGCGGCGCGGGGCCAGGAAAAAAGCAGATTCAAAACAGGGTGTCAAAGCAGCGAAAAGGGCGCTGATTGGACCACCGTGGCGGGCCTGTTTTGGCCTTGCGGGCCGTAATGTTGAAAGGTTTTTCTGTCGCTTGCAGGGCTTACGTTTGGAGGCAGGACAGCAGGCCCGTCAAAGCTCTTTCGCGTAGACGATGAAGCCGTGGTGTTTGGCCACCTTGTCGTACAGCGCGCGACCTGCCGCATTGCCCTCCTGCGTCTGCCAGTACACGCGCGACGAGCCGGCCGAACGGGCCTGTTCGTACACGGCTTCGATCAGCAGGCGGCCGACGCCACGCCCGCGCGCGGCCTCGCGGGTGAACAGGTCGCTCAGGTAGCAGACCGGTTCGATGCGCGTCATGCTGCGGTGGTACAGGTAGTGGGTCAGGCCCAGCAGGGCGCCGCTGCTGGCTTCCTCTTCGGCCACCAGGCAGTGCACCGGCTCGGAGGGGTCGAGCAAGCGCTGCCAGGTGTTCGCTGTGATGTGCTCGGGCAGGGCGGTGGCGCCAAAGCGGCCGTAGAAGGCGTTGTAGCCGTCCCAGAGCGGGCGCCATGCAGCGTAGTCACTCGCCGTGACGGGGCGGACGTTCACTGGGGTCGCCATGCGAGGTGCTCCAGTCAGCGGTTGAGCACGCGCCCGGGGTTCATGATGCCCTGTGGGTCCAGCGCCTGCTTGACGGCGCGCATCATCGACAGCGCCACGGGCGACTGGTACTTTTCGAGCTTGTCGGCCTTGAGCTCGCCGATGCCGTGCTCGGCCGAGAAGGAGCCGCCGAACTCGGCCACCGCGTCGTACACCAACTGGTGCACATGCTCTTCGTGGTCGCGCAGGAAGGCCTTGGGATCGCCTTCTACGGGCGCCTGCACGTTGTAGTGCAGGTTGCCGTCGCCCAGGTGGCCGAAGTTGACCAGGCGCACGCCCGGGATCTCGCGGCGCAGCACGGCGTCGGTGTGGGCCACGAAGGCAGGGATGCGCGAGATCTGGATCGAGATGTCGTGCTTGATGTTCAGGCCCTCTTCGGCCTGCGCCAGCGGGATGTTCTCGCGGATGTGCCACAGCTGCTGGGCCTGCGCGAGGTTCTCGGCGACCACGGCGTCGGTCACGCAGCTGGCCTCGAACGCCGTCTCCAGCAGTGCCTCGAAGCGGCCGCGGGCGTGCTCTTCGGATTCGCTGTCGGAGTTTTCGAGCAGCACGCACCAGGGCGCGTTCTCGTCACCCAGGAAGGGCACGCGCAGCTGTGGCATGTGCTTGCCCACCAGGCTCAGCGCAAACTGGCCCATGACCTCGAAGCCCGTGAGGCCCGCACCCAGGTGCTTGTGCGCCAGGCCCAGCAGGGCCACGGCGTGCTCCATGGAGGGCACGGCCGCCCAGGCCGTGAGGCGTGCGGCGGGCTCGGGGTAAAGCTTGAGCGTGGCGGCGGTGATGATGCCCAGCGTGCCTTCGCTGCCGATGAACAGGTCGCGCAGGTCGTAGCCGGTGTTGTCCTTGCGCAGGCCCTTGAGGCCGTCCCAGACCTCGCCCTGGGCGGTGACGACTTCCAGGCCCAGGCACAGGTCGCGCGCATTGCCGTAGCGCACCACCTGCGTGCCGCCGGCATTGGTGCCCAGGTTGCCACCGATGGTGCAGCTGCCCTCGGCCGCGAGCGACAGGGGGAACAACACGCCCGCGTTCTGCGCCACGTCCTGCAGGTTCTGCAGGATGCAGCCGGCCTCCACCGTCATGGTGAGGTTGTCGGTGTCGACGCTGCGCACGGCGTTCATGCGCGTGAGGCTCAGCACGATCTGCGTGCCGCTGTCGTCGGGCGTGGAGCCCACCGCCAAGCCGGTGTTGCCACCCTGCGGCACGATGGCCGTGCCGGCCGCGGCGCAGGCCTTGACCACGGCGGCCACTTCCTGCGTGCTGGCGGGGCGCACCACGGCCAGGGCCTTGCCGCGCACGCGACGGCGCCAGTCCTGCTCCCAGGCGGTCAGGTCGCCGTCGGTCAGCACATGGGCCGGGCCGACCAGGGTGCGCAGGGTGTCGAGGAGGGTGGTGGTCATGTCGTTGGCCTTTCGTCTACAGCGGTCAGGGCTGCTGCCGGGGCGGGCGCCAGGGCATTGATTGCAGCGTGATGGTGGATTGTCGGGTGGGGCTTGTACCGTGTCAGGTGGCGGGTGAGGACAGCGCCTGCTGCCCTTCCTGTGATTCTCTGGCGGCTGCCATGGCCATGGCCTTGGCGTTGCGCTGGCGCAGCCGCACGTGCAGCGTGCAGGCCGTGAAGAGCACCAGGCACAGCAGCACCTCGGCCCAGGCCAGCCACTGCGAGGGCGGCTTGTCACCCCAGCCGCGCACCACGCCTTCGGTGAAGTACAGCCAGATCACCAGGCTCACCCAGCGGTAGGTGTACATGCGGTTCTTGAGCAGGCCGGCCAGCGGAATGCACAGCGGCAGCGCCTTCAGGGCGATCCACGAGCCACCGGGGCGCACGGGGGCCAGCACCAGCTCCCAGGCCAGGCACAGCACGATCAGTGCCATCACGCTGCCCGTGGCGGCCCAGCGGGTGGCAGCGATGGCGTGGTCGGAGACGGGAAGGGGAGCGGTCATCGGTGGTGGTGCAGCAGTGGCAGTCGGTGGATGGTGGCGCAGAGGCTCAAAAACGTTCGGAGGGTCCGGGTGCGATGGGCGGGCTTGGTGGGCAATCCCTTGTCATTGTGCTTGCGGCCCGCCGCGTACTTGGGCCCACAATGCGCGGTGTATGTCGCCTGCCCGCATTCATTGCGATGCAGCGTTTTCGCACCCCCTGTGGCCCCTTTCCGGGCCTAGGATCATATCGGCCATGCCCTTGACCTTGCAGACTGTAGCCTTGCGCATCGAAGCGCTGATCACGCAGCTGTCGCATTTCCCCTGGAAAACGACGGCCCTGACCCTGCGCGAGCGCTTTCGCGAGGACCACCTGGGCCTGACAGCCAGCAGCCTGACCTTCACGACCACGCTGGCGCTGGTGCCTTTCTTCGTGGTGGCGCTGGCGGTGTTCACCGCGTTCCCCATCTTCGGCAAGGTGCAGGACGTGCTGCAGCGCTGGCTGGTCGACAGCCTGGTGCCCGACAGCATCTCGCGCCAGGTGCTGGGCTACCTCACCCAGTTCGCGGCCAAGGCCAGCAGCCTGGGGGTGGCGGGCTTCAGCATCCTGCTGGCCACGGCGCTGGCCCTGATCCTCACCATGGACCGCACGCTCAACGACATCTGGCGCGTGCGCCGCCTGCGCCCCCTGGGCCAGCGCGTGCTGATCTACTGGGCCGTGATCACCCTGGGCCCGCTGCTGCTGGGCGTGAGCCTGGCCGTCACCTCGTACGTCATGTCGGCATCGGGCGGGCTGGTGAAGGCGCTGCCCAGCGGCGTGCAGCTGCTGTTCGATTCGATCCAGTTCTTCGTGCTGGCCGGCTGCATGGCGGCGCTGTACCACTACGTGCCCAACACCCCCGTGAAATGGCGCCACGCCTGGGCCGGCGGCCTGTTCGTGTCGGTCTGCATCGAGCTGGCCAAGCGGGTGCTGGCGATCTACCTGAGCAATGTGCCGACCTATTCGGTGGTGTACGGCGCGTTCGCCACCCTGCCCATCCTGCTGGTCTGGATCTATGTGGCCTGGGTCATCGTGCTGCTGGGTGCGGTGGTGACCGCCTACCTGCCCAGCCTGCTGGCCGGCGTGGCCCGGCGGGGCACCGTGGCGGGCTGGAACTTCCAGCTCGCGGTGGAGGTGCTGCAGGAGCTGTACCTGGCGCGGCGCCATGCGCAGAAGGGACTGCGTGCGAGCGAGCTGGCACTGCTGCTGCGACTCGATGTGCTGCAGCTCGAGCCTGTGCTCGATGCGCTGCTGTCGCTGGACTGGGTGGGGCAGATCAACGACGCGCAGGCCGACCCGGATGCGGCGGATGTGGCGGAGCCGCGGTATCTGCTGTTGGTGGATCCTGTGGCTACTTCGGCCGAGCCGCTGGTGGAAAAGCTGTTGCTGGAGCGGGCGGAGAGTCTGGGGTCGTTTTGGAGCAGTGCGGGGTTGGAGAAGATGAAGGTGGCGGATTTGCTTCGGGGGGCGGTGCGGGGGTGAGCTTGTTTCGTCGATTGTGGTTGCTGCGTGCTTTGGTTGAGGGCGGAGGCCGGGATGTGCGCCCGGCGGCGCAGTAACTTTCTCTTGCGTCGCCAA
>NZ_AKJX01000209.1 GCF_000276605.1 Acidovorax sp. CF316 | reverse complement strand
CTGCGCGAGTCGGGAGGGGGACGCCCCCAGCGCGGCGGGGCGGCCCTTGCGCGGGGGCGCTGGCCTGGGCCGTGCCAGTTGCATGCGCCAAGGGGAAGCGCAACCCCCGAGTGAAAGACGCCGCTGCGTTTATGCCTCAGGCTCCTCGTACCCGAACATGGACTTGGTCTCCAGATACTCCTCGAAACCTAGGCGGCCCCATTCGCGGCCGTTGCCCGACTGCCGGTAGCCGCCGAACGGCGCCGCGTGGTCGGCCCGGGCCCCGTTGATATGCACCATGCCGGCACGCAGGCGCCGGGCGATGCGGCGGGCATGGTCCAGGTCGGGCGCGCTCACACAGGCCGACAGGCCGTAGACCGTGTCGTTGGCGATCGCGATGGCCTCTTCCTCGCTGCCATAGGGCAGGATGCAAAGCACCGGGCCGAAGATTTCCTCGCGCGCGATGGCCAGGGTGTTGCGCACGTTGGCAAACACCGTGGGCTGCACGAAATAGCCTTGCTCCAGGCCTGGGGGCCGCTCCAGCCCGCCGGTGGCGAGCTGTGCGCCTTCGTGCAGGCCGGTGGCGATGCATTCGCGCACCTTGCCGTAATGCACGGCGTTGGCCACCGGGCCGAGCGTGGTGGCCGCGTCGCGCGGATCGCCCATGCGCAGCGACTGCGCCACGTCCACCGCGATGGCCGTGGCGGCATCGTGCAGGTGCGCGGGCACCAACAGGCGCGTGGGCGCATTGCACGACTGGCCGCTGTTGCGAAAGCACTGCAGCGCCGCCTGGCGGATCGTGGCCGGCAGGTCGACGCCGTCCACCACGATGTGGGGCGACTTGCCACCCAGTTCCTGCGCCACGCGCTTGACGGTGTCCGCCGCCGCCTTGGCCACGGCCACGCCGGCACGCGTGGAGCCGGTGAAGGAAACCATGTCGATGTCGGCATGCGCCGCCATGGCCGCGCCCACGCCCGGCCCGTCGCCGTTGACCAGGTTGAACACGCCCGGCGGCACCCCCGCTGCATGCAGCACCTGCGCGAACAGCAGGGCCGACAGCGGCGCCGTCTCGCTGGGCTTGAGCACCACGGTGCAGCCCGCGGCCAGCGCGGGCGCCACCTTGCAGGCGATCTGGTTCATGGGCCAGTTCCAGGGCGTGATCAGGCCGCACACGCCGATCGGCTCACGCGCCACCCGGGTGCGGTTCACCACCTCGTCGAAGGCATAGCCCGCCAGCACCCGGGCCGCCTGCTTCAGGTGCGACAGGCCCGCCACCGCATGCGCCTGGCGGGCCAGCGTGATGGGGGCCCCCATCTCCAGCGAGATGGCCATGGCGATCTCGTCCATGCGGCTTTCGTAGGCGGCGATCACGGCGTGCAGCACGGCCAGGCGCTGTTCCCGGCCCTGGGCGGCCCATGCCGGGAAGGCGCGGCGCGCGGCAACCACCGCATGGTCGAGGTCGCGTGCATCGCCCAGCGCGATGCGCGCCACGGGCTGTTCGGTGCTGGGGTCGATGACGTCCTGCGTGCGCGTGCCCAGGGCGGGTACCCAGGCGCCATCGATGTAGAAGTTGCGGTGTTCCTGCATGGTGCTCAGGCGATGGTCTGAAGCGCCGCGCGGATGCTGTCCGCTACCTCGTGGATCTGTGCCTCGCTGATCACCAGCGGGGGCGAAAGCACCAGCGTGTCGCCCGAGTTGCGGATCAGCACGCCGGCCTCGAAGCAGGCCGCATGCACGGCATTGCCGCGTGCACCGGCGGCGCCAGCGCGCGGCGCCAGGTCCACGGCACCCAGAAGGCCGATGTTGCGCACGTCCACCACGTGCGGCGCATCGCGCAGGGCGTGCAGTGCGGCCTCCCACACCGGGGCGATGGCCTGCACGCGCGCGGCCAGACCCAGTCCCTCGTGCACGTCCAGCGTGGCCAGGCCGGCCGCGCAGGCCAGCGGGTGGGCCGAGTAGGTGTAGCCGTGGAACAGCTCGATCATGCTGGTCGAGCCCTGCATGAAGGCCTCGTAGACCGCATTGCCCGCGACCACGCCACCCATGGGCACGGCACCGTTGGTCATGCCCTTGGCGCAGCAGATCAGGTCCGGCGTGACGCCGAAGGCCTGGGCCCCGAAGGCGGCGCCCACGCGCGCAAAGCCGGTGATGACCTCGTCGAAGATCAACAGGATGCCGTGCTGCGTGCACAGCTCGCGCAGGCGCTGCAGGTAGCCCACGGGCGGCGGGTACACGCCGCCCGAGCCTGTCACGGGCTCGACGATCACGGCCGCGATGGTGGCCGGGTCGTGCACCAGGAACAGCTGCTCCAGCGCATTTGCGTAGTGCGCGCCCGTGGCCGGCTGGCCACGCGAGAAGCGCGCGTCCGCGTCGTAGGGCAGGGGCAGGTGGGCGGTGTCGGGCAGCAGCGGGCCGAAGTCGCGCTTGTGGCGCCCGATACCGGCCACCGACAGGCCACCGAAGCCCATGCCGTGGTAGCCCTTGGCGCGGCCCACCAGCAGGGTGCGGCGCGCATCGCCGCGCGCCTGGTGGTAGGCGCGCGCGATTTTGAGGGCCGTGTCCACCGCCTCGGAGCCCGAGTTGGTGAAAAACACATGGTCCATGCCGCTCGGCGCCAGGTCGGCGATGCGCCGGGCCAGCGTGAAGGCGGCCGGGTGGCTCATCTTGAACGACGAGACGAAGTCCATGCGGCCCGCGGCCTCGCGGATCGCCTCGGTGATGCGCGGCTGGCCGTGGCCGGCGTTGCAGCACCACAGGCCGGCCATGGCGTCGAGCACCTGGCGGCCATCGTCGGTGGTGTAGTGCATGCCCTGGGCGGCGGTGAACAGCATGGGCTGCTGCTGGAACTGGCGCTGGGCGGTGAAAGGGAGCCAGAAGGCGGTGTCGTTGGGGGCGCTGGGGTGGGGGGCAGAGGTCATGGGGCTTTCGGTGAGGGCTGCAATTTCCGTCATTATGTTTTTTGTTTAAACAAAAATCAATTCGGGTGGGTTGCAATAACTGACGCGATCCAGCCCAGTGCCCCCGCGCAAGGGCCGCCCCGCCGCAAAGGCGGCGTTTCCAGCCCATGCGCTGGCGGCGTCCCCCCTCAGGGGGGAAGGCGCGTAGCGCCTCAGGGGGGAGTCAGCTTCGGAGGTCGCAAACGGCTGGCCACGTCCAGATGGCGCAGCATCAGCAAGGCAGCCAGTTCCTGGTCGCCCGCCTGCAGGCGGTCCAGCATCTCCAGGTGCTCGCGGCAGTTCACCTCCATGCGCTCGCGGCCGTACTTCCAGTCGTAGTTGGACAGGCGGCGCAGGCGGTTCTGGCGCTGGATGTCCATATGGAAGAAACGGTTGCCCGAGGCAGCGGCCACCCCTTCGTGGAAGGCCGCATTCATCTCGAAGAAGGCGATGCTCGACGACTCCTCCGACAGCGTGCGCAGAAACGCCTCGTGCTGCTGGCGCATGTCCTTCGCCCAGGCGGCAGGCAAGGCAAATCCGGGCTCGCGGATGGCCGCGGGCTCGATCACCATGCGGTAGCGGTAGCTCTCGTGGCGCACGCTGGCGTCCCAGGCGCCCGTGGCAAAGCGCCAGCCGTAGCCAAGCTTGGGCTCGATGGCGCCCAGGTCGGCCAGGCGCTCCAGCGCGTTGCGGATGGCCGGGCGGCCCAGGTCATAGGCCTCCATCAGTTCCTTCTCGGAGACGTACTCGCCCAGGTTGCCATGCTGGCGGTCGTAGGCGATGCGCCTGAGCAGTTCGTCGCTGCCGTCGGCCGCCTCGCGGGCGGGCGCGGGCAGGGGCGGTACCTGCAGCAGTTCCACCCCGCGGTGCGGCTTGCGCTCGGCAAAGCCCTGCTGCGCGAGGTGGTCGAGCGCTGCGCGCACCGGCGTGCGCGAGACGCCCAGGCGCTCGGCGAGCTGGTTTTCATTGAGGCGCGCACCGGCTGCCAGGCCGTCCTCGTGGATGAGGCGGCTGATGCGGTCGGCCAGCTCCAGATGCAGGGGGGTAGAAACCATAGCTTGAAACAGTTGATGTTTTTTATTCTACAAAATACAATTCAATCCATCGATCGATGATCGCTCACTCCACCCATCGCCATGGACCAGACTTTCCCTTGGGGCGCCCAGCAGCCCATTCCTTCCTGCCCGCTGATCGAGGTGCGCGGTGCACCGCGCGAGCGTGGCCGCCAGTATGGCGAACAGGCCAAGGCGCGCATCCTGCGCGGTATCGAACATTACTCCACCCAGCTGGAGGGCAGCCAACTCGGCTGGCCCGAGATCGGCACGCTGGTGAAGACCTTCGAGCCCACCATCGAGGCCTTCGATGCGTCCTACCTCGACGAGATGCGGGGCATCGCCGAGGGGGCCGGCGTGTCGTACGAGGCCGTGGTGATGCTCAATGCGCGCACCGAGATCCTCAAGCTCGCCGACCGCCGCCGCAAGGGCCAGCCCGCGCAGATCGACCCCGATGGCTGCACCGGCGTGGTGGCCATGCCCGAAGCCACGGCCTCGGGCCGCGTGATCCATGCCCAGAACTGGGACTGGAAGGCCGAGTGCGCCGAGACCGCCGTGGTGCTGCGTGTGCTGCGCGACGATGGCCCGGACATCCTGACCTTCACCGAAGCCGGGGGGCTGGCCCGCTCGGGCATGAATTCTGCGGGCATCTCCATCACCGCCAACTACCTGGAGTCCGACCGTGACTACCGCCAGCTCGGCGTGCCGCTGGCCCTGCTGCGCCGCAAGGCGCTGGAGCAGGTGCAGCTGGCCCTGGCCATGCGCATCGTCTACTGCACGCCCAAGTCGGCGTCCAACAACGTGATGGTCTCGCATGCCACCGGCGTGGCCATCGACTTCGAGTGCGCGCCCGACGAGACCTTCCAGATCCACCCGGAGCGCGGCGTCATCGTGCATGCCAACCACTTCCAGAGCCCGATCGCGCTGGCCAAGGTCAAGGACATGGGCATCGTGAACACGCCCGACTCGCTCTACCGCGACCTGCGCGTGCGCGCGCTGGTCGAGCCGCACATCGGTGCGCTTACGCGCGAGCACATCAAGGCCGCGCTGTTCGACGACTTCCAGTCGCCCTGGTCGGTGTGCCGCCCGCCGCGCCCCAACTCCAGCAGCAACCTCTCGGCCACCGTGGCCATGGTGGTGATGGAGCCGGCCCTGGGCGAGATGGAGGTGGCCATGCTGCCCGCGCTCAGCCGCAGTTTCCAGGCCTACCGCCTGGACCTGGAGCGCCAGCTGGCGCTGGCCTGAGCGCGCCCGCCGCCCCTCCGCTCGCCTGCCCCCCGAAGAAAGGACCCCGAGATGACTACTGCCCCCTCGCGCTGGCTGTCCAGAGGCCTGGCCCTGCTCGCCGGCTTGTGCACGTTCGGCCTGGCCCAGGCCCAGCCGCAGGCCGATACCCTGCGCATCCGCCTGAATGCCGACATCCGCTCCACCGACCCCGGCGTCAACCGCGACAACAACACCGACGCGGTGATGATGCACCTGCTCGAAGGCCTGGTGGCCTACCGCGAGGACGCCTCCGTGGCGCCGCTGCTGGCCCAGTCGGTCAGCACCTCGGCCGACGGCAAGACCTACACCTTCAAGCTGCGCCAGGGCGTGAAATTCCACAACGGCGCGCCGCTCACGGCCGATGACGTGCTCTTCGCCTGGAACCGCTACATGGTCCCGGCCAACAACTGGCGCTGCCTGGCCGAGTTCGACGGGCGCGGCCTGGCCAAGGTGGTCAAGGTGGAGGCGCCCGATGCCGCCACCGTGGTCTACACGCTGGACAAGCCCTCGGCCCTGTTCCTGGCGACGCTGGCGCGCGTGGACTGCGGCGGCACCGGCATCTACCACCGCAGCTCGCTCGAGGCCGACGGCAAGTGGCGCGAGCCCGTGGCCACCGGGCCCTACAAGCTCGGGGAGTGGAAGCGCGGCCAGTACATCGAGCTCTTGCGCAACGACGGCTATGCCGCGCTGCCCGGCCCGCGCGACGGCAACACCGGCGCCAAGATCGCCGAGACGCCCAAGGTGCGCTTCATCATCATCCCCGATGCCTCGGCCGCCAAGGCCGCGCTGTTCTCGGGCGGGATCGACCTGAATTACGACATCAACGACGAGGACATGGCCGAGTACAAGGGCCGCAAGGACGTGCTGATGGAAACCCAGGCCACCATGAACGTGCAGGGCCTGCTGTTCCAGACGCGCGACCCGCTGCTCAAGGACGCGCGCATCCGCCGCGCCATCGCGCTCGCGCTCGACATGCCCGAGCTGGTGGCCGCCGTCACCTCGGGCAATGCCCCGCCCAGCCGCTCGGTCGTGCCCACGCCCAGCGCCTTCTACAAGAAGCCGCAGGCGGCGGTGCCGCCGCGCAACCTGGCGCTGGCCAAAAAGCTGCTGGCCGAGGCCGGCTACAAGGGCGAGCCCATCAAGATCCTGGCCACCAAGCGCTACAACAGCGTGTTCAACATCGCCGTGCTGACCCAGGCCATGGTGCAGGAGGCGGGCATCAAGGCCGAGGTCGAGGTGCTCGACTGGGCCACGCTGCTCGACCGCTACACCAAGGGCAGCTACCAGGCCATGGCCTTCACCTTCTCGGCCCGGCTCGACCCGGCCCTGTCGTACGAGATGGTGACCGGCCCCAAGGACAAGCAGCCGCGCAAGGTGTGGGATGAACCCCTGGCGCACGAACTGCTGGCCAAGAGCATGGAAACCAGCGACGTGGCCCAGCGCCAGGCCCTGTTCGACAGGCTCGAAGCCCGCATGCGCGAGGATGTGCCGGCGATCTTCATGTACTCGGCCGTGAACACCAGTGCCGCCCGCTCCTACGCCAAGGGCTACAAGGGCTGGGCGCTGGGTACGCCGCGGGCCTGGGGCGTGGCGCTGCGCGCCCCGTGAAGCCGATGGCCTGCTGACCGGATTCACACACCATGGGTTCCTCCTTCCCCGCCTATGTCGGCCGGCGCCTGCTGTGGACGCTGCCGACCCTGTTTCTCGTGAGCCTGATGGTCTTCGTGCTCATGCGCCTGGTGCCGGGCGATCCGGCGCTGCTCATCCTCGGTGACAGCGCCACGCCCGAGCAACTGGCCGACCTGCATGCCCAGTTCGGGCTCGACCGGCCGATCCCCGTGCAGTTCACGCTGTGGCTCGGCAAGATGCTGCAGGGCGACCTGGGCCACTCCATCACCAGCGGCGAGGCCGTGCTGCCGCTGCTGCTCGAGCGCTTCCAGGTGAGTGCCGCCATCGTGCTCGTGGCCGTGGCCCTGGCCGCGCTGCTGGCCGTGCCCGCCGGCCTGCTGGCCGCGTGGAAGCAGAACAGCGTGCTCGACACCATGGTGGTGGCCGCCGCCACGTTCTTCCTGTCCATTCCGAGCTTCTGGCTGGGCCTGCTCTTGCTGCTGTTCGTGGGCCTCAAGCTCGGCCTGGTGCCGGTGGTGGGCTACGTGCCCTTCAGCGAGGACTGGCGCTCGGCGCTGTCCTTCCTGGTGCTGCCGACCATCACCCTAGCGCTGATCGAGCTCGGCATCCTGACCCGCATGGCGCGCGCCAGCGCCGTGGAGGTGCTGCGCCTGGAGTACGTGACCCATGCGCGCGCCAAGGGCCTGTCGGAGCGGCGCGTGCTGCTGCGCCATGTGCTGCCCAATGCGTTTGCGCCCACCTGGACCATGATCGGCCTGGTGCTCGGCAACCTGCTGGGCGGCATCGCGGTGCTGGAGACGGTGTTCACCCTGCCCGGCCTGGGCCGCCTGCTGGTGGACGCGATCTTTGCGCGCGACTACCCCGTGGTGCAGGGCTGCCTGCTGTTCACGGCCGCCATCTACGTGCTCGTCAACCTCGTGGTGGACCTGTGCTATCCCCTGTTCGATCCCCGGGTGTCCGCGTCATGATGATGATCAAGCGCTTGATGAAACGTCTGCGTACCAATGCCCTGGTCGGGGGCCTGCTGGTGGCGCTGGTGGGCGCCATGGCCCTGCTGTCGGTGTTCTGGACCCCCTACAACCCCATGGGCGTGGCGCTGCGCCAGCGGCTGCAGCCGCCCTCGGGCACCTACCTGCTGGGCACCGACGAATTCGGCCGCGACATCCTCTCGCGCCTGATGGCCGGGGCCGGCACCAGCCTGGTGGTGGCCGCACTCACCGTGGCGCTGGCGCTGGTGCTGGGCGTGGTGATCGGCCTGGTGGCCGGCTACTTCCGCGGCTGGCTGGACCGGGTGCTGATGGTCTTCAACGATGCCATGCTGGCCTTCCCCGGCATCCTGCTGGCCCTGGGCGTGATGGTCATCGTGGGCGCCAACCAGTGGGGCATCATCGTCGCGCTGGGCCTGGCCTATGCACCCACGGCGGTGCGCGTGGTGCGCGGCTCGGTGCTGTCGCTGCGCGAGAAGGAGTACATCGAGGCCTCCGAGGTCATCGGCAACTCCGGCCTGCGCACGGTGTTCGCGCACATCCTGCCCAACTGCGTGGCGCCCCTGGTGGTGCTGGCCACGTCGATGTTCGGCTGGGTCATCCTGGCCGAGAGCGCGCTGAGCTTCCTGGGCCTGGGCGTGCCGCCGCCCGCGCCCACCTGGGGCAACATGCTGGCCTCGGGCCGGCCCTACATCGAGACCGCCGCCTGGCTGGGCATTGCGCCCGGTGCCTGCATCGCGCTCACGCTGCTCGGCGTGAACCTGCTGGGCGATGCGCTGCGCGACTGGCTCGACCCGCGCATGGAGCACCGCTGATGCGGCCATCGTCCTACCCCTTGGCGGAAAGAACCGACATGACGACCGAGAAGAACCCGTTGCCGCTCTTGTCCGTGCGTGAGCTCACGGTGCACGGCCCCCACGCCCGTCCGCTGCTGGACGCCGTCTCCTTCGACGTGCCCGCCGGTGGCGTGGTGGCCCTGGTGGGCGAGTCGGGCAGCGGCAAGACCATGGCCGGGCGTGCCGTGATGGGCCTGCTGCCGCCCCAGGTGCGCCAGAGCGGCGGCAGCGTGCTGCTGCAGGGCCGCGACGTGGGCACGCTGTCGGCGCAGTCGCTGCGCGCTTTGCGCGGCTGCGACGTGGGCATGGTGTTCCAGGAGCCCATGGTCTCGCTCAACCCCGCGATGACCATTGCCGAGCAGCTCTTCGAGGGCCTGCGCCTGCACGAGAAGGTGAGCACGGCCCAGGCGCGCGAGCGCGCCATCGCCATGCTGCGCCGCGTGCAGATCGCCGACCCCGAGCGCTGCCTGGCCGCCTACCCGCACCAGTTCTCGGGCGGCATGCGCCAGCGCATCATGCTGGCCTCGGTCATGCTGCTCAAGCCACGCCTGTTGATCGCCGACGAGCCCACCACGGCGCTCGATTCGCTGAGCCAGCGCGAGGTGATGGAGATCATGGCCGAGCTCACGCGCACCGAGGGCACGGCGGTGCTGCTGATCACGCACGACCTGGGGCTGGTGGCGCGCTACGCGCAGTCGGTGGTGGTGCTCGAAAAGGGCCGGCTGGTCGAGGCCGGCGCGGTGCGCAGTGTGCTTACTGCGCCGCGCCAGGCCTATACCCGAAGCCTCATCGAGGCACTGCCCCAGCGCAGCGCCCAGCGCCCGGCGCGCCCCGTGCAGGCGCCGCTGATCGAGGCCCGGGACGTGCATGTGAGCTTTCCGGGCGCGCGCCAGGGTTGGCTGTCCAAGGCCGCGCCCAAGCTGGCGGTGCGCGGGGTGTCGCTGGCCATCCAGCCGGGCGAGGTGGTGGCCGTGGTGGGGGGCTCGGGCTCGGGCAAGACCACACTGGGCCGCGCCATGACCGGCCTGTTGCCCGTGGCGGGCGGCGACGTGTGCTTTCGCGGCACTTCGCTGGGCCAGGCCGATGCTGCCGGGCGGCGCGAGTTCCGGCTGGCCTGCCAGCTGGTGTTCCAGGACCCGTACTCTTCGCTCGACCCGCGCCAGCGCGTGCGCGACATCGTCGCCGAGCCGCTGCGCCACGGCCCGCTGCTCACGCGCGATGCCCTGCAGGCCACGGTGGATGCCATGCTGGCCGAGGTGGGCCTGGCCGGCTTTGGCGAACGCTACCCGCATGCCCTGTCGGGCGGCCAGCGCCAGCGCGTGGCGATTGCGCGCGCCCTGGTGCGCAAGCCCGCCTTCGTGGTGGCCGACGAGCCCGTTTCGGCCCTGGACATGACGATCCAGAAGCAGGTGCTGGAGCTGCTCAGGCGCCTGCAGGCCGAGCGCGGCTTCGGCTGCCTGTTCATCTCGCACAACCTGGCCGTGGTGTCCGAGATCGCCGACCGCATCATCGTGATGGAGAACGGCCGCATCGTCGAAGAGGGCAGCGTGGCCGACATCTTCGACCGGCCGCAGCAGCCCTATACGCGCGCGCTGCTCGAAGCCGCCACCACCAGCGACCTGCTGGCGGAGCTGGACGCTGCGTAGCTACCGGCCTGTGCAGCAATGCAAAAGGCGCCGCCCGAAAGGGTGGCACCTTTTCCTTTTGCGGCGGGGCAGGCTTCAGCCCTTGGCGAATTCCGGCCGGTCGTTGCTCTGGGGCTTGAGCGGCTCGGCCGCCTTGCCCTCGGCGCGCTCCTTGCGCCACTGCTCCTTGCGGGCCGTCCATTCCTTCAGGCGGGCGTGGGCCACGGTGCTGTCCTTTTCCATGGCCTGTGCATCGGCGAGCTGCGCGGTCAGCTCCAGGCGGATGCCGTTGGGGTCGAAGAAGTAGATGCTCTTGAAGATGTGGTGGTCGGTCACGCCCAACACCTCGATGCCGAAGGCTTCCAGGCGCGCCTTGGTGTTTTCCAGTTCCTGCACCGTGTCCACGCGGAACGAGATGTGGTTGACCCACAGCGGCGTGTTGGGCGAAGGCTCGGCCTTCACGTCGTCACCCAGGTCGAAGAAGGCGATGAAAGAGCCGTCCTTCAGGCGAAAGAAGAAATGCGTGTAGGGGCAGTACTCGCCCGTGCTGGGCACGTAGTCGCTCTGGATGATGTGGTACAGCGGCAGGCCCAGGATGTCTTCGTAGAACTGGCGGGTTTCCTCGGCGTCGCGCGCCTTATAGGCGTAATGGTGCAGCTGCTGGACGGCAGCAGGTGCGGGCAGGCTGGCGAGGTCGGGCTTCAGAACGGCATTCATGCGTTGTCTCCTTGGTCGGTGGTGAAATTCTACTATTCGTAATTGATTTACGTAAAGAGAATTTTGAATGCGTGGGTATTTGCGGTACATTGCGCTCCTCGCCAAACCACCCGAGGTGTCTTCACCGATGCGCCTGTAAGCCCGCTTTCACGCTGTTCCGCCCTGGCCTTGGCACAGGTGCGGTTGTGTGGTGACCGTGGAGTGCTTCAGGCATGGCGACGACCAACGATTTTTCGGGCCCCCGCGCCCGTGGCGGCAGCAGGGCTGCCGCCGCTTCCTCCTTTTCTTCCTTTTCCCCGCTCCAGTTCCAGGACGTCACCTGGGTGCTGCCCGATGGCCAGCCGCTGTGGAACGCCCCGTTGACGCTGGCCCTGGGCGCCGGCACCGCGGGTATCGTGGGCGCCAATGGCGTGGGCAAGAGCGTGTTCCTGCAACTGCTGCTGGGCCGGCTGCAGCCCACTGCCGGCACCGTGCTGCACAGCGCACGCCTGCATGCCGTGGCGCAGGAGGTGCAGGGCGGCCCCGACAGCACCGTGGCCGACCTGGCGGGCCTGGCACCCGTGCTGCGCGCGCTGGAGCGCCTGGAGGCGGGCCAGGGCAGGCCCGAGGACCTGCTGCAGGCCGATGGCCAGTGGGACCTGCCCGCGCGCTGGCAGCGCGCCCTGCTGGCGCTGGGCCTGGGGCACCTGCCAGGCGACGGCGATGCGGCCCGCCTGAGCGGCGGCGAGCGCATGCGCGTGGCGCTGGCCGGGGCCTTTGTCTCGGACGCCCAGGTGCTGGTGCTCGACGAACCCACCAACCACCTGGACCGCCGTGCACGGCGCTGGCTGCTGGACCAGTTGGCCGCACGCCAGGGCGGTGCGGTCGTGGCCAGCCATGACCGGGAACTGCTGGGCGTGGTGGATGCCATCGTGGAACTGGCGCCCGCCGGGCTGCGGCGCTACGGAGGGAACTGGGCCTTGTATGCGGCGCAGCGGGACCAGGAGCGGGCCGCAGCGCAGGCGGCGCTCGACCATGCTCGCACCGAGCGCGAGCGGGGCCGCAAGGCGCTGCAGCGTGACCACGAAGCGCAGCAGCGCCGCGCCGCGCAGGGGCGCCGGGTGGGGCGCACGGCCAACCTCGCGCCCATCCTGCTGGGCCGCATGAAGAACAGTGCCGAAGCCCATGCCGGGCGCGAGCACGAGCGCCAGCAGGAGGCGCGCGACCAGCTGGATGCGACCGTGCGCGAGGCCGTGCGACAGGCCCCGGCCCCCACCCCCGTGGCGCTGGCCCTGCCGCAGAGCACGGTGCCCGCCGGCAAGCAGGTGCTGGCGCTGGAGCAGGTGCGCGCGCCGTTCGCGCCGCCCACGCTGGCGCCCATCGACGGCGCATGGCACGGCCCGGTGCGCATTGCCATCACCGGTCCCAATGGCTGCGGCAAAAGCACCCTGCTGCGCCTGGTGGCCGGGCAGGTGGCACCTGCCTCGGGCCGGGTGGTGCGCGGCGTGCGCGCGGCCTGGCTGGACCAGCACAACGCGCAACTGCTGCCGCCGCACGCGAGCCTGCTGCAGCGCCTGGCCGAACTGGGCTCGCCCCTGCCCGAGGCCACCTTGCGCACACGCCTGGCGCAGCTGGGGCTGGATGCCGACCGCGTGCAGCGGCCCGCGGGCGTGCTCAGCGGCGGCGAGCGCACCAAGGCCGCGCTGGCCTGCGCGCTGTGGGGCGGCGAGCCGGCGCAGATGCTGCTGCTGGACGAGCCCACCAACCACCTGGACCTGGCCTCGGTGGAGGCCTTGCAGGCAGCGCTGCAGGGTTTCACGGGAGCCCTGCTGGTGGTCTCGCACGACCTGCACTTCCTGTCGGCGCTGGCGCCCACGCATGTCTGGGCATGGCATGCCGAAGGCTGGCGGCCCGATGCCCGCCTGGCATGAAAAAAGCCACCCGCGGCCATGCCGCGGGTGGCTTGTGCGGACCGGAAGGCCCGTGGTGGATTACTGCTTGATGGCTTCGATCTGCACCACCAGGCGCACGGTCTTGGGGAAGCCGTACTGCACGCCGTAGTCCAGGCCCCACTGGGTGCGGTCGATGGTGGCTTCGAAGTCGCCGCCGCAGACTTCGCGCTTGAGCATGGGGCTCTGGTAGCAGGTGAACTGCGTGGCCTTCAGGGTCACGGGGTTGGTCTTGTCCAGCAGCGTCAGCTGGCCGCTCACTTCGCTGACCTTGTCGCCGTTGAAGGTGAACTTGTCGGAGACGAACTTGATGGTCGGGTACTTGGCGGCGTTGAAGATGTCAGCGCTTTGCAGGTGCTTGTCGAAGGGAGGCGTGCCCGAGTTGATGGAGGTGGTGTCCACGGTGATCTCCACCTTGCCGGTCTTGCCGGCGCGGTCGAACTGCACGGTGCCTTCCTTCTTGTCGAAGCGGCCGCGGTTGGTCGTGGCGCCGAAGTGGCCGATCTCGAAGGTCACGAAGGTGTGCGTCGGATCGATGGCGTACGCGGCGCTCTGGGCCTGGGCTGCGCCCGTGGACAGAACGGCGGCTGCGGCCAGGGCGAGCAGGGCGAACGAAGACTTGCGCATGTAAACAACTCCTGAAAAAGGAAGGGTCAAGGGAAAGGAAACGCGAAAGGAAAGGGTACGGTGATCAGAGCTTGGCCACGCCGGTCAGCGCGAGCTTGAACTTGACGGTCACGTCGTCGGCCACCATGGAGGTGTCGGCCCACTCGTTCTCGCCGATCTTGAAGGCCAGGCGCTTGATCGGCAGGGTGCCGGTGGCCGTGGTGGTGGCGCCGCTCTGGGCCAGCGTCACGGGCACGACCACGTTCTGCGCATTGCCCTTGATGGTGAGCTTGCCGGCCACTTCGAACTTGCCGCCGCCCAGCGCCTTGATGGTGGTGGATTCGAACGCGGCCTGCGGGAACTTGGGCACGTTGAACCAGGTGGCCTTGGGCAGCTCGGCGTCGGTCTCGCGCGAGCCCAGCGTGGCGCTGCCGGTGTCCACGGTGAAGCTGATCTTGCTGGTGTCGGGCTTGGCCGGATCGAACGCCACCTTGGCATCGAACTTCTTGAAATGGCCCTCGAGCGGCACGCCCATCTGGCGCGCGGTGAACTGCACCTCGCTCTGCGCGGGGACCAGTTGCTGCTGTGCGAAGGCGGACGGCGCGGCCAGCACGGCGGCGCCCAGCACGAGGCTCGAGACGAAGGAAGATGCTTGCATGGAGGCTCCTGAAAAATCGGTGCGAAAGAACGGGAAGGGGGGAGGGAGGGCTCAGCGCGGGCCGGGCAGCATGCGGCCGATCAGGCCGTCGCGGTCGATGAATTGGTGCTTGAGCGCGGCAGCCACGTGCAGCACCACCAGGGCGGCCATGGTGCAGGCGGTGTACAGGTGCCAGGGCTTGATGGCCTCGGCCAGTTCCTTGTTCACGGGCACGAAGTCGGGCAGTTGCCACAGGCCCAGGAAGACGATGGGAAAGCCCGCCGCCGAGCTGTAGGCCCAGCCGATCAGCGGCACGGCCAGGAACAGCAGGTACAGCAGGCCGTGCGTGGCGTGGTGCGCCAGGGCCTGCCAGCGCGGCATGGCCTGGACCATGGCGGTCGGCAGGGCCGGCGGCCGGTGCGTCGCGCGCCACAGGATGCGCAGCACGGACAGCGTGAGGATGGTGACCCCGGCCCATTTGTGCCAGTTGTAGAGTTTGAGACGCGCTGGCGAGAAGGGCAGGCTGGTCATGTACAGGCCGACGCAGAAGGCGCCGATCAGGGCCAGGCCCAGCACCCAGTGCATCAGCATGGCGGTGCGGGTGTAGCGGGCCAGTCGACTGGCGGAGGGCGGCGTGGAGTGGGGCATCGTGGTGGGATCGGCAGTGGGGTGGCGGGCAGAGGTAGGCAGCAGGCGGTGGGAGCAGGTTTTTCGGGCTGGCGCATCCGTCGCTGCCCCGCACGCCGCACCCTGTGCCGTGCGCACAAGGCTCCGCGATGAGCGCAGTGTAGGAAGCTGCCAGCGCGTTCGGCTTCAGCAGGATTGATGCTTCAGTTCAAAAAAACTGAATTGACAGGGGGTTTGCGCTCAAAGTTCCCTCTTGTTTGCCAAAAGGTGGGCGCTGAGGGATGGCCGGTAGATGGCCGGGGGATGGGCGGGCACCCTCGCCTGCCCGGTCAGCGCGCGAGCGCGGCTTTTTTCCAGGCCTCGGCGGCGGCGGGCTCGTCGCCCCGCTGCTCGGCCAGTTCCGCCAGGTGGCGCCAGGCGCTGGCGCGCAGGCTGGCGTCGGACAGCTGGTGGGCCGCCTGGGTCAGCAGCTGCTGGGCCTTGCCCCAGAGCTGGCGCTTGAGGCAGGCCATGCCGGCCAGGTACTGCAGGCGCGCATCGCGCGGGTTGGCCTGCTGGGCGGCTTCGATGCGGGCCAGCCAGGCGGCGTCCACGGCGTCCAGGCCCGACTCGAGCGCGCGCACCAGCTTCAGGGCATGGTGTTCGGCCAGCGCGTCGGGCAGTTCCACCATGCGTTCCCATACCGGCTGTAGCCAGGCGCGCACCTGGCCGGCATCGCCGCCCAGGGCGGCCATGCGCTGCGCGGCCTGGATGGCCAGCTCGGGCATGTTGCGCTCGGCGGTTTCCAGGTCGTCCCAGACGCGGCGCAGCTGGGCTGTGTCATGGGCGCTGTGGATGAGTTCGGTGGCCAGGCCGCGCACGATGCTCTGCGCTGCCGTGGGTGAGAAGGCGCGGTGCTTGGCCAGCAGGCGGGCCGTGTCCAGCGCCTCCTGGGTGCGGCGGGCCAGCCGCGTGGCCTTGAGCTTGATGCGCAGCGCCAGGGTGCGGCGTGCGGCGCCCTGGGGCAGGGAGGCCAGCCATTCGAGGGCGGCATCGGCGTCGCGGTCGTCCAGCGTCCAGCGCGCGGCGCGCATCTGGGCGCCCTCGCGCAGCTCCTGCTCCAGCGCGGTGCCGCGTGCGGGCGCGTCTTCGAGCGCGCGCTGCAGGTGGCTGTCGCGCGTGGCGGTGTCCTGCAGGGCATGGGAGCCTTCGGCCGCCACCAGGTGGGCCAGCGAGCGCAGTTGGTGGCTGTGCGGCACCGATTCGCCCGCGGCGGCCAGCGCGTTTTCTTGGGCCAGTGCGGCCACGGCCGCCTTGCGCGAACGGATGAAGCGCCCGCCCAGCAGGTGCGTCATGGCGTCGAGCAGCGCGCTGTGCATGGCGCGTTCCTTTTGCTGCACGCGCCAGCGGCGCGCCTGGTGCGGCAGCTCCAGCAGGGCCGCCAGGGCCCGCAGGGCGGCATGCACGGTGACGAAGCCGCCCACGAGCAGCAGAACCACCATGTTCAGCGACAGGTCGACCCGGTACGGGGGCCAGTAGAGGGTGACGGTGCCCTGGTTGTTGCCCGCAAACAGCGCAGCCGCGACGGCCACGCCAAACAACGCCAGGAGCCAGAGTGCTGCGCGCATGCGTGCTGCCCTCTTTCAGCGCCCCGCCGCGGCCGTGGCCAGGGCGGAGAGTGTTTCATCCGGGCGCGGCAGTTCGGCGGCCTTCATGCCGGCCTGTGCCTGCTGCAGCACCGTGGCGGCCGTCTGCGTGCGGCGCGAGGCCGGGTCGAAATACTTGTTGACGGCGGCGGTGGCTGCGGCGAGGTCGGCGCGGGCCGAGTCGAACTGCCGCGCCAGCACACCCAGGCGCGCATTGAGCAGCTTGAGCTTGAGGTTCTCGCGCAGAAAGAAGGTCTGCTCGGGTGCCAGCAGGATGGCCTCGGGCTGGTCCACCCGGCTCACGCGCACCAGGTTGCGGGCCTCGTCGCGCACCACCTCCCAGCTGCGCTGCAGCGTGGCCTGCCACCAGGGCGTGTCCGCACTGGGTGCGGCGCCGGCAGGGGCCGAGGCGATCAGGCGCCGGCTGGCTGCGGCCTGGGCCACGGCGTTGAGCACGGGCAGCTCGTCCACCTGGCGCACCAGATCGTCCAGGCGCGCCAGCAGGCCGGCGGTGTCGGTCACCTGGGCCCGGTTGATGCGCTCGATGTCCCGGCCGATGGCGCGCTGCACGGGCGCCAGGCGTGGCTGGGCGGCGCGCTCGATGCGTTGGTCGGCGGTCTTGAGCGCTGCCAGCAGCGGGTCCAGGCTGCCCGTGAGCTGGGCCTGCTGCTGCGCCAGGCGGATGGCGGATTCGATGTCCACCACCAGGTTTTCGTCGCGCGAGCGCGACAGGCTCTGCATCAATTCCTCGAGCTGGCTGCGCTGCAGGGCCACTTCGCTCACGCGGGCTTCGGCCACGGAGAGGCGGGCGGCGGTCTCGCGCACCAGCTCTTCGGCCTGGCGGGCCATGGTGCGCGCCTCGATCGCCAGGGCGCCCGAGTCGGCTGACTGGCGCGCCAGCTGCTCCTGGATCACGCTCAGCTTTTGCCACAGCAGCCCGCTGCTGGCCACGGCCGCCACGGCCAGCACGCCCGCCAGCAGGGTGGGCAGGCTGCTGCCGCGCACCACCACTGCAGGCGGTTGCGCAGCGGCTGCGGCGGGGGTGGAGGGGGCTGCAGTGGGCAGGTCGTGGGGTGGCGCGGAACTCATGGGGCCGATTCTATCGAGGCCACCACGTCTTCCAGCGCCGGACGACACTCCCTTACATGGCCAAAGCCCATGGCGCGCGCGGTCTGGGCGATGCGCGGGTGCGTGGCCAGGGCCCGTGCCGGTGCAAAGGACCGGCCGGGCAGGGCCTCGGCCAGGTGGGCCACAGCCTCGGAGCTGCTCAGCAGCCACAGCGAGCCGTCCTGGAGGGCGGCCTCTGCCAGCGCTGCCTGGTCAGGGGTGAACCGGGGGGCTGCGCGCTCGTAGGCCACAGCCCAGTCCACCTGGCCGCCCGCGGCCTGCACCTGGCGCGCCAGCCAGTCGCGGCCCGAACCCTCGGACGACTCATGCACCCCGGCCGAGCGGCCGCGCACGATGAGCACGCGGTCGCCAGGCCGCACTTGGGCGCCCACCTGCTGCCAGAGCGATTCGGAGTCGAACTGCGGGGCATCGGCAGCGGGGCCATCGATGGCCGCGGGCGGTACGCCCAACTGCTCCAATGCGCGCGCCGTGCCCGGGCCGGGGGCCCAGGCGCGGGTGCCGGCCGGCAGGGGCGGGGCGCCATGCAGGAAATGCAGCGCTGCATTGCTGCTCACGAACATCAGTGCACGGTAGCCGTGTGCCAGGTCCAGGCGCTGGCGCGCAGCGGCCATGGCCTGCTGGGCCAAGGGGTCGGTACAGGGGCCGATGGCGATCAGCGGCAGGGCCGTGGCGGCCCATCCGCGCGCGGTGAGCTCTGCCACCCACTGTGCCGCCTCGCGCTCGGGGCGCGTGACGATCACCCGGGGCGCTGTGGAGGGCATGTCAGCCAGCGGTGGAGGCGGGGTCCACGCCCCGTGCACCACCCGCGCGCAGGCGCCGGGCGATCTCGTCGCCCAGGGCCTCGGCCTGGGCCAGGGTGGCCACGGATGCACTGGCCTGGGCGCGCACCAAGGGTGCGTTGGCGTCTTCGGGGTCGCCCCAAGCCGCGTCGAGCTGCAGCGTGCCGTTGGCGCCCAGGGTGCCATGCGCCGCCAGGGGCATGGAGCAGCTGCCGCCCATGGCGCGGCTCACGGCGCGCTCGGCGGCCACGGTGAGCCAGGTGGCCTGGTGGGCCAGCGGCGCCAGCGCGGCGATGAGGTCCTGCCGCTCGCTACGCACCTCGATGCCCAGCGCGCCCTGGCCGGCCGCGGGCAGCATGGTGGTGGGCTCGAAAGCCAGGCGGATGCGTGATTCCAATCCCAGGCGCTTGAGGCCGGCGGCCGCGAGCACGATGCCGTCGTACTGGCCTTCGTCGAGCTTGCGCAGGCGCGTGTCCAGGTTGCCGCGCAGCGGCTCGATCTTCAGGTCGGGCCGCAGCGCCTGCAGCAGCACCTGGCGGCGCAGGCTGGAGGTGCCGACCACGGCGCCCTGGGGCAGTTCGTCCAGGGAGGCGTAGCGAGGGGAGACAAAGGCATCGCGCGGGTCCTCGCGCTCCATCACGCAGGCCAGGGCAAAGCCCTCGGGCAGCTCCATGGGCACATCCTTGAGCGAGTGCACGGCGATGTGGGCGCGGCCCTCTTCGAGCGCCACTTCGAGCTCTTTGACGAACAGGCCCTTGCCGCCCACCTTGGACAGCGACCGGTCCAGGATCTGGTCGCCCTTGGTGGTCATGCCCAACAGCTCCACGGTGTGGCCGCGGGCCTGCAGCAGGGCCTGCACGTGCTCGGCCTGCCACAGGGCCAGGCGGCTTTCGCGCGTGGCGATGATGATGGGATGGGGCAGGGGGCGCGCGGCGGAGCTCAAGATTCGTAACCTGTTTGTAATCATTCAGGGGCGGGCGATGCTAGCATGCGCCCGCACTAGCAGGGTGATGCCTGCAGGCCGCCGCCCCCCATTCCCGGAGACCCTCGCATGAAACGATCCGACAAGGACCAGCCCCTGATTGACGACATCCGCCTGCTTGGCCGCATTCTGGGGGACGTGATCCGGGACCAGGAGGGCGTGGCCGCCTACGAGCTGGTGGAGCAGGTGCGCAAGCTCTCCGTGGCCTTCCGTCGCGATGCCGACCAGGAGGCCGACCGCGCGCTCAAGAAGCTGCTCAAGTCCCTGTCGGGTGACCAGACGGTGAGCGTGATCCGCGCCTTCACCTACTTCAGCCACCTGGCCAACCTGGCCGAGGACCGCCACCACATCCGCCGCCGCGCCGTGCACGAGCGTGCGGGCGACACGCAGGAGGGCAGCATCGAGGTCGCCCTGTCGCGCCTGCGCTGGGCCGGCATCGCGCCCAAGACCATCTCGCAGACCCTGGCCGGCAGCTATGTTGCGCCGGTGCTCACGGCCCACCCGACCGAGGTGCAGCGCAAGAGCATCCTCGATGCCGAGCGCGACATCGCCCAGCTGCTGGCCGCGCGCGACGACATCCAGGTGCGCGCCCAGCTGTACAACACCGCCAAGGACGCGCTCACCCCGCGCGAGCTGGCTGCCAACGAAGCGCAACTGCGCGCCCGCGTGGCCCAGCTGTGGCAGACGCGCCTCTTGCGCTACAGCAAGCTCACCGTGGCCGACGAGATCGAGAACGCCCTGTCGTACTACGAAGCCACCTTCCTGCGCGAGATCCCCAAGATCTATGCCGACCTGGAGAGCGAGCTCGGCCAGTACCCCGTGCACAGCTTCCTGCGCATGGGCCAGTGGATCGGCGGCGACCGCGACGGCAACCCCAACGTGACCGCGCAGACCCTGCAGTACGCCCTGGGCCGCCAGGCCGAGGTGGCGCTGCGCCACTACCTGACCGAGGTGCACTACCTGGGTGGCGAGCTGTCGCTGTCGGCGCGGCTGGTGCAGGTCTCGGCCGAGATGGAGGCCCTGGCGGCGCGCTCGCCCGACACCAACGAGCACCGCCAGGACGAGCCCTACCGTCGCGCTCTGACCGGCGTCTATGCGCGTCTGGCCGCGTCGCTCAAGGAGCTGACCGGCGGCGAGGCGGCGCGCCACGCGGTGGCGCCGCAGAACCCCTATGTGAGCGCCGAGGCTTTCCTGGCCGACCTGCGCGTGATCGAGGCATCGCTCCGGTCGCACCATGGCGAGGCATTGGCCGCCGAGCGCCTGCACCCGCTGATCCGCGCCGTGCAGGTCTTCGGCTTCCACCTGGCCACGGTGGACCTGCGCCAGAGCTCCGACAAGCACGAGGAGGTGGTGGCCGAGCTGCTGGCCACGGCCCGCATCGAGACCGCATATTCCACCCTGGCCGAGACAGACAAGCGCGCCCTGCTGCTGCGCCTGCTCAACGATGCGCGCCCGCTGCGCGTGGTGGGTGCCAGCTATTCGGACCATGCCCGCGGCGAGCTGGCCATCTTCGAGGCGGCGCTGGCCATGCGCCAGCGCTATGGGCACGAGGCCATCCGGCACTACATCATCAGCCACACCGAGACGGTGAGCGATTTGCTCGAAGTGCTGCTGCTGCAAAAGGAAGTCGGGCTGATGCGCGGCACGCTGGACGGCGACGCACGCAACGACCTGATCGTGGTGCCGCTGTTCGAGACCATCGAAGACCTGCGCAACGCTGCGCCCATCATGCGCGAGTTCTATGCCCTGCCCGGCGTGGCAGGCCTGGTGCACAGGAGCGGTAGCGAGCAGGACATCATGCTCGGCTACTCCGACAGCAACAAGGACGGCGGCATCTTCACCAGCAACTGGGAGCTGTACCGCGCCGAGATCGCGCTGGTGGAGCTGTTCGACGAACTGGCCACCAACCACGGCATCCAGCTGCGCATGTTCCATGGCCGTGGCGGCACCGTGGGCCGCGGCGGCGGCCCGAGCTACCAGGCCATCCTGGCCCAGCCGCCCGGCACCGTGCGCGGCCAGATCCGCCTGACGGAGCAGGGCGAGGTCATCGCCTCCAAGTACGCCAACCCCGAGATCGGCCGGCGCAACCTCGAGACCCTGGTCGCCGCCACGCTCGAGGCCACGCTGCTGCAGCCCACCAAGCCGGCCACCAAGGCCTTCCTGGAGGCCGCCGCGCAGCTCTCGCTGGCCAGCATGGCGGCCTACCGCGCGCTGGTCTACGAGACCCCGGGCTTCACCGAGTACTTCTTCAACTCCACGCCGATCCGCGAGATCGCCGAGCTCAACATCGGCTCGCGCCCCGCATCGCGCAAGGCCAGCCAGAAGATCGAGGACCTGCGCGCCATCCCCTGGGGCTTCAGCTGGGGGCAGTGCCGCCTCACGCTGCCGGGCTGGTTCGGCTTCGGCGCCGCCGTAGATGCCTTCGTCAATGCCGAGGGCAAGGACCCCAAGGCGCAGCTGGCGCTGCTGCAGAAGATGTACCGCCAGTGGCCGTTCTTTCGCACCCTGCTGTCCAACATGGACATGGTGCTGGCCAAGAGCGACCTGGCCCTGGCCTCGCGCTACAGCGAGCTGGTGACCGACGCGCGCCTGCGCAAGAAGGTGTTCACCGCCATCGAGGGCGAGTGGCAGCGCACGGCCGAGGCGCTCACGCGCATCACCGGCGACAAACAGCGCCTGACGCACAACGCCGCGCTGGCGCGTTCCATCAAGCACCGCTTCCCCTACATCGACCCGCTGCACCACCTGCAGGTCGAGCTGGTGCGCCGTTGGCGCGCGGGCCAGGGCGACGAGCGCGTGCAGACCGGTATCCACATCTCGATCAACGGGATCGCCGCCGGCCTGCGCAACACGGGCTGAGCTGGCCTGGCTGAGCGGGTTCAGCCACTTTGCCATCCTGGTGCCCGCCTGCTAGCATGGGCCTGACCGCAGTGCGCGGCAGGGAGGGCATGGTGTGGGCATTGATATGGCTGCCCTGAAGCTGCGGCTGTCGCTGCGGCTGCAGGCCGTTGCACGCGCGGATTCCATGCGCGCCATCCGCGAGGGGCTGCTCTGGGTGCTGCCCTGCCTCATGGTGTCGGCGGTGTTCCTCGTCTCGTCGGTGCTCGCACGCATGCTGGGCCTGCCCACCGAGACCACCGACCTGCTGGCCGGCCTGCATGCCGAGATCAGCCGCATCCTGCCGCTGCTGATCGCCGCTTCCATCGGCTACATGCTGGCCATCCGCCACAGCCTGCCGCGCCTGCCCGTGGCCTTCCTGTGCTTTGTCTACGTGGCGCTGGCGGCCTACCTGCTGCGCGGGCAGCCGCGTGCCGCCGCCACGCTGGTGCTGTTCATCGCCATCGCCTCGCCCATCGTCAACGTGCCCATCATGGCCCGGCTGATGCGCGTGCGCTGGCTGCAGCTGTCGCGCGGCTCCCTGGTCAGCGACAACGTGGAAGACGCCATGAACATGGTGATTCCCGGCGTGCTGACGGCGGGGCTGCTGGTCGTGGTGCTGGGCCTGCTGCAGCAGTGGCAGGGCCTGGCGCACTGGAGCCTGCCCCTGGACGTGGTGGACCCGGACCGGCCCTACCTGAATGCCGTGGCGATCACGGGCACGAATTCGCTGCTGTGGTTCTTCGGCATCCATGGCTACCATGCGCTGCAGCCCCTGTTCCAGGTGCTGGAGATGGCCGTGGGGTGGAATGCCATCGAGGTGCTGGCGGACCAGCCGCCACCCTACCTGCTCAACGCCGGACTGCTGGGGGCCTTTGCCTTCATCGGCGGGGCGGGGGGCACCCTGTCGCTGGTGGTGGCCGTGCTGTGGCGCGCGCGCGGCCCCGGTCTGCGCCTGCTGGCCCTGGCCAGCCTGCCCATGGCCCTGCTGAACGTGAACGAGCTGCTGCTGTTCGGCATTCCGCTGATACTCAACCCGCGCCTGCTGCTGCCGTTCATCCTGGTGCCGGCCGTCAATGCCTGCCTGGCGCTCGCGGCCGTGCAGGCGGGCTGGGTGCCGGTGGCCACCATGGCCATGCCGCTGAATGCCCCGGTGCTCTTCAACGCCTATGCCAGCACCCAGGGCGCGTGGCCCGCCGTTGCGCTGCAGCTGGCGCTGGTGCTGCTGGGGGCCTGCATCTATGCGCCGGCAGTGCGGGCACTGGAGCGCCACAACGCCACCACGGTGCACCTGCCGGGGCTGGACACCACCTTCTCGCGCCTGCAGGAGCAGGGCCGCCTGTATGCCAGCGACCCGGTGGTGCTGGCGCAGCAGCGGCAGGCGGGGCGCGAGGAACTGCTGGCCCAGGTGCGGCGCATGGGTGAGTACGAATTCTTCCTGGAGTACCAGCCCCAGGTGTCGCCGCGCACCGGCGAATGCGTGGGCTGCGAGGCACTGCTCAGGGCCCGCGATGCCCGGGGGCGCACGCAGTCCCCCGGGGCTTTCCTGGCGTGGTTGACCGAGGCTGGGCTCATGAAGGATGTCGACCTGTGGGTGGCCGGTGCCGCCCTGCAGCAGTACCAGCACTGGCGCAACGCGGGCTTCGTGCTGCCTATCTCGATCAACGTCACGGGGCCCACGCTCATGTCAGCCGTGCATTGCCGGCGGCTGGTGGAGTTGATCGCGCCAGCGGCCGGCTGCATCAGCGTCGAGATCACCGAGGATGCGCTGGCCGCGGACGTGGGCCAGATGCGCGACGCCATCGCCCGCATCCACGCCGTGGGTGCCCAAGTGGCCATCGACGACTTCGGCACCGGGTACTCGTCGCTCAGCTACCTGCACGCCTTTGCGGTGGACACGATCAAGATCGACCGCAGCTTCGTGGTCGCCAGCGCCGAACCGCGGGGCGCGCGCCTGCTGCAGGGCCTGCTGCACTTCTGCCAGAGCCTGGAGGTCGGCATCGTGGTGGAGGGGGTGGAGACGCCCGCGCAACTGCAGGCGCTGCCCGGCGGCATGGACCTGCAGGTGCAGGGCTGGTACTACGGCCGTGCGATGGGCGCCGACGACCTGCCGGCCTTTGTGCAGCGGTGCGCGGCAGGTGTGGCGACCCCGGTGGCGTGACGGCACACCTTGCCGTGCGCCGCCGGCCTCAATCCCCCAGTATCTCGCCCACCGCTTTCAGGTCTTCCACGCGGTCGCAGACCGCCTTCACGGCCATCATGACCGGGATGCCCAGCAGCAGGCCCCAGAGCCCCCAGAGCCAGCCCCAGGCGAGCACGCTGACGAACACGGCCACGGGGCTCATGCTGCTGGTGCGGCTGGTGAGCCAGGGCGTGAGCAGGTTGCCGATGAGGGTGTGGATGACCAGCGAGGCGCCGCCGATGGCCAGGGCCATGTCGATGGTGCCGAACTGCAAAAAGGCCACCAGCGCCGAGGCGCCGGCCGTGAGCGCCGAGCCGATGTAGGGCGCCAGGTTGAGCACGCCGGCCACCACGCCCCAGACGGCAGCGTTCTCCAGGCCCAGTGCCCAGTAGGCGAAACCCGTGGCCACGCCCACCAGGATGCTGGTGAACACCTGCACCAGCAGGTAGCGCTGGATCTGGCCGGTGATGTCGTCGAGCACCTGCATGGTGATGTTGCGCCGCTCCAGGCTGCTGCCCGCGATGCGCACCAGCTTCTGGCGGAACAGGTTGCCCGAGGCCAGGGCGAAGTAGGTCAGGAACACCACCACCGTGAGCTGGCCCAGGGCCGACACCAGGCCCATGGTGCCGCTCCACAGGTAGTCGCGGATGTTGAAGGGCGGGCGCTCCACCACCACGCGCTGCACGCCGCGCCGGGCGGGGGCGGCGGTGCTGTTCTCGGCGGCGGCCTGCTCGATCTGGGCGGCGGCCTTCTGCATGGTGTCCAGCGTGCTGGGCATGCCGGCGCGCGCGCGCAGGTTGTCGCGCACCTTCTTGGCGGCCACGGGCAGCGAGTCGACGAGCTGCACGGCCCCGTCGCTCAGCGACCAAGCCGTGCTGGCCAGGCCGCCCACCAGCGCGACCAGCAGCACGGCGGCGCCCAGCGGGCGGGGAATGTGCCAGCGGCGCAGCACGTTGACGGCAGGGCGCAATGCCGTGGTCAGCAAGAGGCTGAGCATCAGGGGGATGAAGACCGCGCTGGCCCAGTGCAGCAGCGCCACGCTGCCAAACAGGGCCAGCAGCGCCAGGGACAGGTTGCGCACGTCCACCGGCATCTGCAGCATCAACGGGGAGGGGGGCGGGGGGGGCGCCGGGGTGGATGCGCTGGCGGGGTCGGCTGCGGCAGGGTCGCGGTCGGGTTCCGGTTGCGGCGTCGCGGCCGGGGCCTGCAACGCGCCGGGCTCCGTCACCGCGCTCGCGGCGGCCACCGGTGGCACCGGCGGCGGCAGGTCGGGGGATGGGACAGGGGGGCTTGCGGGGGCGGGCGCGGCGGGCCTGCTGGGG
>NZ_AKJX01000208.1 GCF_000276605.1 Acidovorax sp. CF316 | reverse complement strand
CACTTGATGCTTGAGACCGCCCCTTCTTTCTTTTGGCGACGCAAAAGAAAGAAGGTGCGCCGCCGGGCGCACATCCCGGCCCCCTCCCTCAATCAAAACACCGCAGCAACCACAGAAACCGAACATCAATCAAAGCACGAACAGCCCCCTCACCCAAACGCCCGCGCCACCCCCATAGCCCCCATCCGCTCCACGATGGCAAAGAACTCCTCCACCGTATCGTCAATGATCTCCTGCGCCGTCTTCACCCCATCGATCAACCCCGCCGTCTGCCCCGCCAGCGCAGGCGCCGCCTCCATGTCGCCGTCGAAGTACACGCGCTGGATTCCCTCGAAGCTGTCGGCCGGCATCAGCCCGGCTGCGTGGATGGCCGCGGTGCGCTCGGACTTGAGCGCACGGATGCACGGGCTGGCGCGGGTGTTGAGCATCCAGGTGCCGGTGGTGCTGGCGCCCACGATGGCGTTCTTGTAGTTGGCGTGCACCGGGCTTTCGGCGCAGCTCACGAAGCGCGTGCCCATCTGCACCGCCTCGGCGCCGAGGGCGAAGGCCGCGGCCATGCCGCGCCCGTCGCAGATGCCGCCGGCGGCGACCAGCGGCACATCGACCCGTGCGCGGATGGCCTGCAGCAGGACCAGTGTGGAGACCTCTTCAGGGTTCTTGAACCCGCCGCCTTCGCCGCCTTCCACGACCAGGCCATCGATGCCGGCATCCACGCACTTGAGCGCGGCCTCCAGCGTGGGCACGGCGTGGTAGACGGTAATGCCCGCGTCTTTCAGCGGGGCGATGAACTTGGCGGGGCTGCCGGCCGAGGTGGTGACGAACTGCACGCCCGAGGCGCAGACGAAACGCAGCATGGCGTCGTCCTTGAGGAAGCGGATGGGCAGGTTCACGCCGAAGGGCAGGCCCAGCGCGCGCATCTTCGTGATCTCGGCCTGGCAGTTGGCCGTTTCGCCCGACGAGGTCTCGATGATGCCCAGACCGCCGGCGCGCGAGACCGCCGAGGCCAATGGCGTGCGCGCGATCCAGCCCATGGGGGCCTGGATGATGGGGTAGCGTGCGCCCGTGTGGGCCAGGACGCGGTTGCCTGTGCTGGTGGTCGGGGTGGTCATGCGGTCGGTCTCCGTTGTTCTAGCGAAAACCCATTATTCGGGGCCCTGTGCCCGCCGCATGTCGCCCGCGTTACGGGGCCGTGGTGGACCAGGGCCTTTCGGCCAGCAGGCGCTGCCAGTCGGCGGTGGGCTCGGCCTCCTGGACCGCGCCGGTGTCCAGCCGCAGGCCGCTGTCGAACACCAGCGCCTCGCCCGTCACCGGGTGCGGCACCTGCAGCTGCCAGGCATGCAGCCACAGCCGCTGCAGGCCCAGGCGCTCGGCCCACCAGCGGTTGAGCGGTCCCTTGCCGTGCGTGGCATCGCCGATGATGGGGTGGGCCAGGTGCTTGAGGTGCCGGCGGATCTGGTGGCGCCGGCCGGTGGTGGGAACGGCCTCCACCAGCGAGGCGCGGGTGCTGGCAAAGCGCGGGTCGCTGGACTCGGGCAGGGTCAGCTGCGCCAGGGTGCGAAAGCGCGTGTGTGCGTCCTGCACCGCCGCGTCGGCCGGCGCGTCGTCGGGCTTGAGGGCGTGGTCCACCTCCACCGCCGCCGGTGCAAAGCCACGCACCATGGCCAGGTAGCGCTTGTGCGTGGCCTGGTGCTCGAAGGCCTGCGACAGCGCGCGCGCCGCATCGCTGTGCAGCGCCATCACCAGCACGCCGCAGGTGCCCTTGTCCAGCCGGTGCACGGGAAACACGTGCTGGCCCAGCTGGTCGCGCAGGGTCTGCATCACGAAGCGCGTCTCGCCCGCATCGAGCCCCGTGCGGTGCACCAGCCAGCCTGCGGGCTTGTAGACGGCGACGAGGTGCTCGTCGCGCCAGAGGATGTGGAGCGAGGCCATGGCGAGGGGATGCTGGTGCGAGGGATGGGGCTATGGGGAAGGGCGCGGGGCAATCGCAGGTCCGCAAATGGCGAGCCGCGAACGGTGAGGGCCCCTATCGTGCGGGCTGATTTCACCACTTCCGGCTTGCAAAAAGCCCTTGAACACCATGAATATTGTCCTCCTTCACGGCAGCTGGCACGGCGCCTGGTGCTGGCACAAGGTCGTGCCGCACCTGCAAGCGGCAGGGCACGGCGTGCACGTGCCCGATCTGCCGGCCCATGGCCGCCACTGGCGGCTGGCGCGTGGGCGCACCACGCTGGCCGATATGGCGCGCCATGTGTGCCGGCTGGTCGATGCGCTCGATGGCCCGGTCTTCATCGTCGCGCACAGCCGGGGCGGCATCGTCGCCTCCACCGTGTCCGAGATGGTGCGGCCCGGCAAGGTGGTGGGCGTGGCCTACCTGGCGGCCTATCTGCTCCAGAGCGGTGAGCGCGTGGCCGACTTCTTCCGCCAGGACCGCGATTCGCTGGTGCGCAGGCACCTGCGCATCCACCGGGCCACGCTCACCGACAGCCTGGCACCCGAGGCCTACCGGGAGACGTTGTACGCCGATTGCTCCGATGCCGACGTGGCCCTGGCCAGCGCCCTGCTCACCCCGGAGCCCGCGCTGCCCGCGCTGACGCGGCTGAAGCTCACCCCCGAGCGCTATGGCCGGGTGCGCCGGCACTACATCGAGCTCACGCAGGACCGGGCCGTGACGATTGCGCTGCAGCGGCAGATGCAGGCCGCCTCGCCCTGCGCCAGCGTGGCCTCGCTCGACGCGAGCCATTCGGCCTACTTCTCGTGTCCCGATCGATTGGCACTGACCATCCACCAAATGGCACAAGGCGGGTGATTCCTGGGGCGGCATGGCCAACGCTGCTGACAGATTCTGGCAGCAGGGGCGGTAAGCTTTCGGTTCATCAAAAAGACGTGCCAGCACCAAGGGAGGAGAAAGAGACATGATGAACCACCAGCACCCCCACCGTTTCCAATGCCGGTGCGGCCAGGTCACCGGCGAGGTGGCCGATACCCACTCGGCCCTGCACGCCGTGTGCTACTGCCGCGACTGCCAGGCCTATGCCCACCACCTGGGCCAGGCGGATGCGGTGCTCGATGCCCTGGCAGGCACCGAGGTCGTTGGCACGCATGCGCGCCATGTGTCGTTCACGGGCGGCACGGACCAGTTGGCCTGCGTGTCGCTGACCGGCAAGGGCCTGCTGCGCTGGTACGCGCGCTGCTGCCACACGCCCCTGGCCAATACCGGGCGCGACTGGCGCATGCCCTATGCGGGCCTGGTGCACAGCTGCCTGCGCACACCGGGCGGCGAAGCGCTGGGGCCGCCCGCCTTCGGGCCCGTGCAGATGCACCTGGAGACGGCCGGTGCCAAGGGGGGCACGCCGCCCCGACTGGGCGTGTGGAAGCAGGCCAAAGCCTTGCTGGGCTTCATGCCGCGCATAGCGGCATCGCGCCTGACCGGCAGCTACCGGCGCACGCCGTTCTTCGACGGCGCGGGCGTGCCGGTCGCTGCAGTGCAGGTGCTGAGCCCGGCCGAGCATGCCCGGGCGATAGCGGCGGTGGAGGCCACCGCATAGTCCATGGCGTGCCAGAATGCGCCCCACCAGCCGAAGGAGCCCATGCCGATGATGACCCCGCGTGCCCTTGCCGCCGCCCTGACCTTGGGAGTTGCCGCCATGTCTTTTTCCGCCACTGCCCTCGCTGCCGTGAACGATGGCATCGCCGCCTATGGCAAGGGGGACTACGCCGCCGCCTTCAAGGAATTCAGCGCGGCCGCCCAGGCCGGCGATGCCGCCGGCAAGCACATGCTGGCCAGCCTCTACTACACGGGCCAGGGCGTGGGCAAGGACGTGAAGAAAGCCGCCGCGCTGTTCACCGAGGCGGCGGACGCCGGCTACACGCCCTCCATGGCCAACTTGGGGTTGATGTATTCCAAGGGCGATGGCGTGCCACAGGACATGCAGCGGGCGCAGCACTACGCCACGCTGGCCGCCGAGAAGGGCGACGTGCAGGCGCAGTTCGACCTGGGCCAGTCCTACCGCATGGGCGTGGGTGTTCCCCAGAGCCACGAGAAGGCCGCGCACTGGTACCGCAAGGCTGCGGAGGCCGGATCATTGGCCGCGCAGAACGAGTACGGCCTGCTCTTTGCCCAGGGCCATGGCGTGCCGCAGGACTATGTGCAGGCCTTTGCCTGGATCGATATGCCGGCCAGTGCGGGTGAACCCCAGGCCATCAAGAACCGGGCGCAGCTGCTGTCCATCCTGGATGCCAAGGGCCAGGCGGCCGCGCGCAAGCTGGCTGCCGAGTACGCCGCCAAGTACCGCAAGCCACGCTGATTTTTCAAGCAGGGAGAACCCACCCATGTCCGCAGGCGATTGGAAAGACATGTATGCCGCCGCCGTGGCCGGCGATCTGGCGCTGGTGCGCCACCACATCAGCGCGGGCGTGAACCCCAACTACCAGCACCCCGAGATCCTGTGCACGCCGCTGGTGGCGGCCCTTGTCCACGGGCACGATGCCATGGCGCGCTACCTGCTGGACAACGGCGCGGATCCAGGGCTGCGCTCGGAGTTCGATGACATGACGCCATTGCAGGCGGCCAGGCGCCATGGCCGCCAGGAGTTCGTGCAACTGCTGCAAGCGCGTGGCGCGCGCGAAGTGCGCACGCCATTCTGGTGGCGCTGGTTGCCGGTATAGCGGCTCAGAGGCTGAGAATTTTCTAGCCGTGTCCGAGGGGCTTGTCAAAACGCACTGGATCTAGGCGCAAAGCGCAGCCATAGCTTGGGCTATGGAGAGCATTTGCAACGACGAGCCGGGGTGTTTTGGCGTGCACAGCGGGCATGGACGAAAGACTCTCAGCCTCTCAGGCGCCAGCCGCTTCCTTGGCGCGCATCTTCGCGGCGATGTACTCGCCGTGCGTCACGTGCAGCAGCCCGGCGACCTTGCTGATGGCGTGCATCTCGTTCTCGTCCAGGCGGGCATCGGCATAGGCCACCTGCCACATCGCCTCGACGAGTTCGATCTTCTGCGGCTGGGTGAAGTGGTCGTTGAGGTTGCCGGTGAAGCGCTGGTAGTCGTAGGCGCTCTTGGCCGTGTCCACGGCCAGCTCGACCAGGCGCTCGATCTCGTCGTCGGCCAGGCTGAAGCGTTCGCGCAGGGCGCGGACCATGGCATTGCGTTCCGCGGCGTCCATGGAGGCATCGGCGCGCACCACTTCCACCAGCAGCACGGCGGCGGCCAGTTGCACGGAATGCGCGCGCTCGGCAGGGGAGGCCTCGGGAGAGAACGGGGCGGTGAAGCTGTCGAACAGTTCTTTGAGGGTATGGAACATGTGCCGGCCAAAAGGGTGGGGGTGGAATATGCGCGAGAGGATGCTGCGTGCCATGCCCGATGGAGCCCGGGTGCAATGTATTGGTTCCCCCTGTCTTGCAGCCCGGCGACAATTGGCGGCAATGATGAAAAAAACGATTCTTCCCCTGCAGCTGTTGGTTGCCCCCGATGTGAACGACCCCTCGCCCCTGGTGCTCTACCACGGCCGCAACTGCCCGGACGGCTTTGGCGCCGCGCTCGCGGCCTGGCTGTACTACGGCGACAAGGCCGAGTACCTGGGGCTGGACCATGGCGACGTGCAGTCGGTCGACGACCTGCCGGCCCTGGGCGGCCGCTCGGTCTACATCCTTGATTTCTCGTTCTCGGCCGAGATCCTTTCGGCCATCGACGAGCGCGCGGCGCGCCTGGTGATGCTCGACCACCACAAGAGCGCGGCCGAGAAGCTCACCGGCTTTGCCTGCCGCTGCGGCGTGGTGCATTTCGACATGGACAAGTCGGGCGCGCGCCTGGCCTGGGAGTTCTTCCACCCGCAGCAGCCCGTGCCCGCGCTGCTGCAGTACGTGGAAGACCGCGACATCTGGAAATGGGAATTTCCCGAAAGCGCGGCCTTTCTCTCGGCACTGGACATGGAAACCCAGACCTTCGAGCGCTGGCGCGAGATTGCCTCCTTCACGCCCGAAGCGCTGAAAACCTTCATGGCGCGCGGATCGGCCATGGACGAGAAATACAAGAAGCTCTGCGCCGACATCGCCGAGGGCGCGCAGCCCCTGGTGTTCAACGGCATCGAGGGCCTGATGGTCAACGCGCCCGGCATGTTCCACAGCCTGGTGGGCGACATCCTCTCGGCCCAGACCGGTACCTTTGCGCTGATGTGGAGCGCCGGTGCCAAGGGCGTGAAGGCGGGCCTGCGCTCGCAGCGCAACTTCGACTGCATCGCCCTGGCCGAAAGCATGGGCGGGGGCGGCCACGCGCAGGCCTGCGGCTTCAAGATGAAGATCGAGCGCCTGCCTGAGCTGCTGAGCGGCGTGCTGAACGCCTGAGGTTCCCTACACCAGCCGCAGGTCTGCGGAGCGCGCGCCCGGGAACACGCGGGCCAGTGCGGTTGCATTGAGACCATACATGCGCCCGAACAGCCCGCCGAGCACGGCGCGGTAGTCGTTGAGCACCGGGTGGTCGCGGTCCTGGAACAGCGTGGCGGCGGTCAGTGCCTGCTGCTCGCCCGCCATGCGCCCGCCTGCCACGCCGCCGCCCAGCACCCAGAAGACGGTGCCGTGGCCATGGTCGGTGCCGCGGTTGCCGTTCTCGCGGAAGGTGCGGCCGAACTCGCTGACCACCACGACCACGGTGTTCTTCCAGGCCGCGGGGCCCATCTCGTCGGCAAAGCCGGCCAGGCCCCGGCCCAGCTCCTCGAAACGGTTGGCCAGCGCGCCCGTGGCGTTGCCCTGGCCCACATGCGTGTCCCACCCGCCCACGTCGACAAAACCCAGGTGGTAGCGCGTCTGCATGAGCCGCGCCATGCGCCGTGCCGTGCCCTCGAAGCCCCGGGTGCTCAGCGCATTGCGGCTGGCCGCGTCCATCTCGCCCTGCATGCTGCGCGCCACCTCGCCCTGGGTGGCAAAGCCCTCGGCCACGGGGCGGGCCAGAGGGGTGCTGCGGTACATCATGTCGATGAGCCCGGCCTGGCGCTCGTCCACGGCGGCCTTGCCGGCCGCTGCGGCCAAGGCCGTGTTGGGCACGTCCACGGTGCCGCGCAGCACCAGCGGCAGGGTGCTGGTGAAGGCCATGGGGGCGGCCGTGGTGCGCCTGGCACCGAGCTCTGCGGCCAGCCGGTTCAGGAAGCCCGAGCCATAGTCGCGCCGCCCACCCAGGGGCTGGCCCAGCTCGATGCTGTCCTGCGTGTCGAAATGGCTGCGCGACAGGTCGTCCGTGCCCGCGAAGGGCACGAAGGCCAGCTCGCGGCGCTGGTACAGCGGCAGCATCGAATCGGCCAGCACCGGGTGCAGGCCCCAGTCGCTGGTGAGTTCCAGCGCACCACCCTCCTGCCCGGGGCGGGCAATCGCGATATTCGGCCGGCTCTCGTAATAGAAGCTGCTGCCGGTGGGCACAAGCAGGCTGGCGCAGTCGTAGCCGCCGCGCAGAAAGACGAGGAGCAGGCGCGCATCGCCCGCGCGCGGGGCGGCGGCCACCTGGGCGGTGGCCAGGCCCAGGGCGCTGGCGCCCAGGGCTTGCAGGCAGTGGCGTCGCAGCATGGGGGGGGCTCCTTCAGCCGTGCATGAATTCGGGGGACGCGAGGAACAGCAGGTTCCACTCGCGCGGAGATTGGGCCTGGACCAGGGCGGCCCGTGTGGCGGGGGCCAGCGTGGCATCGATCTGGCGCAAATAGGGCGTTTGCGCCAGCGCGGGCGGTGGTGTGCGTGCACCCGGCGCCAGGGCGCCCGCGCCGAGCACGCGGGCCGCCTCGAAGCGCGTGCTCATCTGGCCCGAGCCCGACCAGGTCGCCGCGTCGAGCGGGTAGCCGTCGGGCGTGGCGCGGCCATACAGCGGCTCGGCCAGGCGCTGCAGCCAGCCGAGCAGCGGGTCGGTGCTGGACAGCACCGGCTGCTCGCCATGCACCAGGCGCGCGCCGGCCAGCAGGTACTGCACCGGGTCGCGAAAGCGCTGGCCCAGTGAGGCCTGGAAGTCGCTGGACTGGAACAGCGCTTGCAGCACGGCCGCGATGTCGCCATCGCTGCGCTCGAAGGTGCGCGCCAGGGTGTCGAGCAGCGCGGGCGCGGGCGCATCGCCCACCAGGTAGATGGCCAGCTTGCGCGTGACGAAGCGGGCCGTGGCGCGGTGGCGGGCCAGGCGGTCCAGGGCCTCGTCCAGCTCGGCGAGGCCCTGGGCGCGGATGGGCTCGCCCAGCAGGGTTTTCGCCTCCCAGTCATGGCGCTGGGGGTTGAACTCGAACAGCCCCAGGCGCACGTAGTGGGCGCGCAGCGCGGGCTTCATGCGCGGGGGCTCGCTGTCCAGCGGGCGCATGCCGATGCCGACGCCCGTGAGCACGCGCGCCAGTTCCTGCACGTCCTGCTGGCTGTAGCCGCCGCCCACGCCCAGGGTGTGCAGCTCCATCAGCTCGCGCGCATGGTTCTCGTTGATGCGACCGGCGGCATTCTGCGCATTGTCCAGGTAGCGCAGCATGGCGGGGTGGCGCGTGGCGGCGCTCAGCAGGTCGCGAAAGCGCCCCAGCGCGTGCGGGCGTATGGCGCGCTCCTCGTAGTCGCCCACGCTGGCACGCAGGTCGGCCTTGCCGGCGAAGACGTTGAAGTGGTTCATCCAGAACCAGGTCATCCTCTCGCGCAACTGGGCGGGCGAGTACAGCGCACGCAGCACGAAACGCTGGCTGGCCTCGCGCTGCAGCGTGCGCATGTCCTTCTGCCAGGCATCCAGGGCGGCCTTGCGCTCGTCCTCGGTGGGCAGGGCGCGGGCCTCGCGCTGGCGCGCGTCCATCTGCAGGGCCAGGGCCTCGTACGGGGTGTGGCTGATGGCCATGGCGTCGATCTGCGCCTGGGCCGCGGCCGGCAGCGGCGCGCTGGCGGGGCCGTGCAATTGGGCGGTCAGCCATGCCTGCCGGCCCATGCCGGCCAGCGCCTGGGCCCCCTGGGCCGTGCAGCCCCAGGTGATGCGGTCCATCCAGCGTGCGCGCAAGGCCTCGTCGGGGGTGTCCGAAGGAGCCAGGGAAGGCGCCGCGGCCCAGGCCGGTACGGTGCTGGCCGAGGCGCCCAGTGCAGTCAGCGCCAGCCACTGGCGGCGGTTGATCGGGGGGCTGGAGAAAACGCCAGGGAGGAGCATGCTGCGGTCTTCCGTCGACCCCATCGAAGCCGGGGCGATGGCACCATGCTGCGCCTGCTGTCGGGCCAAGGCAAGGGCCTTTAGCGGGTTTTACGCGGGCGAAACAAATGCCCTGCAGGTTGTGAGCAGTTGTGCGCACGGCGTGCGCGCAGGCTCAGCGGGCCTTCGCCGCTTCCTCGAACTTGTCCACCTTGCGCAGCTGCTGGAAGCCCAGCGTCCACGCACCCACCACGCCCAGCGTGCAGATGCCGCCCAGCACCGCGGCAGGCACCACGCCCAGCCAGGCGGCACTGGTGCCGGCGCGGAATTCGCCCAGCTCGTTGGACGAGCCGATGAACAGCATGTTCACCGCGTTCACGCGCCCGCGCATCTCATCGGGCGTGGAGAACTGCACCAGCGCGCCGCGGATGTACACGCTCACCATGTCGGCGGCGCCCGCCACCAGCAGGGCCGCAAACGACAGCCAGAACAGCGTGGACAGCGCGAACACCAGGTTGGCTGCGCCGAAGATGGCCACGGCGATGAACATGGTCTGCCCCACCTTGCGGTTGAAGGGCCGTATGCTGAGGTACAGCCCGGCACCCACCTCGCCCACGGCCATGGCACTGCGCAGCGCGCCCAGACCGGCGGGGCCCACGTGCAGCACCTCGTGCGCGTAGATGGGCAGCAAGGCCACCACGCCGCCCAGCAGCACGGCGAACAGGTCCAGCGAAATGGTGCCCAGGATGATGGGCCGCGAGCGGATGAAGCCGATGCCCGCGCCAAAGCGCTGCCACATGCTGCCCTGCGCTGCCGCCGGTGGCGTGGCGTAGGGGACGGCCACGCGCGCCAGCAGCGCGGCGCCCAGCGCAAAGCACACGAAGCACAGCGCATAGGTCAGCTCGCCGCCGCCCACGGCATACAGCATGCCGCCCAGCAGCGGCCCACCGATGCTGGCCGCACGCATCAGCATGCTGTTGGCGGCAATCGCCTGGGCCAGCTGTTCGCGCGGCACGATCTGCGGCAGCAGGCTTTGCATGGCCGGGCCCGAGAAGGCGCGTGCACAGCCGAACAGCACCAGCACCGCGTAGATGCCATGGACGCCCGTGGCGCCATGGCCCGACAGCCACCACAGCAGCGCGCTGCAGACGGCACCCACGGCCCAGCTGATGGCCAGGATGCGCCGGCGGTCGAAGCGGTCGATCAGGTCGCCGGCCGGCAGCAGCAGGCACAGCATGGGCAAAAACTGCGCCAGCCCCACGTAGGCCAGGGCCAGCGGTTCGCGCGTGACGTCGTACACCTGCCAGGCCACCACCACGGCCTGCACCTGGGTGGCGAAAACGGCGATCAGGCGGGCGGACAGGAAGGCCAGGAAGCCGCCATGGCGGTAGACGCTGGGGGCGGGCTGGCCTGCCGGGAGCGGGGTGGAGGTCGGGGACGGTTGGGACACGGGAGGTGCGGAAAAGGGGCTGGCGCGGGGCGGGCGGGCCGCCGAACGCTGCGCTGGGCCGGTGCCAGGCCAGCCTATCAGGGTTTGTACCGGGGGCTCGATGCTACCGGCTTTGCGCCGGGGCTGCTGAAGGCTGCCTGACCGGCTGGCCCCCAAAAAAACCCGAAAGTTCCTGTTACATCCGCCGATAACCGAAAAAGAAGGGGCCGGCATGGGGCCAGCCCCGGCAGCGGCGGCGCGTGCGCAGCCCTGCCTGTTAGAACGTGTTTACGATCTTTACGGGGCCACGCAAGTCCCTTTTCGGGATGGGATGCAAGGCGCGGGGTGCAGCCAATAGCTGGCTATTGGCAAGCACCGCAACGCCGCAGACCGCCCGGCAAGGCACTTGCCCGAAGGGTTGGGGCGAAATCGGGCGATTGCGCCCCAACGCGGCCCCGAAAAGATCGCAAACACGTTCTTAGGTCGGTCAGGAGTTCTTCTTCGGGCATGCCATGGCGTTGAGCATCAACACCAATGTGATGTCGCTGAGCGCGCAGCGCCACCTGAGCGTGGGGCAGAGCGCTCTGGCGACTTCCCTGCAGCGGCTGTCCTCGGGCCTGCGCATCAACAGCGCCCGGGACGATGCCGCCGGCCTGGCCATTTCCGAACGCTTCACGAGCCAGATCCGCGGCCTGAACCAGGCGGCGCGCAATGCCAACGACGGCATTTCCCTGCTGCAGACGGCCGAGGGCGCCATCAGCACCATTGCCTCGGGCCTGCAGCGCATCCGCGAACTGGCCGTGCAGGCCGCCAATGGCAGCTACAGCGCCAGCGACCGGCAGGCCATCCAGGCCGAGGTGGCGCAGCTGGCCTCCGAGATCGACCGCACCGCCAGCACGGCGCAGTTCAATGGCATGAACGTGTTCGACCCCAGCCGCGGCAGCCTGGTGGGGGACGCCAACCTGCTGGCCGTGTTCGACGGCATGACCAGCGTGGGCAGCTGGCTGGAGAGCAGCGAGACGCTGATCAGCAAGCTCTACGGCATCAAGGCCGATGGGGCGGCGCTGGCGGTGAAGTACACGGGCTACACCGATGGCGCGGGCGGAGTGGCCGCTTACGTACAGGCCACGGGCTTCGATGGCCAGGGGCGCGGCACCAACCTGACCCTGCAGGTGGACATGGCCGATTTCGTGCCGCCCAATTTCCCCGACGGGGGCAACGCCCCGTACTACAACGACCGCATCATCGCCCACGAGATGGTGCACGCGGTGATGGCGCGCAGCACCAACTGGCAGGACATCACCAGCAACAACCTGTGGTTTGCCGAGGGCACGGCCGAGTTCATCCAGGGGGCGGACGAGCGCGTCAAGGGCGACATCGCCAACGTTGGGCTGCCCGCCGTGGTGGCCGCCATCAACGGGCCCTCGAACACCAGCGAGTTCTACTCATCGAGCTATTCCGCCGTGCGCTACATGCACAGCCGCATCAAGGGCGCGGGCGGCGAAGGCGTGAAGGACGTGCTCACCTACCTGAGCGCCAACCCCGGCTCCACGCTCGACCAGGCGCTGGCCAATGCCTCGCAGGGGCAGTTTGCCAGCGCCGCCGACTTCAAGACGCAGTTCGCCGCCAACGGCGCGGCCTTCATCAGCGGCTTCGACCTGAACAACGCCGACACCGGCGCTATCGGCGGGCAGGATGTGGACGGCAGCGACGTGAAGACCGCCACCAGCACCGTGCCCAACAGCGGCAGCCGCTCGGGCACCGACGTGCTCGATGGCTTTGCCGAGTCCTTCGAAACCATCGCCACGTCCAGGGGCGGCACGACGACCAAGGTCTTCCAGATCGGTGCCAATGCCAACCAGACCCTGGAAACATCGATAGGCGCCATGGGCCTGTCGTCGCTGGGACTGCGCAGCACGCTGGACGTGACCATCTCGCCCGCCCAGGCCATCGTGGCGGTGGACCGGGCGCTCGACTACGTCAACAGCCAGCGCGCCGTGATCGGGGCCCAGGCCTCGCGCCTGGAGTCGGCCATGGCCAACCTCGGCAACACCAGCGAGAACCTGTCGGCCAGCCGCTCGCGCATCCTCGATGCCGACTTTGCGGTCGAGACCGCCACGCTGGCCCGCCAGCAGATCCTGCAGCAGGCGGGCTCGGCCATGGTGGCGCAGGCCAACCAGTTGCCGCAGGGCGTGCTGGCGTTGCTGCGCTAGCTGGCGCTGGAGTTCCCATAGGGCCTGGGGTGCCGGTGCCGGTAGTCCCACGGTGCCAGCGGGCGTTTCTGGGCCCAGAGGCCTTCGCCCTGGGCACGCGCCTGGCGCTGCAGCGGTGCCAGGTGCGGGTGCTGCTGCGCATACGGCGTATACACCCAGGCCAGGCCTGCCGTTACCTGGGCCGTGGCCACGTCGGTGCCGCCGCAGCGCACATTGGCCACCGTGCGGCCATAGCTGTCCTCCTCGATGGGCTGCAGCGCCGCCTGCCGCTTGAAGCACATCTGCGCCAGGTTCTGCCGCGACTTCTGGCCGAAGGCCTGCTTGCGTTCGGGCGCGTCGATGGCCGCAATGCGCACCTTCATCTGCGCGTAGCGTCCTGGCGTGCCGCAGCGGGCGGTGAGGGTGTCGCCGTCGCTGATGGCGACCACGAGGCAGAGCAGGGCAGCGGCGGGCAGGGGCATGGGGCAGGAGGGGCTGGCGGGCAGTGAAAAGGCCGCGCATTGTCTCCTACACTCCGGGCTGCGCGGTGCACCAGGGCCGCGCCCACAACGAACGACAACAGTGCACAAGGGGAGTTTCAGATGCGTAGCGTGATTTGCGCCGCCCATTCAGGCAAGGCGTGGCGATGGGGTGCCGTGGCGGTGCTGGCGTTGGCGGCCGCCCTGCCTTCCGTGCAGGCCAGGGACGAGGCCGGCGCCCATGGCAAGACGCTGGAGAAGACCTATGACCTGTCGCCCGAGACGCTGGCGAAGTTCCAGCGCTTCCAGGAAAAGCAGGCCCAGACCCCGGGTGACAAGGGCCGGGGCATCCATGCCGCGACCGAGCGCTGGCGTGGCGACGAGCTGTCGCTGCCGACCAGCAAGAACCCCTTCACCATCGTCGTCAAGGTCTCCGGCGTGGCGCTGGCCGATGGCGACGCCGGCTCGCGCTGGCAGACGGGGCTGCAGTTCGAGGGGCCCTCGCCCATCTCGTTCCTGCCCGAGCTGGTGCACAAGGGCGCGCGTGCGGGCCAGCCGGTGTCCATGGTCGGTGCCTCCAAGGGCGTGAGCTTCAAGGAAGACCGCATGGCGGCCCCCTCGCTGGAGTTCGAATCGTCGCGCAACCTGCGCATCGACCGTGTGCAGGTCGAGGTCTGGTCGGGCATCCGCAAATCGACTTGGCTGGAACTGCTGATGTCCTGGTCGCCCATCCTCACCGGCGTGGTGTTCCTGGGCGTGGTGCTCTGGTTCCGGCGCCGGTAGCGGGCCTTACTCCTCGCTGGTCCACTCCACGTTCACGCCCAGGCTGCGCAGGTTCTCCACGAAGCGCGGGTGGGCGCGGCGGATGGGCGCGGCGTTGCGGATCTCCGAGCGCCCCTCGATGCTGGCCGCCACCATGAACAGGGCGATGGCCACGCGGATGATGTAGGGGCTCTCCACCAGGGCGGGGCTCAGGGGGTTGCCGCCGAAGGTGATGAGTCGGTGCGGGTCCGACGAGAACACGTGGGCGCCGAACTTGGAGAGCTCCCCGGTCCAGCCCAGGGCGCCGTCGTAGACCTTGTTCCAGAACATGCAGTTGCCCTGCGCACGCACCCCGAGGGCGATGAAGATGGGCAGCAGGTCCACCGGGAAGTAGGGCCAGGGCGCGGCCTCCACCTTGGTCAGCACGTTGCTGGTGAACGGGGTCTGCACCTTGAGCGGGCCGGGGCAGTGGGCGCGCGACCAGCCGTCCTCGTGCGTGACCACCACGCCGAACTTGGCGAAGGTGCGGTCGATCAGCGGGAAGTTGCCCGGCGCGCTGTTGCGCACGACCACGTCGCCGCCGGTGATGGCGCCCAACGCCAGGAAGGTGGTGATCTCGTGGAAGTCCTCGTCGAAGCGGAACTCGCCACCACCCAGCGCCGCGCCGCCCTGCACCGTGATGCGCGAGGTGCCGATGCCGTCGATGCGCGCGCCCAGCATCACCATGAAGCGGCAGAACTCCTGCACATGCGGCTCCGACGCCGCATTCGTCAGCGTAGAGGTGCCGTTGGCGGCCACCGCGCAGAGCACGAAGTTCTCGGTGGTGGTGACGGAGGCGTAGTCGAGCCAGTGGTCCGTGGGCGTGAGTGCACCCTGGTGGCTGCTGCGCACCAGCAGCGAGCCCTCGGCGCGCTCCACCGTGCCGCCAAAGCGCTGGAACACCTCCACGTGCGGGTCGATCTCGCGCACGCCCAGGGTGCAGCCCTTGACGTTGTCTTCGAGCCGCGCCACGCCAAAGCGGGCCAGGAGCGGCGGGATCAGCATGATGGACGAGCGCATCTCCTCGGGCAGGCGGTGCTGCGCGGGGTCGAACACGGTGTTCTGGTGGTGCAGGCTCAGCGTGCCCGTGGCCTCGTCCAGCTGCACGCTGCTGCCCAGCATGCGAAAGATGTCGAGGATCTTGCGCACATCGGTGATGTCGGGCACGCCATGCAGGCGCAGCGGCTCGCGCGTGAGCAGGGTGGCGCACAGCACCGGCAGCACGGCGTTCTTGTTGGCGGACGGGGTGATGCGGCCACGCAGGGGCGTACCGCCGTGGACGATGAGGTTGGACATGGGGAAACCGGAAAGAAAGGGGGAGGGCAAGCGGGGCGGAAAAAGGCATCGCGGGCACTGCGCCTGCTGGCGCTGCGCTCCGCGAAAGCCCTGCACTGTACCCGCGCCGCGCAACGGCACGTGTATCCGCCGGTAATCTGCCGCTCAGCAGCTCGGCTTTAGATCCACCACTCCAAAGCCAGAGGCCTGGAAGAACCGCAGTTTAGTAGCCGAAGGGCTGGCCGGGCTTCCAGGCGTCGGCCAGGCGCTTCGCTTCGGCCACTTCCACGATGCTCATGCCCGGCGCCAGGCGGCGCATGGTGCCGGCCGCCCAGAAGGCGCCGCGGTTGGGCGGCACCAGCGTGTCGTCCTGCTGCTGCTCCTTGTGCGCGCGCTGCGCCAGGTCCAGCAGCATGTGGGCGGCCACGGGGCGGCGGCCCACATTGTCCAGGCCCGTGGAGTAGAGCAGGCCCAGGCTGTACAGGCCCGACGGGTCGCCCTGGCGCGCGGCGCGCTGGTACAGGTTTTCGGCCTGCTCGGCCTGCTGGGTCACGCCCAGGCCACGCTCATAGCTGTAGCCCAGTTGGACGCTGGCCAGGGAATAGCCCTCGCTGGATGCCTTGGTCAGCCAGCGGATGGCCTGGTCGGGGTCCTTGGGAACACCGCGGCCGTCGCGCAGCGTGGTGCCCAGCACCAGCATGGCGCGCAGGTCGCCTTTTTCTGCCAGGGCCTGCAGTTCCTTCACCGCTTCGGGCCCTTCGCTGCTGCGGCGGGCCTGCTTCTCCAGGGCTTGCATGCGCGCCTGCTGGTCCTGGGCGGCCTTTTGCGCTGCCACTTCGGCGGCGCGGGCGTCGGCCTCGACCTTGGCGGCGCGCTCCTGTGCGCGGACCTTGTCGGCGTGGAACTTCCAGCCGATCAGGCCCCCGCCGATGGCCACGGCCAGTGCCAGCGCAATCCAGGTCACGGGCAGTTCGCGCTGGGCCTTCTTCTGGGCCTTGGCTTTCTTCTTGGCTTCTGCTTCGGCTGCGGCGGCCTCTGCCGCGGCTGCGCGGGCCCGGGCGGCCTTGCCTATGTAGGGGGCGGGTGCCGGAGCCGGCGCTTCGGCGGCCTTGGGTTCCGCTGGCTTGGGGGGATCTACCTTGTCATAGGCCACGTGGCAGCTGGGGCACTGCCAGTCGGGTGCCGTGTCGCTGGACAGGCGGGCGTACTTGCAGCGGGCGCAGACGCGGCCGGTAGCGGCGGACGGGGCGGCTGCAGCCGCGCCCTCTTTTTCGATGGGTTCCAGGGACAGCGAAAGCGATGATGGTCCAGCTTTGGTGTTCACGTAGTTCGTCCTTCACCGCGCACGCTGGCGCGGCCCTCCCGGGCTGCTCTTTCGGCCCCTCCCATAGGGTGCCGCCGGCCCAATGGGGTGTAGTGTATTTGTAGTAAATGGTTTTTTGTATGTCCGGATGTGTAACTGTGCTGCTGTGCAGCAATGGATGCATGCCAGCTGGGCATGGATTTGTAACAGTCACCACCAATCATCGCGCACAGCCATTGGCCGGCTATCGAAATGAGAGCGGCATGGCATCATGTGGCAAGAACCGTGCAGGCCAACGGTCCGTTCGATACCGGAAATGGGATGCCATCCCACAGACGAATTTCATTTTTAGAATGCGGGGAACCACCGGCCGGCCGTGGGTCTCACAGCCACACCCGCCTGCCGATGCCCGCCCTTTCGGAGTGCTGCCTTTGAATTCGCCGATGCCCTCGGGCAAGTCCCTTCTGTCTGCTTCGCCATTGTTTTTGCGCTTCTTGCGTCCGCTGGCCATGGCGCTGGCCGCTGCGGCCACGCTGTTCGTGGCCGGCTGCGCTTCCCTGCCCACCGGCACCCAGGGGCCTCAGGCGCCGCAGGAGAAGTTCGGTTCCCTGGCCACCTACTCGCGCCTGTTCGACGCCACGCCGGCGCAGACCTGCGAGGCGTCGCGCCGGGCACTGCTCAGCCAGGGCTACATCATCAACACCAGTTCGGCCGAGCTGGTGGAGGGCAAGAAGAACTTCCAGCCCGGCACCGAGACGCACATGCAGATGGTGATCCGCGTGGTCTGCGTGCCCGAGTCGCCCACCGGCAAGATCAGCCTGGGCTTCGTTACCGCCATCCAGGACAGCTTTGCGCTGCGCAAGACCAACAACTCCGCCAGCCTGGGCGTGGGTGCCATCGGGTCCGTGTCGCTACCGTTCTCGTCGAGCAGTGAATCGCTGGTGCGCGTGGGCAGCGAAACCATCACCGCGGACACCTTCTACGAGAGCTTCTTCGACCTGGTGCGGCGCTACCTGGTCATCGACGAGGCCGCCCAGGCCAACGAGTAGCCGGCCCCCTCAGGCGTACAGGCGCGCCCCGGCATCGCGGATGCGCAGCGCGGCCTCGTGGCCCAGCGCATTCACCACGGGTTCCCACACGCTGGCGTAGCGCGGCAGCGCGTCGGGCGCGAAGGAGGTGTGCGGCCAGTCCGAACCCCACACCAGCCGTTCTCCCATGTGCGCGGCCACGCGGGTGATGGCCGGGTGCAGCAGGCCATAGGGCGCGCTGGCCTGCAGCCGGTACCAGCCCGAGAGCTTGACCCAGGCGCCTTGCCCGGCCAGCTTGGCCAGGGCCTGCCAGGCGCGGTCGTCGGCCGGCAGCAGGCCGTGCAGGCCGGCCAAGTGGTCCAGCACGCAGGCCACGGGCGTGCCCTGGTGCAGGTGGACGATGGTGGCCAGGTCTTCTGGGTTGGCGTACCACTGCACATGCCAGCCGCGCTCGGCCAGACGCGGGGCCAGGGTCTTCATGGTCTCGGGGCCGTTGCCCACGGGCGAGACGAGGTTGAAGCGCACGCCGCGCACGCCCAGGGCGTGCATGCGGTCCAGCTCCGCATCGGGCACGGCACCGTCCAGCACCACCACGCCGCGGTGGCGGCCGCTGGATCGGGCCAGTGCATCGAGCAGCACGCGGTTGTCCGTGCCATACACGCTGGGCTGCACCAGCACGAGGTGGCCCACGCCATGCGCGGCGGCCAGCGCCTCGATATCGGCCAGCGGCCGGTGCACGGGCTGGTAGTGGCCGGCCTGCGCGGGTGCGGCACTGTCGAAGACGTGCACGTGGGTGTCCCAACCCTGGGGCAGGGCGGGAGTGGAAGGGGGAGAGGTGGAAAAAGTCATTTCAGTCACACGCTGCGGCGTGCCGGTGGCGCATGCACGAAGCGTGCGCGCTCCCTGCCGGCTGCCCGGGCGGGGGCTTATCCCACCGAGATCTTGCGCTCGCGCACCACTTTGGCCCACTGCTCCTGCTGCGCGGCAATGAACTTGCCGGCTGTCTGCTGCGAGGCGTCGGCGAAGACATCACCACCGAGCTGGCGCACGCGGCCCAGCACCTCGGGGTCGGCCAGGGCCTTGCGCACGGCAGCCACCAGCGTGGCCCGGGTGTCGGCGGGCATGCCGGCAGGGGCCAGCAGGGGATTCCATTCGAGCACCTCGTAGCCGGGCACGCCGGCCTCGGCCATGGTGGGGATCTCGGGCAGGGAGCGGGCGCGCACCATGCTGGTCACGGCCAGCGGGCGCAGCTTGCCGGCCTGGATGTGGCCCAGCGACGAGGCCACGTTGGCGAAGAACAGCGGCACCTGCCCGCCCATCACGTCGGTCATGGCCGGGCCGCCGCCGCGGTAGGGCACGTGCAGCAGCTGCACGCCCGCACGCCCCTCGAACATGGCGCCCGCCAGGTGCTGGGCCGAGCCGTTGCCCGAGGAGGCATAGGTGATCTCGCCCGGCTTGGCCTTGGCCAGCTGGATCACGTCCTTGACTGACTTGGCAGAGAAGCCCGGCGTGCACACCAGCACGTTGGGAAAGGTGACCAGCACCGCCAGCGGCGTGAAGGCCTTGGCGCTGTCGTAGGGCAGCTTGGGGAACAGCGAGGGGTTTACCGCGAACGACGATGCATCGAGCAGCAGGGTGCTGCCGTCCGGCGTGGCGCGCGCCACCTGCGAGGCGGCCAGCTGGCCGCTGGCGCCGGGCTTGTTCTCCACCACCACGCTTTGGCCCAGCGCGTCGGCCAGGCGCGGCGCGATGATGCGCGCGATCAGGTCGGCACCGCCGCCTGCGGGGTAGCTCACCACCAGCGTGATCGGCCGGCCGCCAGCGACCGTGGCCGCGTGGCCGGCCGCCAGCCAGGGCGCGGCCACGGTGGCGCCTGCGGCCTGCAGCAGCCTGCGGCGGGAGATGTGGGAAGAGGGCGTGGTTGGTGCCATGGTGCGGTGCTCCTGCTGGGGTCGGGGGCGAGAGGGTCAGGTGATCGTGACGGAGTAGTGGAAGGCGTGGGCGTCGCCGCGGGTGGTGCGCCATTCCACGCAGCGGCCCGCCAGGTCGTAGGCGCTGCGCTCCACCACCACGCAGGGGTGGCTGGCCTGCAGGCGCAGGTGGGCCGCCTGGGGGGCGGTGAGCACGCCAAAGCCGATCTGGTCCACCGCGCGGTGCACGTGCACGCCGCATTGGCGCGCGAACAGGGGGTAGAGCAGGTCGTCCCAGGCGGCAGGGTCGCCTTCGGCGAGGGGGGCGAACCGGTCCAGCGGCAGCCACAGCTCTTCGAGCAGGCAGGGCTGGCCCGCCAGCAGGCGCA
>NZ_AKJX01000207.1 GCF_000276605.1 Acidovorax sp. CF316 | reverse complement strand
TCGTTGGTTCGCCTTGCCGTGCTACAGCACTGTCTGCGGCTCCCGCCTAGTTATACGATCGAATGTAAATCCGTATCAGACCACCTTGAGCTTGATCCCCGTGAGGCCGTCCACGCCGCCTTCGAGCGTGTCGCCGCGCACCACGGCGCCCACGCCTTCGGGCGTGCCCGTGTAGATCAGGTCGCCGGGCTGCAGCTCCCAGGCGGCCGACAGGTGCTCGATGGTCTCGGCAATGTTCCAGATCAGCTGGGCCACGGTGCTGCGCTGCTTGTCTGTGCCATTGACCTGCAGCCAGATGCCGGCCTTGGCCACGTCGCCGGCCTGGGCCGCGGGTGTGATGGGGCCGATGGGGGCGCTGGCGTCGAAGCCCTTGCCGATGCACCAGGGGCGGCCCTGCTTCTTCATGTCGTTCTGCAGGTCGCGGCGCGTCATGTCCAGGCCCGTGGCGTAGCCGTAGATGTGCGAGAAGGCGTCGGCGGCCTTGATGTCCTTGCCGCCCTTGCCGATGGCGACCACCAGTTCGATCTCGTGGTGCAGGTTGGCCGTGAGGCTGGGGTAGGGCAGCTCGCCGGTCTGGCCGGCATCGACGACGACGATGGCGTCGGCCGGCTTCATGAAGAAGAAGGGCGGCTCGCGGCCGGTGAAGCCCATTTCCTTGGCGTGCTCTTCGTAGTTGCGGCCCACGCAGTAGATGCGGTGCACGGGAAAGCGGTCGCTGCTGCCCACCACGGGGACGCTGGCCACCGGAGCGGGAGAAAACACATAGCTCATGTTCTGCCTTTCGGGGAATGTTGGGGGGTGCCGTGGTGCCATGCCTGTGCATCACCGTACCTGTTGGCAGTGTGCCACGCTCCCGGGCCACCTGCAGGCAAACCAGGCAGGGCCGTGGCGGGGCGCCGGGGCGGGGGCGCTACACTCGCGCCCATGGCAAAGAGCTTCGATTTCCACAATACGCCGGGCCACCTGGTGCGCCGCGCGCACCAGCGGACCGTGGCGCTTTTCATGGAGGAGACGGCCGGGTTCGACGTGACCCCGGTGCAGTTTGCCATCCTGCACGAGCTGCTGGCCCAGCCGGGCGAGGACCAGGTCACCCTGGCCGCGCGCGTAGCCTTCGATGCCGCCACCTCGGGCTCGGTCATCGGCCGGCTCGAAAAGCGCGGCTGGGTGCGCCGCGAGGCCGACACCCGCGACCGGCGCCGCAAGCTGCTGTGGATCACCCCCGAGGGCGAAACCGCCGCGCTGCAGATGCGCGACGCCGCCCAGCGCGTGCAGGAGCGCCTGATGGGCCCCCTGAATGCCGAGGAGAGCGCGCTGCTGATGAGCCTGCTGACCAAGGTCGTCTACCACCACAAGGACCCCGCCGGTACCTCTGGCGCTTGATCGCTCCCCATGCATGCTTCGATGCCGGCCGACTGGCTGGTTCCTGATTGGCCGGCGCCGCCCGGCGTGCATGCGCTGTGCACCACGCGTGCCGGCGGTGTGAGCGCGGCCCCGTACGATCGGATGAACCTGGGCGCCCACGTGGGCGACGATGCGGCGGCCGTGCAGGCCAACCGACAGGTGCTGCAGTCCGTGCTGCAGTCCGCCACGGCGAACGCACGTGCCGTTTTTCTGAACCAGGTACATGGCACCGATGCCGTGTTGATCGACCTGGCCACGCCCGACGCCACCTCGGCCGATGCCTGTGTGGCCACCGCGCCCGGCACCGTCTGCACCATCATGGTGGCCGACTGCCTGCCCGTGCTGTTCGCGCACCGCGCGGGCAGCGTGGTCGCGGCGGCACATGCGGGCTGGCGTGGCCTGGCGGGTGGGCAAGGGCAGGGCGTGCTTGAATCCACCGTGAAAAGCCTGGCGGAGCAGGGCGCGCCTGCGGCCGAGGTCATCGCCTGGCTCGGGCCCTGCATCGGGCCCTCGGCCTTCGAGGTGGGGGCGGAGGTGCGCGCCGCATTCTGCGACCAGGATCCGGCTGCCGAGGCCTGCTTCGTGGCCGGGCCCGGGGGCAAGTTCCTGGCTGACCTCGCGGGCCTGGCCCGGCTGCGCCTGGCGGCGCTGGGGATCAATGGTGTCTACGGCAACGACGGCACGGCGCCATGGTGCACCGTGGGCAATGCCTCACGGTTCTTTTCGCACCGGCGCGACACCGCCGTCCTCGGGGGCAGCGGGCGTTTCGCCGCCTGCATCTGGCGCGGCTGAGTCCTTCTGGGCCGCCCGCTGCGCGGCCTGCTCGGCATCCCAGGCGGCCTGCTCTGCCTGCTCGCGCTGCTTGAGCGCCCGCTTGCGCGAGGGCGTGCCCAGGATGTAGACCAGGATCCCCATGGGCAGCAGCCCGTAGAGCACGAAGGTGACGATGGCACCGAGCAGCGTGCCCGTGGTGTTGGTGGCTTCGGCCACGGCCATCATGAGGGTGACGTAAAGCCAGGCGATGACGATCAGGTACATTGTGTTTGCGTGATCAGGGTTGTTGACAGCCCTTCACAGGATTGCGGGTTGCCAGCCCCTGCAGGGTGGGCAACAATCAGGTCACCGAGATGCCGGAACACCATGACAGGGATAGGAGACGGGATGAGTTCAGAATCTATCTGGGACCAGAGCGCCCAGCAGTTCCAGCAGATTTTCGGTCAAGGTTGGGCACAGGCCGTCCAATCCTTCCAGAAAATGGACCTGGGTGCCCCCACGGGCACCGCTGCCCCGGCGGTTGTGCAATTGTCGCCTGCCAAGCTGCAGGCCCTGCAGCAGCAATACCTGGAAGAGGCCAAGGCCTTGTGGGCCCAGGGCCTGCAGGGCAAGCCCGAGGTCAAGGACAAGCGCTTTGCCGGTGAAGGCTGGGCCGCCAACCCCGTGGCCGCCTTCTCGGCCGCGGCCTACCTGCTCAATGCCCGCACCCTGATGGGCCTGGCCGATGCGGTGGAAGCCGACGAGAAGACCCGTGCGCGCATCCGCTTCGGCGTGGAGCAGTGGATGGCGGCCATGGCGCCCAGCAATTTCCTGGCCTTCAACGCCGAAGCGCAGAAAAAGGCCATCGAGACCAAGGGTGAAAGTATCGCCAAGGGCATGCAGAACCTGCTGCACGACCTGAAGCAGGGCCATGTCTCGATGACCGACGAAAGCCTGTTCGAGGTGGGCCGCAACGTGGCCACCACCGAGGGCGCGGTGGTGTTCGAGAACGAGCTGTTCCAGTTGCTCGAGTACAAACCCCTCACGGCCAAGGTCTACGAGCGCCCCTTCCTGCTGGTGCCGCCGTGCATCAACAAGTTCTACATCCTCGACCTGCAGCCCGAGAATTCGCTGATCCGCTATGCGGTGAGTGAAGGCCACCGCACCTTCGTGGTGAGCTGGCGCAACCCCGACGACGCCCTGGCCAAGAAGACCTGGGACAACTATGTCGAAGACGGTGCCATCGCCGCCATCGACGTGGTGCAGAACATCACCGGTGCCGACCAGATCAATGCGCTCGGCTTCTGCGTGGGTGGCACCATCCTCTCCAACGCCCTGGCCGTGCTGGCCGCGCGCGGTGACGAGCCCGTGGCCAGTGCCACCTTCCTGACCACGCTGATCGACTTCACCGACACCGGCATCCTCGACGTCTTTATCGACGAGAACTTCGTGAAGTACCGCGAGATGGAGATGGGCAGCGGCGGCATGATGAAGGGCCAGGACCTGGCCTCGACCTTCAGCTTCCTGCGCCCCAACGACCTGGTGTGGAACTACGTGGTGGGCAACTACCTCAAGGGCGAGACGCCGCCGCCGTTCGACCTGCTGTACTGGAACAGCGACAGCACCAACCTGCCCGGGCCGTTCTACGCCTGGTACCTGCGCAACTTCTACCTCGAGAACAACCTCGTCAAGCCCGGCAAGCTCACCGTCTGCGGCGAGAAGATGGACCTCGGCCAGCTCACGCTGCCCACCTACATCTACGGCTCGCGCGAGGACCACATCGTGCCCGCCACGGCGGCCTACGCCTCGACCCAGGTGCTGCCGGGCAAGAAGCGCTTCGTGATGGGGGCCTCGGGCCACATCGCGGGCGTCATCAACCCGCCCGCCAAGGGCAAGCGCAGCCACTGGATCCGTGCCGACGGCAAGTTCCCCGGCACGCTCGACCAATGGCTGCAAGGTGCCACCGAACACCCCGGCAGTTGGTGGACTGACTGGTCCGGCTGGCTCAAGGGCCATGCCGGCAAGCAGGTCGCCGCGCCCAAGGGCTATGGCAAGGGCACGAAGTTCAAGGCCATCGAGCCGGCCCCCGGCCGCTACGTCCAGCAGAAGGCGTGACCGGCTGACCTGAGACAATCCAACCCAAGACATCCACCTCCAGAAAAGAAGGACATTCCATGGAAGACATCGTCATCGTTTCGGCCACCCGTACCGCGGTGGGCAAGTTTGGCGGCGCACTGGCAAAGGTGCCCGCGACCGAGCTGGGCTCGATCGTGATCCGCGAAGCCATCACGCGCGCCGGCCTGTCGGCCGGCCAGGTGGGTGAGGTCATCATGGGCCAGGTGCTGACGGCCGGCGTGGGCCAGAACCCCGCGCGCCAGGCGTCGATGAAGGCTGGCGTGGCGCAAGAGACGCCTGCGCTCACCATCAACGCCGTCTGCGGCTCCGGCCTCAAGGCCGTGATGCTGGCGGCCCAGGCCGTGGCCTGGGGTGACAGCGAGATCGTGGTGGCCGGCGGCCAGGAAAGCATGAGCCTGGCACCCCATGTGCTGCCCGGCTCGCGCGACGGCCAGCGCATGGGCGACTGGAAGCTGGTCGACACCATGATCGTGGACGGCCTGTGGGACGTGTACAACCAGTACCACATGGGCATCACGGCCGAGAACGTGGCCAAGCAGTACAGCATCACCCGCGAGCAGCAGGACGCCCTGGCCCTGAACAGCCAGCTCAAGGCCGCTGCCGCGCAGGACGCCGGCAAGTTCGCCTACGAGATCGTGGACGTGGCCCTGGCGCAGAAGAAGGGCGACCCGATCTTCTTCAACACCGACGAGTACCTCAACCGCAAGACCAATGCCGAAGCCCTGGCCGGCCTGCGCCCCGCCTTCGACAAGGCCGGCAGCGTGACGGCCGGCAATGCCTCGGGCCTGAACGACGGCGCCGCCGCCGTGGTGGTCATGAGCGCCAAGAAGGCCGCAGCCCTGGGCCTCAAGCCCCTGGCGCGCATCGCCTCCTTCGGCACCACCGGCCTGGACCCCGCCACCATGGGCATGGGACCGGTGTCGGCCACGCGCAAGGCCCTGCAGCGCGCCGGTTGGAGCGCTGCCGACGTGGACCTGTTCGAGCTCAACGAAGCCTTCGCCGCCCAGGCCTGCGCCGTGAACAAGGAGCTGGAGATCGATCCGGCCAAGGTCAACGTCAACGGTGGCGCCATCGCCATCGGCCACCCCATCGGTGCATCGGGCTGCCGCATCCTGGTGACCCTGCTGCACGAAATGCAGCGCCGCGACGCCAAGAAGGGTGTGGCTGCGCTGTGCATCGGCGGCGGCATGGGCGTGTCCCTGGCCTTGGAACGCTGATCCTCCCCGGCGCCGCACCGTCCAGCGGTGCTGCAGCCAGCCCAAGCCCACCACTCGGTGGGCTTTTTTCATGGACCGGGCTGGCTCAGCCGGTAAAGCCCGCCAGGTTCAGCGTGTGCGAGTGCCCGAGCCAGAGGGCGCAATCGCGGTGGTCGCGCAGGCCGTCCCCGGTGTTGGGGTGGGCGAACACGTCGAGCGCGCCGTGGTTGAGTGCCAGCCAGCCCAGCACGTGGGTGCAGTCGGCCGGGCCGAACGCGAGCTGGTAGCTCCACATCGGGTGCGGGCCCACGGGCCGCTCGTGGAAACGGCCGATCTCCACCCGGCCCGCCAGTTCGCGCGCGATGGTCTCGCGCAGTGCCCAGGCCGTGTCGCGGCTCTCGGCGTCGAAGTAGACATGGGCGTGCCAGTCGCGGATCAGGGCGGGGTCGAGCAGGGGCATGGGCAGCAGCAGCGCAGGGCAAAGGCGGCATGTTACGGCCTGGCGGGCGACCGCGCAGGGCGGGCCAGCGCAAGCCCCCACGGACCGGGCTGGCCGGCGGGAGTGTCTGGTTTGCGCATCACCCGGGCGCGGTATGCGACCCCTGGGGCCTGCCGGGCCTTGGCGCCGCGTGGAGTGCGCGCTACATTGGGCGATTCGGCCGCTCCCGCGCGGCCCCTTCTTTCGCCGAGGCACCGATACCATGGCACTGACCCGATTCACCGCATCGTTGCTGCTGCTGGGATCCACCCTGGCATGGGGCGCGCATGCGAGCCCGACCGAATGCAGTGTGGGGGCCCGGTTCACCGCGGCACAGGCCGAGATCGATGCCGCGCTCAAGACCGTGGGTGATGGGCCGCTGCGCAACCGGGCGCGCCTGGAATCCCAGCTCAAGGCCAGCGGGGCCACGCGCGGCTGGTCGCAGGAGCAGCAGGCCGAGATGCTGCGCAAGGCCTACAGCTCTGCAGGCTACTGGGAGCTCGAGAAGGCCAAGCAACCGCACGTGTCCACGCTCATGCAGGCCGTGACGGCGAGTTCAGGCCCGGACCCCCGGGTCTCCAAATGCGCCGCCGCCAAGCAGGTGAAGGCCAGCGCCTGGGCCGTGGCCGACATCCACAGCCGCCAGTACGCCTATGTGGCGCGCGAGGTGGGGATCAGCCAGACCGTGCAGGCCAAGGCGCGTTGAACATCGCCACGCGCGGGTCGGCCAAGGATCCGCGGGCCTGGCTCATCGCGCAGCATTCGCGCAGATGCGCTTTCCTGGCCGAGTGACCCGCGGGGCAGGGCCTTCGCATCAGGGCGCAGCCAGCCGCTGCAGCAGCTCGGTGGTCGGGTAGCCATCGGCCACCATCCCCACGCTCTGCTGGTACTGGCGCAGCCCGGCACGCGTGGCCGGGCCCATCACGCCATCGGGGGTTCCGGCGTTGAAGCCGCGCTGGTTGAGCTGCGCCTGCAACTGCTGCATCTGGCTGCGCGACAGGGGAGCGAGGTCGCGCGGCCAGGCACCGGCTACGCCACTGCCGCCATCGATCTGGCGCGCCAGCAGGCCCACGGCCAGCGCATAGCTCACCGAGTTGTTGTAGCGCAGGATGGTGCGGAAGTTGGGCCCCACCAGGAAGGCCGGGCCGCGCGCGCCGGCCGGCGTGGCGATGGACGCGGCGTCCAGCGCGGGCAGGGGCTGGCCGTCCATGCCCTGCACGCCTTCCGCGGCCCACTGGGCAGCGGTCTGCCGCACATTCTGCTCGGCACGGGCGTAGTCGAAACCCGGCGGCAGCCGCACCTCCACGCCCCAGGGCTGGCCGGCCTGCCAGCCCATGCGCGCGAGGAAGTTGGCGGTGGAGGCTGCCACATCCGGGATGCTGCCCCAGATATCGCGGTGGCCGTCGCCGTCGGCATCGACCGCATAGGCCAGGAAGACCGAGGGCAGGAACTGCGTGTTGCCCATGGCACCGGCCCAGGAGCCCACCATGCGCTCGTCGCTGATGTCGCCCTGGTCCAGGATGCGCAGCGCGGCCAGCAATTCGCTGCGTGCCCAGGCCGCACGGCGGCCCTCGAAACCCAGCGTGGCCAGCGCATCCACCGCGCGGAAGTTGCCGAAGTTGCTGCCGTAGTTGCTCTCCATGCCCCAGATGGCCGTGATGATGGAGGAGGGCACGCCGTAGCGCGTGGCCGCGGCGTCGATGGCCGCCTGGTGCTCGGCCCGCTTGGCCTGGCCCTGGGCGATGCGCTGGGCCGATACCGCACTGTCGAGGTAGGCCCAGGGCGTGCGGTTGAATTCGGGCTGGGCGCGGTCGAGCTCGATCACGCGCGGCTGCAGCGTGGCATGGGCCAGCACCTGCTGCACGGTGGCCGGCCGGATGCCGGCGGCCAGGGCCTCGCGCGAGAAGCCGGCGATCCAGGCGGCAAAACCGGCCTGCTCGGTATCCTGGGGCGTGGGGCTGGTGACCGGGGCGGGTGCCACCGGTGCAACGGGCGGCCGTGGTGCGGGCGCCGCTGCAGGCGGGATGGGTGCGGGCGGTGTGGCGCAGCCTGGCAAGGCGAGGGCGCAGGCCATGGCCAAAGCGGTCAGGGCGGGGCGGGGTGCGGCATGCAGGACGCGGCGGGCAAAATGGGGGGCAAGCGAAATGGGCATTCCCCATTGTCCCGTGCCCGGCATACTTGCGGGTTCTGGTGTTTCTGACCGTAGCAATTTCATTTCATGCATACCTTTCTCTGGCACGACTACGAAACCTTCGGGGCCAACACGCGGCGCGACCGGCCCGCGCAGTTCGCCGCCATCCGCACCGATGCCGACCTCAACGAGATCGGCGAGCCGCTGAACATCTTCTGCCAGCCCGCCAGCGACTACCTGCCCGACCCGGTCTCGTGCCTGATCACCGGCATCACGCCCCAGCAGTGCCTGGAGCAGGGCATGCCCGAGCACGCCTTCGCCGCCCGCATCGAGGCCGAACTGGCCCGCCCCGGCACCATCGGCGTGGGCTACAACACCATCCGCTTCGACGACGAGATCACGCGCTTCATGTTCTGGCGCAACCTGATCGACCCCTATGCGCGCGAGTGGCAGAACCAGTGCGGCCGCTGGGACCTGCTCGACGTGGTGCGCATGACCTACGCCCTGCGCCCGGACGGCATCACCTGGCCCAAGAAGGAAGACGGCGCGCCGAGCTTCAAGCTCGAGCACCTCTCCAAGGCCAACGGCCTGCTGCACGAGGCCGCGCACGACGCCCTGTCGGACGTGCGCGCCACCATTGCCCTGGCGCGGCTCATCCGCCAGCACAACACCAAGCTCTTCGACTTCGCGCTCAGCCTGCACAAGAAGGACCGCGTGGCCGCCGAGCTGCGCCTGCCGGCCACGGCCATCACGGCCAAGCCCTTCCTGCACGTGTCTGGCATGTTCCCGGTGGAGCGCGGCTGCCTGGCCGTGATGTGGCCGCTGGCCAGCCACCCGACCAACAAGAACGAACTGATCGCCTGGGACCTGGCGCACGACCCGACGCCGCTGGCCAGCATGGGCGTGGAGGAGATCCGCCTGCGCATGTTCTCGCGCGCGGCCGACCTGCCCGAGGGCGTGACTCGCCTGCCGATCAAGACCATCCACCTGAACAAGTCGCCCATGGTGGTGGGCAATGTGAACACCCTCACGGCCGAGCGCGCCAGGCACTGGAACATGGACCTGCCCCAGGCCGCGCAGCACGCCGAGATCGCGCGCGTGCTGCCCGACATGAGCGGCATCTGGCCCCAGGTGTTTGCCCGCCCCGAAGAGCCCACGCCCGACGTGGACCAGGACCTGTACGGCGGCTTCGTGGGCAACGGTGACCGGCGCCAGCTCACCGACATGCGCGCCATGAGCGGCGAGAAGCTGGCGCGCACGCGCCTGTCGTTCGACGACCCGCGCCTGAAGGAGCTGGTCTGGCGCTACCGTGCCCGCAACTTCCCCCAGACGCTCACGCCCGAAGAGCACGAGCGCTGGGAGAAGCACCGCGCCGCCTGCCTGTTTGATGGCGCCGGCGGCGCCCGCACGGTGGAGCAGCTGTTCACCGAGATCGACAACCTGTCGGAGACCGCCGATGACGACCGCACCCAGGACATCCTCGGCGCGCTGTACGATTACGCCGAGCAGATAGCGCCCGAGCGCTGAGTTTTTGTTTTCCCCGATTCCGCAGAGCAGCAAGCCCGCATTCCCATGAGCAGCAGCAACGACAAGCCCACCCGCCAGTTCACCACCCAGATCGTGCACGCCGACCGCCTGGCCGGCACCGAATACGGCGCGGTGCACCAACCCATCCACACCTCGGTGCAGTACGGCTACGACAAGGTGGAAGACCTGATCGGCGTGTTCCAGGGCACGCTCAAGGGCGGCTTCAACTACGCGCGCCAGGGCACGCCCACCACGGCGGCGCTGGAGGCCAAGGTCACGCAGATGGAGCGCGGCCAGGGCAGCATCGTGTTCTCCACCGGCATGGCGGCCGTCTGCGCGGTGTTCCTGACCCTGCTCAAGGCGGGCGACCACCTGCTGGCCAGCCAATTTGTCTTCGGCAACACCAACAGCGTCTTCGGTACCCTGGCCGACCTGGGCATCGAGGTGACCATGGTGGACGTGACCGATGCGGCCCAGGTCGCGGCCGCCGTGCGCCCCAACACGCGCATGGTGTTCGTGGAGACCATTGCCAACCCCGGCACGCAGATCCCCGACCTCGAAGCCATCGGCACCCTGTGCAAGGAGCGCGGCCTGCTCTACGTGGTGGACAACACCGTGGCCTCGCCCTACCTGTTTCGCCCCGTGACCGTGGGCGCGGGCCTGGTCGTCAACTCGCTGACCAAGAGCATCGGCGGCCTGGGCGATGCGCTGGGCGGTGCGGTCACCGACACCGGCCTGTTCGACTGGAGCAGCTACCCCAACATCTTCGCGCCCTACCGCAAGGGCGACGCCAAGGGCTGGGGCCTGCAGCAGATCCGCAAGAAGGGCCTGCGCGACATGGGCGGCATGCTCTCGTCGCAGGCTGCGCACCAGCTGGCGCTGGGTGCCGAGACCCTGGCCCTGCGCATGGATCGCACCAGCACCACGGCCCTGGCCCTGGCCCGGTGGTTGGAGCAGCACCCCGCGATTGCCCGAGTGCACTACCCGATGCTCGAATCGCACCCGCAGCACGCCATTGCGCGCAAGCATTTCAAGGCCGGCTCGTGGCTGCTGGCCTTCGAGCTGCGCGATGCCGACCAATGCCTGGCTTTTTGCAACCGCTTGCAACTGCCGATCAAGGCCACGGGCCTGGCCGACACGCGCACGCTCATCATCCCGGTGGCGCACACCATCTTCTGGGAGGCAGGCCCGGCCGTGCGCGCCAAAATGGGCATTGGCGACGGCATGATCCGCCTGTCGCTGGGGCTCGAAGAGTTCGAAGACCTGCAGGCGGATTTCGCGCAGGCACTCGCTTGAAAACCCCTTGCGCCGGCTTGCCGTGCAAGCTGGCGCCAAGCTGGGCGTGCTAAGGTTTCCTGAAATGCCGGGTGGCACTGACTGCCCCGGCCGCAAGGAGACAAGCCCATGCACCTGGAGCCAACCGCCCTGGCGGCGCCGCGCGACCTGATCCCCCACGCCCATGCGCGTTCGGCCGCCTTCGGCCTGCGCGCGCAGGACGCCATGGATGCCATGCCCCTGGCCAGCGCCGACCTGCGCTGTGCGCTGCAGCGCAACCGCACCCTGGCCGACCATGCGCTGCCGGTGATGGAGACGCTCTACCACCAGATCGCGGGCACCCACAGCATGGTGCTGCTGACCGATCCCGAGGGCGTGATCCTGCACGCCCTGGGCGACGACGATTTCGTGGCCCGGGCCGACCGCGTGGCCCTGCGCCCCGGCGGGGTGTGGACCGAGGAGCGCAAGGGCACCAATGCCATCGGCACCGCACTGGCCCTGGGCCAGGCCGTGCAGGTGCACGCCGGCCAGCACTACCTGCGTGCCAACCAGTTCCTCACCTGCTCGTGCGTGCCCATCCTCGACCCGCAGGGCAGGGCGCTGGGCGCGCTGGACGTGAGCGGCGACCACCGCAGCCAGAGCAAGCACACCATGGCCCTGGTGCGCATGTCCGCCCAGATGGTGGAAAACCACCTCTGGAACCAGGTGCACGAGGACGCGGTGCGCCTGCACTTCCATGCCCGGCCGGAGTTCCTGGGCACGCTGGTCGAGGGCCTGGCCGCTTTCAGCCCCGACGGGCGCTTTCTCTCGGCCAACCGCAGCGGCCAGTTCCAGCTGGGCCTGTCGCACAGCGCGCTGCAGGCCCACACCTTTGGCTCGCTGTTCGGCGTGGACATGGGCCAGGTGCTCGACCACTGCCGCAGGGGGCACGCGGAGTTGCTCACGCTGCGCCTGCCGGGCGGCGTGACGGTGATGGCCCGGCCCGCGTACCGGCCGCAGGCCGAGCGCCTGTGGGTCGCGGGCCGGCCGGCCGAACCCGCGCGCGCCGCCGCCCGATCCTCCGGGCTCTCGGGCCTGCGCTACCTCAACACCGGTGACCCCGTGCTGGCCCTGGCCATAGCCCGCGTCACCAAGCTGCTGGGCCGCGACATCGCCACGCTGATCCAGGGCGAGACCGGCACCGGCAAGGAACTGCTGGCCCGTGCCATCCACCACGACGGGCCACGGCGCCAGGCGCCCTTCGTGGCGGTGAATTGCGCGTCCATCCCCGAGTCGCTGATCGAGTCGGAGCTGTTCGGCTACGAGGAGGGGGCCTTCACCGGCGCGCGGCGCAAGGGCAGCCCGGGCAAGATCGTGCAGGCCCATGGCGGCACCTTGTTTCTCGACGAGATCGGCGACATGCCCCTGGCCCTGCAGGCCCGCCTGCTGCGCGTGCTGCAGGAGCGCAGCGTGGCCCCGTTGGGCGGCACGCGCCAGGTCGAAGTGGACATCCAGGTGGTCTGCGCCACCCACCGCAACCTGCGCGAGATGATGGCTGAGGGCAGCTTCCGCCAGGACCTGTACTACCGCCTCAACGGCCTGGTGGTGCGCCTGCCCGCGCTGCGCGAGCGCAGCGACCTGGCGGCCATCGTGCAACGCATCCAGCAGTCAGGGGCCGACGGCGGCTCGCCACCGCTGCCCGTGTGCCCTGAGGTCATGGATCTTTTCGCGCGCTGCGCCTGGCCGGGCAACCTGCGCCAGCTGACCAATGTGCTGCGCACGGCGGCGCTGATGGCCGAGGGCGATACGGTCATCCGGCGCGAGCACCTGCCCGAGGATTTTCTGGAAGAGTGCGAAGAGGTTGCCGCCATGCCCCCGGGGCCTGCAGCGGCACCGGCTGCGCAGCCCCTGCAGGCCATCACCGCCGCCGCCATCGCCCAGGCCCTGGCCGCGCAGGGCGGCAATGTGTCGGCCGTGGCGCGTGCGCTGGGCGTGTCGCGCAATACCGTGTACCGGTACCTGCGCGCCCAAGCCGCGTGATCGCTGTCCAGGTCAGCTGAACAGGCCCTGCATCTGCGCATAGGGGATCTGCCCCTGCAGCTTGTCCGATTCGCCGCCCTGCAGGAAATCCGTCGCCAGCTTCGCGGCCTGCCCCCACAGCACCTGCGGGATGCCGGAGCCCGCGCTGAGCCGCCTCACGCCCAGGGCCTGCAGTTGCGTGGCGTTGGCCAGGCCGCCCCAGGCCATCAGGTTCAGCGGCAGGTCGACACCGGCCACGATGGCCTTGATCTGCCCAGCATCGGTGAGCCCGGGGACGAACAGGCCGTCGACGCCCGCCTTGCGGTACAGCTGGCCGCGTGCGATGGCTTCACCTGCCTGGCTGCCCTCATCGACCAGGCGCTGCAGCACCACGTCCGTGCGCGCATTGACGAAGAGGTCCAGCCCGTCCTTGGCCAGCCGCTCGCGGATCGCCTCGGCCTTGCGCGCCAGCAGCTCGGGGGGCTTGCGTCCGTCTTCGAGGTTGATGCCCGCAACGCCTTCGCCCGCCAGGCGCGCAGCCAGGTCGGCGACCTGGGCCGGGTCGTCGGAATAGCCGTCTTCCATGTCCACCGACAGGGGCACCTTGAGCACCCGCACCAGGTTCTTCGCGTACGCCAGCACCACGTCGACGGGCATGGCGTAGCCGTCAGGGTAGCCCTGGGACCAGGCCACACCGGCACTGGTCGTGGCGATGGCCGTCGCACCCAGGCTCTCGAAGAGCCGGGCGCTGGCGGCATCCCAGGCATTGGGCAGGCGCAGCAGGGTCGGGCTGGCATGCAGCGTGCGGAAAGTGGTTGCGGGTGCGGTCAAGGGGTCTCCTCCAGTAAGTCTTTACGCGAGCATACCGCCGTCGACCGTGAGCGCAGTGCCGGTGATGTACTGCGCCTTGGCGCTCGCGAGGAAGGCCACGGCGTGGGCGATGTCCTCGCCGCTGCCGTACTTGCCGACGGCGATGGGCTTGCGGATCAGGTCGGACAGCGGCCCGGCGGCCGGGTTCATGTCGGTGTCGATGGCGCCCGGCTGCACCAGGTTCACGGTGATCCCCTCGGGCCCGAGCTCGCGCGCCAGGCCCTTGGTGAACGAGGCCAGTGCGGACTTGGACATCGCGTAGATGCTCAAGCCCGGCCACTGCACCTGCTCGGCGAACCAGCTGCCGATGTGGATGATGCGCCCGCCCTGGCCCAGGTGGGGAATGGCCGCCTGGCTGGCGATGACCGGCGCGCGCACGTTCACGTTCAGGATCGCGTCGATGTCCGTCAGCACGGCGTCCTTGACCGGGCCCATGTGGAAGATGCCCGCGTTGTTGACCAGGATGTCGATGCCGCCCAGGAAGGCCACCGCCTTCTGTACCGAGGCCTGCACGGCCGCAGCGTCGGCACTGTCGGCCTGGATGGCGGTGCCTCGTCGCCCCAAGGCCTCGATCTCGCGGACGACGCCAGCAGCCAGGTCGGCCGACTTTTCATAGGTGATGGCGACGTCGGCGCCCTCGGCGGCCAGGGTCTTTGCAATCGCGGCGCCAATACCGCGGCTGGCCCCCGTGACGAGGGCGCGTTTGTTGGAAAGCAGCATGAATTACCTTTCTGTGTTGATCGACACAGAATGATTGCGGCATTGATCTTTGCTGTCAATCGATTTATTGTGTCGATCAACACAAAAATGACGAAAGGATGGATTCCATGCCGGTTCTGGGCCGACCGAGAGCGTTCGACCGCGATGCCGCCCTGCAGGCGGCCGTGGAGGTTTTCTGGCGCCAGGGCTTCCTGGCCACCTCGATGAACGACCTGTGCGCAGCCATGGGCATCCGCTCGCCCAGCCTGTACGCAGCGTTCGGCAGCAAGGAGGCGCTGTATGCCGAAGCCATCGACCGCTACAGCGCGGCCGCCAACGAACTGATCTGGGACCGCATCGATGACGGCCCCACGGTGCGGGCGGGCATGCAGAAGGTGCTGCTGGCGGCAGCCCAGGTGGTGGCCGGCCGCGACGACATGCCTTCGGGCTGCATGGTGACGCTGGCCACGGGCGAGGAGTGCCCGGGCGGCTCGCCCGATACCGCCCGGCACGCCCGCGAGGGCTCATTGGCCAAACTGCGCGCTGGGCTCCAGCGGGCGGTGACTACGGGTGAGCTGCCACCCTCCAGCAGCATCGACCGCCTGGCGCGCTTCTACCTGGGCGTGGTGCAGGGCATGGCCATCCAGGGGCGTGATGGCGCGGACCTGGCGGACCTGGAAGACATGGCCCGGACCGCCATGGCGGCCTGGCCGGAAAGATGAAATCCCCCTGCGCCGCAGCGCGCGCCAGGGGGATTGGCGTCAAGCCACCGGGCGCAGCCTCAGTGCCTGCGACTCTTCGTCGTTGAACAGCCGCGAACGGATCAGAAAGCGAAGCCCCGTGGGCCGCTCCAGCGAGAACATGCCGCCCCCGCCGGGCACCACGTCCACGGTGATCTGGGTGTGCTCCCACACCGCGAACTGCGGGCGGCTCATGTAGAAGGGCTCGCTCCCGATGTGCCCCAGCAGCACGTCGGAGTCGCCCACCAGGAACTCGCCGCGCGCAAAGCACATGGGGGCGCTGCCATCGCAGCAGCCGCCCGACTGGTGGAACATCAGTGGGCCATGCTGCGCATGCAGCCGCGCGATCAGTTCCAGGGCCTCGGGCGTGGCTGTGACGCGCTCGGGTGCTGCAAGGCTTGCCTGCATGGCGTCGTCCGGTTCGGGTTCAAAAGAACCCGAGCGGCGCCTGCGTGTAGCTCACCAGCAGGTTCTTGGTCTGCTGGTAGTGGTCCAGCATCATCTTGTGGTTCTCGCGGCCGATGCCCGACTGCTTGTAGCCGCCGAAGGCTGCGTGCGCCGGGTACTGGTGGTAGCAGTTGGTCCACACGCGCCCGGCCTGGATGCCCCTGCCCATGCGGAAGGCGCGGTTGCCGTCGCGGCTCCACACCCCGGCGCCCAGGCCGTAGAGCGTGTCGTTGGCGATCTCCAGGGCTTCCTCTTCGGTCTTGAAGGTGGTGACCGACAGCACGGGGCCGAAGATCTCCTCCTGGAAGATGCGCATCTTGTTGTGGCCCTTGAACACGGTCGGCTGGATGTAGTAGCCGCCGGCCAGGTCGCCCGCGAGGTGGTTGCGTTCGCCGCCGATCAGGCACTGCGCGCCCTCCTGCTTGCCCAGGTCCAGGTACGAGAGGATCTTCTCGAGCTGCTCCTGCGATGCCTGCGCGCCGATCATGGTGCTCTTGTCCAGCGGGTGGCCCTGCTTGATGGCGCCCACGCGCTTCAGGGCGCGCTCCATGAAGCGCTCGTAGATCGACTCCTGGACCAGCGCGCGGCTCGGGCAGGTGCAGACTTCGCCCTGGTTCAGCGCGAACATGGCAAAGCCTTCGAGCGCCTTGTCGAAGAAGCCGTCGTCGGCGTCCATCACGTCCTCGAAGAACACGTTGGGGCTCTTGCCGCCCAGCTCCAGCGTCACGGGGATGATGTTCTGGCTGGCGTACTGCATGATCAGCCGGCCTGTGGTGGTTTCGCCCGTGAAGGCGATCTTGGCGATGCGCGGGCTGCTGGCCAGGGGCTTGCCGGCTTCCAGGCCGAAGCCGTTGACGACGTTGAGCACGCCGGGCGGCAGCAGGTCGGCCACGATCTCCAGCAGCACCAGGATGGAGGCGGGCGTCTGCTCGGCCGGCTTGAGCACCACGCAGTTGCCGGCGGCCAGGGCCGGGGCCAGCTTCCACACCGCCATCAGGATCGGGAAGTTCCAAGGGATGATCTGCCCGACCACGCCCAGGGGCTCGTGGAAGTGGTAGGCCATGGTGTCGTGGTCGATCTCGCTGATGCCGCCTTCCTGCGCACGGATGCAGCCCGCGAAGTAGCGGAAGTGGTCGATGGCCAGCGGGATGTCGGCCGCCATGGTCTCGCGCAGCGGCTTGCCGTTGTCGATGGTCTCGGCCACGGCGATGGTCAAGAGGTTGGCCTCCATGCGGTCGGCGATCTTGAGCAGGATGTTGGCGCGGTCGGTGGTCGAGGTCTTGCCCCAGGCCGTTTTCGCCTTGTGGGCGGCGTCCAGCGCGGCGTTGATGTCCTTGTCGTTGGAGCGCGGGATGGCGGTGAACACCTGGCCGTTGATGGGCGAGCTGTTCTCGAAATACTGTCCGTCGATGGGGGCCACCCACTGGCCGCCGATGTAGTTGCCGTACTGCTTCTTGTAAGGGTTGGCGATGCCGAGGCTCGCGATTTCTGCCATGTTCATGCGTTTGTCTCCTGCGGTGGTTGGGTTGTGCCAGGCCCTGTCGGCGGGCCTGCAGCAGTAGATGGGCGCAATGCCCGTGCCAGCCGCAGCATGGGAGCGCTGGCAGCGCGAAAACCCAGCATCCATGCGGCTTGGGCCTCGTCTGCCAGCAACCCGTGGTGTGGGTATTGGGTGTGCCATGGCACAGCCCTTGTTCAGAAATGGAACAGCGGGCGGGACACTTGCGGCACACCACGGACCGTTGCCGGCGTGCAAAAAGCCACGGGTGGGGATGCCGCATGCGGTTGCAGGCCGCGGCTTTTGCCACAATGCGGGCATCGCCACCCGGATGCCCATGACCGCCACGCCCACCCTCATCCCCCCGACCATCGGCAAGTACCGCATCGAGCGCGAGCTTGGGCGCGGCGCCAGCGGCATCGTGTACCTGGGGCTCGACGGGTTCCGCGGCAAGCGCGTGGCCATCAAGCAGATGCACGCCCACCTGCTGGCCCAGCCCGACCAGGCCGAGCGCTACCGGCGCCTGCTGCGCAACGAGGCGGCCATGTCCGGCCGGCTCAGGCACCCCCACATCGTGCGCCTGCTCGATGCCGACGAGGACGCCGCCCAGCCCTACCTGGTGCTCGAATACGTGGACGGCCAGCCCCTGGCGGCCCATGCCCGGGCCGATGCCCTGCTGCCGGTGCCCCATGTGCTGGACATCGCCTTCAAGTGCTGCAATGCGCTCGAATACGCCTACCGCGAAGGCCTGGTGCACCGCGACATCAAGCCCGCCAACCTGATGCTGGCCGCCAACGGCGACGTCAAGCTCACCGACTTCGGCGCCGCGCTGTCGCTGCGCAGCGATGCCACGCAGCTCTCGGGCATGGTGGGTTCGCCCTCCTACATGTCGCCCGAGCAGGTGCGCGAGGAAGACCTCACGCACCACAGCGACATGTTCTCGCTGGCCATCGTGGTGTACGAGCTGCTCACCGGCCGCCGCCCCTTCGATGGCGAGACCGACTTCGCCACGCTCTACAAGATCAGCCACGAAGAGCCCACGCCCCCGAGCCTGCTGCGCGTGTCGCTGCCCGGGCATGTGGACGCGGTGCTGCTGCGCGCCATGGCCAAGAAGCCGACCGACCGCTTTGCCACCTGGGGCGACTTCGCCCAGGCCCTGCTCGACGCCCACCGCGACCTGCCGCGCCAGCGCTCGCAGGACACCGAGGCCGAGCGCTTCGGCCGGCTGCGCGAGCTGCCCTTCTTTGCCGACTTCCACGACGTGGCGCTGTGGGAGCTGATGCGCCTGGGCAACTGGCGCCGGCTGGAGCAGGGCACGGTGCTCATGCGCGAGGGCCAGCCCGGCGACTCGTTCTGCATCCTCATCGAGGGCCAGGTGACCGTGAGCCGCCAGGGCTGGACGCTGAGCACCCTGGGCCCGGGCGTGACCCTGGGCGAGATGACCTACCTGCGCCCCGACAACCGCCTGCGCACGGCCACCGCCGTGGCCGAGACCGAGGTGCTGGTGCTCAAGATCCGCAACCCCGCGCTGCGCGAGGCGTCCGAAGACCTGCAGTCGCGCTTCGACAAGGCCTTCATCAAGCTGCTGGTGGGCCGGCTGGTCGCCGCCAACGAGCAGATCGCCGAATGGGACATGGTGGCCGGCCAGGTGTTCACGCCGGACGACGAGCAGGGCTGACGCTCTCCTGGAAACCCCGCAGCACCCACCGCAGCCTTGCGTGAAAGGCCGCAGCCAGCACCGCGCTGAGCAGCGCCGCCGCCATCCAGCCACCCCATGCGCCCCAGCCCAGGGCCGGCACGCTGGCGCCCAGCGCATCGAGTGACAACCATGCCGCCAGCGGCACGAACAGCAGCAGCGAGCACACGGTGTTGACGGTACTGGCCCAGCGCACGTCGCCCAGGCCGCGCAGGGCAAAGGCACTGCCCAGGTTGATGGCATCGAGCACCTGGTACGCGGCCACCAGCCCGAGCAGCGAGGTGGCCAGGGCCAGCGCGGCCTGGCCGCCGGCCCCGGCATCGCTGCCCAGCAGCGCCGCCAGCAGGGGCGGGCCGACGAGCACCATGGCGGAGCCCACCAGGGCCATCCAGCCCGCCATCAGCCACAGGCTGGCGCGCACCAGGGGCGCTATCTGGTGGCGCTGGCCCGCTCCCATGGCATGGCCCACCAGCGTGGCACTGCCCGTGGCCAGGCCCAGCGCCGGCCAGAAGGCCAGGCCGGTGAGCGACAGCAGCAGCAAGGTGGCCGCACCCTCGGCGGGGCCGATGTGCGACATCAGGAGCTGGAACAACGCCATCGCCAGCACATCGGCCGCGGCGGCCACGCCGATGGGCAGGCCGGTGCGCAGCAGCTCCACGGTGCGGGCTCGCAGGGAGCCGAGGGACGATCTCCAGCCCGCGCGGGGAACCATGCCCAGCCCTGCCGCCACACCGACCAGATTGGCCAGCGTGGATGCGTGGGCCGAACCTGCGAGGCCCAGGCCCGCATCGAAGATCAGCCACTGGTTGAGCGGCACATTGGCCACGGCCGCCGCCAGGCTGGCCCTCAGGCTGGCCCGCGTGCGGCCCAGGCCGGCCAGGTAGCTCGACACCGCGAACAGCAGCACCACCGATACCCCGCCCGCCATGCGCGGCTGCCAGTACTGCACGGCCTGCGCGGTGGACTCCGCGGGCAACTGCCACAGCGCAAACAGCCAGGGCCCGGCCCAGGCCAGCGCCCAAAAGCAGGGCAGGGTGAGCGCGGCGGCCAGCAGGCCCGCGGGCAGGTAGGCCCGTGCGGCCTGCACCTGGCCCGCACCCAGGGCCTGGGCCACCGGCACCTGCACGGCAAACGCCACGCCGCCCAGGCCCACGAACACCGCCAGGTTCAGGAAGGTCTGCGCCCCCAGACCGGCCAGGGCATCGGCCGAGATGCGGCCGGCGAACCAGGTATCCGTCACGCCGACCACGGCCTGCAGCGAGTAGGTGGCGATCAGTGGCCAGGAGATGGCCAGCAAGGCACGTACGGGGCCCGGGGTGGTGGTTGTTTCGGCCATGGTCAGCCAGCCAGGTACGGGTCCCAGAAGCCCTCGGCGGGCTCGGCCTGCTCCACGATGTCGAGCACCAGGCCCGAAGGATCGCGCACCTGGAAGCGCACCTGGCCCCAGGGCTCGTGCTGCACGGCATGGACGATTTCCACGCCGGCCGCGCGCAGGCGAGCCTCTTCGCGGCGGGCATCGTCCACCTGCAGGGTCAGCAGCAGGCCCTGGCCGTTGAAGACCTCGGGGCCTGGCGGGCGCGAGGGATGGTCGGGCGCCATGAAGGCGATGGACGCCGCACCGCCCTCGCTGCTGTTGCGCGACAGCAGCACGAACCACGAGGCTTCGAAGACCACCTCGAAACCCAGGTGCTGCACGAAGAAGTCGCGCGAGGCCGGGACGGTGGCGGTGGTGACCAGGGGATAGGCGGAGGTCAGTTGCGAAAGGGGGGACGGGGTTGGCATGGTGGCTCCTGTTGCATCGGATGAGTACTGCGTACATACTGCCTGTATGTTCAATTAAATATAGATACGTACAGTCTGTATGTCAACAGGAAAACCCATTCCCGGCCCCGCCGCGGGCAATCGGCGCCTGGAGCAGGGCGCCCAGTCGCGCACCAAACTCATTGCGGCGGCGCGCGCGCTGTTCGAGAGGGACGGCTATGCCGCCACCTCCACCGAGGCGCTGCTGGCGGCCACGGGCCTCACGCGCGGCGCGCTGTACCACCACTTTCGCGACAAGAAAGACCTGTTCGTGGCCGTCTGCGAAGCGGTGCATGCCGAGCTCAGCGCCGCCATCGACGGGGCGGCCGATGCAGAGGCGACCCCGCCGGACCAGTTGGTGGCGGGTGCATTGGCCTGGATCGATGCGGTGTCGCGGCCCGGCCCGCGCCAGGTGCTGCTGATCGACGGCCCCTCGGTGTTGGGCGCCCAGGCCTGGGCGGAACTCGACGGGCGCCATGGCTACCAGCAGCTGCATGCCGTGGTCGCCGAGATCCTGGCGCCCGCGGGCCTGGCACTGCTGGAGGTCGATGCCTGCGCCTCGGCCTTGAACGGCGCCATCAACGAGCTGGCGCGCTGGCTCGCGCGCCACCCTGCCGACGAGCACCCGGGCGCGCGCGATGCTGCCATCGCCGCGCTGCAGCGGGTGTGCGTGAGCGTGCTGCCGGCCGAAGGAAAAGCGGGGAGGGGCGCCTGAGCGCGTCTATCGAGCTGCCTGGGCCTTGAGCCCTGCCAGCAGCTCGGCCAGTGGCATGGCCTTGGCAAACAGCCAGCCCTGCGCATGCCGCACGCCGCGCTCGCGCAGGAAGTCGGCCTGGAACTGGGTTTCCACGCCCTCGGCGATCAGGTCCAGCCCCAGCTTCTGCGCCATCTCGATGATGTGCGTGGTGACCGGGCTGATGGCGGCCTGCGCGCCGATGCTGGCGATGAAGATGCGGTCGATCTTGAGCGTGTCGATGTCGATGGATTCGAGCATGGACAGGCTCGAATAGCCGGTGCCGAAGTCGTCCATGGCGATGGACGCGCCGATCTGTCGGCCCGCCTGCAATGCGGGCCTGGCGGCCTCGACGTCCACCAGGCCGCGCTCGGTCACCTCCAGCATCAAGGCCCCCGGTGGCAGGTCCTGGGCGTCGAAGCGCTGCTGCAGGTATTGCACGGGCCCGTCGGCCACCAGGTCCTGGGGCGAGAGGTTCAGACTGACGTGAAAGCCCGGGCTGGCCTTGAGCACATCGGGCAGGTCTTCGAGCACGCGGTCCATCACGTAGCGGGTGATGTGCGCCACTACGCCGGTGCGCTCTGCCTCGGCGATGAATTCGTCGGGCGGCACCAGGGTGGCGTTGGCCTTGCCGTTGCCACGGCGCCAGCGCAGCAGGGCCTCTGCGCCCACCCAGCGGCGGGTCTGCAGGTCCACGATGGGCTGGTACAGCACGAAGAACTCGCGCCGCCTGAGGCCCGCACGCAGCCGGGACCGGGAGGACAGGGTCCAGCGCGTGAGCGCCGCCACTCCCAGCGCCAGGGTGGCGCTGGCCACCAGCCCCAGAGGTGCCAGCACCAGCGCCTGGGCCGCCAGGCCCTCGTAGGCCAGGGCCTTGGGCGCGGCGGCCAGGGCCGCGATGTTGTTCTCCTGGGAGCTGCGAAACACGATGTGGTGCGTGTCGCTTTCCACCAGGCTGGGGGCGGGGGCCTGGTAGAGGTCCAGCCAGGCCTCCTGCAGTGGCCCCCGGGAGCGGATCAGCGCCTTGGGGGTGGTGATCGCCAGGCCCAGCGACACATCGGCATGCAGCACCGGCATGTCGATCACGATGCCGGGGTGGATGATCACCGCATGGCCGTTGCGCGCATAGATGTGGAAGGGCTGCTCGGGCGCGAAGGGCAGGCGCGCTCCGATCCAGCTGGAGATGCCCGAGGAGGTGACCATCGGCTTGCCGGCCAGTGCCACCGGACCGCTGCCCAGGGTGAGCGTGCTGCAGACCAGCGTCCCTTCCACCACCGAACCCATGCCCTGCAGGTAGAACGAGGTGCCCACCATCTGCTGCATGCGCGCCAGGCTGGCCTGGCCGCAGGGTGGGCTGGGGTCCTTGTCGAGCTCGTTCAAGGCCGCCACCAGCTGCTGGCGCGAGGCGATGCCCCGGCGCAGCACCTCGTCCGCCAGCGAGGTCAGGTAGGCCACCTGGTCATCCCGGGCCTTGCGCTGTGCCAGGTAAAGCGAGGCCGCGATGGGAATCAACGCCGCCAGCAGCAGGGGGACCGAGGCAACGACGTAGAAGCGTTTCATGGGTGCGGCGGTGAGAGGAGGTGCCTTGCAATGAGGGTCGATGCTGGCGTGTTTTGGGGTGGTGGGCAATCGGCCGGACCCTGCCATCGGATGGGTCTCAGTGTCCCGGATCGGCCTCTCACCTGGGCTCGAATGTTACTACTTGTTAATGGATAGGCCTGCTCCATGCCAGGTTTGGCTTTCACACCATCAGCCTCAAGAACTTGGGGTGGTGCAGGTGACCCTCTTCGCTGCCGCATGGTCTTTCGTGAGAACCCATGTTCGCTGATTTGGTACCGACCTGGCCTGCGGGCTTTCACTGGGCCCTTGCGCGCCTATGGACCCCATCCAGCGTTGCGAGCACATGTTGGAGGTCAGGCCGGCCAGTTTCGCAACGTCGGATCGCGCAGCACCATCCGACCTTACCCCGACCTCACCCGGCTGTGAAGGCCTGTCGTCCGGGACTTACCCGCGCGCCGGGGTGGGCACCGCGGTCAGCGCAGCGATCGAGGGTATGCAGAAATCCGCCACATCCGCGCCGCCGCCGCAGGCCGTGACCCAGCAGGTTGCCATCCCCAGCGCCTTGGCTGGAGCAATATCCCGCTCAAGGCTGTCGCCGACGAACAGCACATCCTGGGGCGGCAAGTCCAGCATACCCAGCGCTTGCAGGAGTAGTCGGGGGGAGGGCTTGATGGACCTCGTGTCCGAAGAGAAGACTTGGCATTCCAGCACGGGCGCGACCTTCGACCGGCGCAGCTCGGGCTGCCAGTGGTGGGAGGGCGCCCAGAGGTTGCTCACCAACCCCATCCGGTGGGACCGGGCCAGCGTGAGAAGCACCTGTGCTGCCCATTCCGGGACCACGCCCACCTCGTGCCTTGCAATGACAAGCTCCAGAAGCCGGGCCTCGTGCCTGGACGGTATGCTGTGTTTGGCAAGCGTCTCTCGCAGGGACGGGAAGTCGTCGACAAGGGCAGGGTTGGTGTAGTCGGCAAGAAAGCCCGCCACGGCTGCGCCAACGCAATGCGCAACGGCTTCTGCAGACAGCGCAGCGCCGCCCACAGCGCGGTAGGTGGCATCGAAGTCTTCGCCGGGCCCCAGGCGGTCGCCGCCAAACATGAACGTTTCGTTCATGTCGAACAGCAGGGCCTTGTAGCGATGGAGAGGGGGAACCATGGAGGCAATGGTGCCTGATCCGTGCCACAGGTGGCTCGCAAAGACGGGCCGCACCGGGCTGTGCGCTTTCCCTGATGTGCCCGCCACAAAACCCCTCGCTGGACAATACGAATGAGAATGCATATCATTTTAATTGCCTGAGTACGCTACACCCGTCCACCGCAAAAGGCTCCCACCAGGAGCATTGCCATGGACCTGCGTCACGCATCCAGCCCTTCGATTGCCACCACCGCCCGGGACGCCCTGGCGCCCGAGCCCGCCACGCTGGCGCATTGGGAGCGCACGCTGCAGCGCGCCAATGCGGCGCTGCACATGGAACAGCCCGTGATGGCGCTGGCCTACCAGCAGCAGGCCTTGGTACTGGCGCTGCGCATCGTGCAGGCACCCCCCGCCGGCCGGGAAGACGACTGCATTGCCGCCCTGGTGGTCTCGCACCTGAACCTGGCCGACCTGCAGGCCGAAGCCGGCGCGCTGGACGCGTCTGCGCAGTTGCTGTGCAGCGTGCATGCCACGCTGCTGGGCCTGATGGCCGATGGCAGCCAGGGCACCGCCCTGCAGCGGGCGGCCTGGCGCCACAGCCGCGAATCCCATGCCGCGCTGCTGCGCCACGTGCAGGCCCATGGCCCGCACCCCGACACCACCGCCGTGCTGGCCGCCGCCTCGGGCGTGCTGCAGGGCACGGCGCATTGAGCTTCCCCGATTTTTTCCACCTGGCCATTGACGATTCACCCCACCTGAAAGGAACCCATGCTCTATTCGCTGCCTGCCTTGCCCTATGCCTATGACGCGCTGGAACCCCACATCGATGCCCGCACGATGGAGATCCACCACACCAAGCACCACCAGACCTATATCAACAACCTGAACGCCGCGCTGGACGGCACGCCCCACGCCGGCCTGCCGGTGGACGAGCTGGTGGCCGGCATTGCGCAATTGCCCGAGAACCTGCAGGGCCCCGTGCGCAACAACGGTGGCGGCCATGCCAACCACACGCTGTTCTGGACCGTGATGTCGCCCACGGGCGGCGGTGAACCGCAGGGCGCGCTGGCCGAGGCCGTCCAGGCGGACCTGGGCGGCTTCGATGCCTTCAAGGACGCTTTTACCAAGGCCGCGCTCACGCGCTTTGGCAGCGGCTGGGCCTGGCTGTCGGTGAACAGCGCCGGCAAGCTGGTGGTGGAGAGCTCGGGCAACCAGGACAGCCCGCTGATGGCCGGCCTGCTGTCGGGCAACACCCCCATCCTGGGCCTGGACGTGTGGGAACACGCCTACTACCTGCAGTACCAAAATCGCCGCCCCGAATACATCGCGGCGTTCTATAACGTGGTGGACTGGGCCGAGGTGGCCCGCCGCTACGCCCTGGCGCGCGGCTGAATCGATCCGCACTGCCGCGCCCTGCGCCCTGACCCGATGCCATCCGGAGCCGACACCATGCCCGTTCCCCCGCCGTCACCCGACAACGCCGCGCTGCCTGCCGGCCATGCCCCTGCTGCCCGCCAGTCCTTGCACTTGCGCCAGTGGTTGGGCCTTGCCATCGTGCTGACCGGGGGCGTGGTCGGCACGCTGCAGATCTGGCAGTGGATTGCGCAGCAGCCGGTGGTGCTGTCGGCGCTGCTGGGCGGCAGCGTTGCGGCCCTGGCCACGGCCCTGGGCACGCTGCCGGTGATGCTCTCGCAGCGCATCTCCGAGCGCACGCAGGACACGCTGTTCGGCTTTGGCGCGGGCGTGATGCTGGCGGCCTGCTCGTTCTCGCTCATCATCCCGGGCATCAATGCCTCGCGCGCCGCCGGTGCCGGGGCCTGGGAGGCGGGCGGCACCATGGGTGCGGCCATCCTGCTCGGTGCGCTGGTGCTGCTGCTGATGGAGCGCCTGCTGCCGCACGAGCATTTCATCAAGGGCGTGGAGGGCCAGACCTCGCGCACGCTGCGGCGCACCTGGCTGTTCGTGTTCGCGATCGCGCTGCACAACCTGCCCGAGGGCCTGGCCATCGGCGTGGGCTATGCCAGCGGCGACACCATGCGCGCCGGCGCCCTGGCCACGGGCATCGCCATCCAGGATGTGCCCGAGGGCCTGGTGGTGGCCGTGGCCCTGCTGGCCGCCGGCTACAAGCGCTGGCTGGCCGTGGGCTTGGGCATGGCCTCGGGGCTGGTGGAGCCCATCGGTGCGGTGATCGGCGCCGCCGTGGTCAGCTACTCGGTGAGCCTCTTGCCCTGGGGCCTGGGCTTTGCCGCTGGCGCCATGCTGTTCGTGATCAGCCACGAGATCATCCCCGAGTCGCACCGCAAGGGCCACGAGGCCTGGGCGACCGGGGGGTTGATGCTGGGCTTCGTGATCATGATGGTGCTGGATACGGCCCTGGGCTGATACCGCGCCCCGCATGACCAACGGCCACGGCAGTGCAGATTGCCGTGGCCTTTCTGCATTTCAGGGCAGGGCGTCGTAAGCCGCCTTGATGGCCGGGGCCAGGGATTGCAGTGGGGTGGCGGTGGTATTGCGCGCATTGCGCCCCTCCACCGAGCGCACGCGCCCTTCGTTGAGGGCGCGCGCCATCTCGGCCAGCAGGTAGGCCAGGTCGGGCGCAATGCCGGCCTGGGCCATGCCCTGAGCGGCGGCGTCATACGGAAGCTGCTGGTAGGCCAGCGCCGGCTGGCCGATCACCCCGCCCACGAAGGTGGCGAGCTGCTCGTGGCTCAGGTCCCCGGGGCCCAGCAGCTCGCGCACGCTGTGGCCTGTCCAGCCGCGCTGGTCCAGCGCCGCGGTGGCCGCATCGGCAATATCGCGCGTGGCGATCATGGGGATGGGCAGATCGGGCGCAAAGGCATCGGCCAGGCTGCCGCCGTATTTGACGCCGGGCAGCAGGTTGAACAGGCCCTCGTAGAACATGGCCGGGCGCAGCCTGAGCACGTGGCTGTGCTGCAGCGTGGCCAGGCGCTGTTCCTGCTCGTGCAGGCTGACCAGCACACCCGTGCCGGCAGGCTGCTCGGCGCCCAGGCTGCTGAGCGCCACCACATGCGGCACGCGCGCCGCCTGCAGCGCCGCCACGATGGCCTGGCCCTGGGTGCGCTGCAGCTCCACGAAACCGGGGGCCGTGGGGTCGAAGGGCATCATGGCGTAGACGGCGTCGGCGCCTTCGAAAGCGCGGGTGAGGTAGGCCGGGTCGGCGGCATCACCCACGTGCACCTGCGCACCCTGTTGCCGCAAGGCGTCGAGCCGCTCGGCCGAGCGGCCCAGGGCACGCACGCGGTGGCCCAGGGCAAGGAGGTTGCGGGCGATCACGCTGCCCGTGTGGCCGGTGGCACCCATCACTGCGATGTCTGACATGTGGAACTCCGAGGGGTTGTGGAACAAACAGGCGTCCAGTGTCTCGGCCAGCGTCCGGCATGCCAATGATGAATAGAAGGTGTTTTTTGATTATTCGTCCAGATCGGATTAGGATGGCGGCATGGACATCCAGGTTGAAGCCGCCTCTGCCGCCACCGACCCGCTGGGCCGGGCCCTGCACCTGTTGCGCATGACGGGCGTGATCTACTGCTACTCCTATCTGCACCCGCCCCTGGGCATTGCGCTGCCGCCGATCCCGGGCTGCCTGATGTTCCACGCCATCACGGCGGGCGAATGCTGGCTGCGCGTGCCGGGCGCCGAGCCCGTGTTGCTGCGGGCCGGTGACTTCGCGCTGGTGCCGCGCGGTGAGGGGCACGACCTGCTGTCCACCGCCACCTCGCAGGCCGACGATTTCTTCGACCTGCCGCGCGTGCAGCTCGGCGGGCGCTTCGAGATCATGCGCCACGGCGAAGGCAACGCGCCTGTCGCCCTGGTGTGTGGTGCCGTGCGTTTTGACGATGTGCTGGCCCGCCGCCTGGTGCATGCGCTGCCGCGCCAGATCGTGCTCGGCGGGCAGTCGCTGGGCCCATCGAACTGGCTCGCGCCCATCCTGGCGCTGCTGCAGGAAGAGGTCCAGCACCTTCGGCCCGGCGGCGAGGCCGTGGCCACGCGCCTGGCCGACGTGCTGGTGCTACAGGCCATCCGCACCTGGCTGCAGAACGACCCGGGCGCGCGCACCGGCTGGCTGGGCGCCCTGCAGGACGCCCAGCTCGGCCCGGCCCTGGTGCTCATGCACGAGCAGCCCGGCACGCCCTGGACCCTGGCTTCGCTGGCCAGCGCCGTGGCCATGTCGCGCTCGGCCTTTGCCGCGCGCTTTGCGGCATCGGTGGGCATGCCGGTGATGCAGTACCTGACCCTTTGGCGCATGGCCCTGGCCCAGTCGCGCCTGCAGGAAGGGCAGGTGCGCCTGGCCGAGCTGGCCGACAGCCTGGGCTACCAGTCGGAGGCGGCGTTCAGCCGGGCCTACAAGCGCTGGTCGGGGCGTTCGCCTGGGAGTGAGCGGCGGGTGGAAGCCGCCACCGCCTTGGTTTAGCCAAAGAACCAGTAGCAGACGGCGATGGCGGCAATCACACCCGCCAATTCGGCCAGCAGCGCGCACGCCACCGAATGCCGCGCACGCTGGATCCCCACCGCACCGAAGTACACCGCCAGCACATAGAAGGTGGTCTCGGTGCTGCCCTGGATGATGGCCGCCGCGCGGGCGGCGAAGCTGTCCACGCCCTGGGTCTGCATGGTCTCGATCAGCATGGCGCGGGCGGCGCTGCCCGAGAAGGGCTTGACCAGGGCGGTGGGCAGGGCGTCCACGAAGCGGGTGTCGGCACCGACCGCCTCCACGCACCAGCGGATGGCGTCGAGCACATAGCCCAGCGCGCCCGAGGCGCGGAACACGCCCACTGCGCAGAGCATGGCCACCAGGTAGGGCAGCAGGCCCTTGGCCACGTCGAAGCCCTCGCGCGCGCCTTCGATGAAGGCCTCGTACACGGCCACCTTGCGCCAGGCGCCCAGCACCACGAACAGCACCACCAGCGAGAACAGCGTGAGGTTGCCCAGCAGCGACGACAGGCTGGCCAGGGCCGCGGCGCTCAGCGTGGTCAACAGCGCCATGAAGCCGCCCAGCACCAGCGCCACGGGCAGCAGGTAGGCCAGCGCCACGGGGTGCCACAGCGGCAGCCGCTGCACCACGGCCACGGCCAGCAACCCGACCAGGGTGGAGACGGACGTGGCCAGCAGGATGGGCAGGAAGACCAGGGTCGGGTCCGGCGCGCCCTGCTGCATGCGGTACATGAAGATGGTCACCGGCAGCAGCGTGAGCGACGATGCATTGAGCACCAGGAACAGGATCTGCGCGTTGGTGGCGGTGTCGGGCCGGGGGTTGAGCTCCTGCAGCGAGCGCATGGCCTTGAGGCCCATGGGCGTGGCCGCGTTGTCCAGCCCCAGCGCGTTGGCGGCAAAGTTGAGCGTGATCAGCCCCAGGGAAGGATGGCCGCGCGGCACCTCGGGCATGAGCTTGGCGAACAGCGGCGCCAGCCAGCGGGCGAGGGCGTCGACGATGCCGGCCTTTTCGGCAATGCGCAGAAAGCCCAGCCACAGTGTGAGCGTGCCGAACAGCAGCACCATCACCTCGACCGAGAGCTTGGCCATGGCGAACAGCGCCTCGACCATGCTGCCGAAGATCTGCGCATTGCCGCCCACCAGCCACTGGGCGAAGGCCGCCACGGCGGCGATGATGAAAAAACCCAGCCAGAGGGTGTTGAGCATCCGGTCTCCAGGAAATTGCAGCTTCCAAGGTTACCTTGGGTCGGTGCGAGCCAGCGGCACGGGCCTTGGCGATTTGCCCGGGTTCCCTGGGCTGGCGCGATCTGGTAGCGTGCCTGCCATGGCGCTTCCCACCACCGAATCCTTTGTCGCGGCTGCAGAGGACCAATTGGGCCTTGCGCTGCCGCCCTGGCTGCGGGTGCGGCTGATGCAGGCCAATGGCGGCACCCTGGAGGCCGAGGGCGAGTACTGGGAGCTGTTTTCCGTGCCCGACACGAGGGACCGCAAGCACATCACCCGCTCCGCAACCCACATCCTTGGGGAAACGGCTGCGGCCCGCGAATGGACGGGGTTTCCGCCCCAGGCGATCGCCATTGCCAGCAATGGCGGCGGCGACTACCTGATCCTCCTGCCCGACGAGCAGGCGCCCTCCAGGCTGCACGACAGGCCCTTCATCTGGCTGCACGGCGTGGACGAGGCACCGGTGCAGATCGATGTGCCCATGCCCCCATAGTGCTTGCACCTTGGCGACAGTGGTACTCTATAGGGTTCGGCCAGAGACGGGGCTGCGGCGTTTTTGCAACGCTTTCAAGCCCGGATTCCTGGCCTGACAGGGCGCCTGCTTGAAGGGCAGGGCGCCCGACCAACCAAAACTCACCGAGGAAGAGGTCCAACATGGGCGCGCAGTGGAAAGCAAAAGGCAAGGCACAGGTCGCAGATGCCAAGGGCAAGCTGTTTGGCAAGCTGGTCAAGGAAATCATGGTCGCTGCGCGCGGCGGTGCCGACCCGGCCGGCAATGCACGACTGCGCCTGGTGGTCGAGCAGGCCCGCAAGGTCTCCATGCCCAAGGACACGCTGGAGCGCGCCATCAAGAAGGGCTCCGGTACCGGCGCCGATGCGGTCAACTACGAGCGCGTGATCTATGAAGGCTTTGCGCCCCACCAGGTGGCGGTGATGGTCGAGTGCCTGACCGACAACGTCAACCGCACCGCGCCCGAGATGCGCGTGCTGTTCCGCAAGGGCCAGCTGGGCACCTCCGGCTCGGTGGCCTGGGACTTCAACCACGTGGGCATGATCGAAGCCGAGCCCGCCAACGGCGATGCCGACCCTGAAATGGCCGCCATCGAGGCCGGTGCGCAGGACTTCGAGGCCGGCGACGAAGAAGGCAACACCACCTTCTGGACCGACCCGACCGACCTGGACCTGGTGAGCCGCGCTCTGCCGGCCCAGGGCTTCACGGTGCTGTCGGCCAAGCTGGGCTACAAGCCCAAGAACCCGGTGAACCCCGCCAACCTCACGGCCGAACAGCTCGAAGAGGTGGAAAACTTTCTGGCGGCCATCGACTCCAACGACGACGTGCAGAACGTGTACGTGAGCCTGGGCGGCTGAAGAAGCCCGCCGCCCTGGTGCCGGCGCCCGCTGTGCGCGCCGGCCACCGCACCACCTGGATTCCATGACTGCAGACCACTACGCCGCCCTCGGGCTGGCGGCCAACGCCTCGCTCGCCGACATCAAGAAGGCCTACCGCCAGAAGGCGGCCTTCTACCACCCGGACCGCAACCCGGCGCCCGACGCCGCGCAGCGCTTCCAGGCGGTGCAGAAGGCGTATGACGTGCTGTCCGACGATACGGCACGCCAGGCCTACGACGACAACCGCCGCCGCAACCTGCTCGACGACCCGCTGCAGACCGCCCAGGAAATCTGGCACACCTACACCCAAGGCATTCTTCCTTCGTGAAACTCTCTCCCTATTTCTATGACCTGCGTTCGGCCTACCAGGCCGAGCTCGATGACCTGACCCAGGATTCCGAAGGCAAGGACGTGCTGCGCAAGCGGCTGGCGCAAAAGCGCAACGAAATGGCCTTTCTCGTGCAGATGATGGAGCTGGCCCCCGAGATGGTGGCCGTGGTCTTCCACCAGGGTTTTCGCTTTGCGCGCCCCGCGGCGCTGGAGCACCTGATCGGCCGCGGCGTGGACGACCTGCCGGCCTGGAGCACCCTGGCCGATGGCGCCGTGCTGCTCGAGCCCTGGGCTGCCAGCCTGGCCAAGACGGTGCTGGCCGAGCCTGGCGGCGAGCGCTTCATGGCCGTGGCAGCGGGCCTCGAGTACCTGCAGGTGCATTCGCGCCTGGCGCCTGCGGCCCAGCAAGCCGACGCCGAAGATGAAGAGAACGACGAAGACGCCGCCGAGCACGACGACGGCTACGACAACCTGAGCGCCGACGATGCCGCCGACCCGCACAACGCCCGCTCGCGCGAGGAGGCCAGCGACAACTGGCTGTCCGACGTAGGCTTTGACCGCAAGGACTGACCATGAGCAGCAACAACCACCTGGCCCTGATCACCAAGACCACCAGCCTCATCGCGGCTGGCGACATCGTGGGCGCCGAATCGGCGCTGGCCGAACTGGCCGACACCGATGGCGACAACGCCCTGATGGTGGTGCTCGACCAGCTCGCGCCCAAGGACATCCTGGCCGTGATGCGCGAGTACGACGACTCCAAGGCCTCGGTGGTCAACCTGCTGGTCACGCCCGAGCAGTTCGCGCGCGCCATGGTGCTCGAAAAGCAGTACAAGGACCTCACCCACACGCACCTGCGCAACATGGTCAACGCCGTGGTGTTCCGCGACGATGCCGACCCGGTGGCCTTCCTCACCGCCATTGGCGACCTGGAGGGTGGCAGCGAGGCGCTGGCCAATTACTTTGCTGAAAAGTGGAGCCGCATCGAGGCCTTTGCCCGCACCGGCACCTTCGATGCGGTGGAGGACTACGGCCCCACGCTCACCGACGACGAGCTGCTGGCCTCGGGCTACGTGCAGCCGCGCATCGACCAGGACGAAGTGGCCGACCGCGACTGGATGCAGATGGCCTGGCTGCTGCGCTACGAATGCCGCGACCTGTTCATCGAAACCCTGCTGGTGCTGCGCGCCAAGGCCCGCGCCTTCGACCTGGGCCTGGACGAAGGCGATGAGCCCGCCGAAGAGGATGACGGCAAGTTCGAGACCAGCGAGACCGACCGCGGCAAGGCCACGCCTGCCGCCCGCGCATCCGACGAAGAGTCGGCCATCTGACTTTGTTCATGTCCGAGCACGAAATGTCTTCTGCGCCGGCGGCCAACGCGCTGCAACTGCACGACGCGCGCCCCTTCTTCGAGAAGGCGCTGGCCCACGGCGTGGCGCACGGCATCATCGATGCGGCCAGGCTGGCCGCGATGAACACCGACGCCCCCAAGGGCATGGTGCAGATCGCGCGCTACTTCGGCAGCGAGTTCCTGCGGCCCGAGCTGGAGAAGGCCCGCGACCGCATGGTCAACCTGATCAGCCTGTACCTGCTGGACACCACGGGGGGCGACCTGCACGAGGCCGCGGTGTCGCTGCGCGACAACTCCTTCCTGTCGCGCTCCAAGGGCGGGTCGGACATGCTCAAGCGCCTGATCGCCATGCCCGAGAGCAGCAATTTCGGCATGGGCGGGTACGCCGATGCCGAAACGCCGTTGCTGGCCGTGTGGTCGCTGCGCAGCCATGCCGATTACCGCGCCGAGCTGGCGCGGCGCAGCCAGATCGCAGCGGCCATCGGCGCTGCCCGGTGGCTGGCCGAACAGTACGACCTGGACGACGACGCGCTCGAAGAATCGGGCGCCGACGCCGAGGCCGTGGTCCGCACCGGCCTGCTGCTGCAGGCCCTGGCCCCCAAGGTGGGTGATTGGCCCAATGCCGTGGTGTTCGAGAAGATCGCCACGGCCCACCGCAAGAAGAAGACCACGGCGGACCAGGTCAGGCTGTCGCTGCCGCCTGGCCTGCCTGCCGACCTGAAGGATGTGGTGGAGGCCCAGCGCGCCACGGTGCTGGCCGACCTGCCCAGGCTGCTCGACACGGCCACGCCACTGCGCAACCTGCTGCGGCCCACCAGCGGTTTCCGTGCGCGCTACTTCCTGCTCGACGACCCCCTGGCCGAGGTGGACGACTACCACCGCAACCTGGCCGACCTGGACGAAGAGGGCGATGCCCCCCAGCCCGCCAGCAAGACCTGGACCAAGGCCGTGCAGGGCAACGAGGACGAGCCCAGCCTGCTGACCCTGTTCCTGTGCCTGGCCACCGGCACGCCCAAGAAGACGGTGCTGACCGAAAAGACCGCCGCCAGCCTGGTGCGCAAGTTGCGCAAGAGCGGCTGGCAGCCCGAGCTGGCAACCGGGTTCATCCGCGCGCATGCGCCCGGCGTGCGCCAGGCCGACTATGGGGACCTGTGGAACAGCTTCGTGCAGGAGTCGCAGGCCACACTGCTCAGCGACATGGACTACCAGATGCACGATGCCCTGGCGTTGCTGCGCCGGGAATGCAACGTGGTGGGTTGAAATTCCAGGGTTTACATTGCTGTCCTTCTCAATCGGGAGGTTCTGATGGCGTCCATCTGCAGCAGCTGCGGAAAAGTCCATGGCGAGATGTCTCGCTACTTCATGTGGCGTTTGCCCAAGCTGGGGTTCGCGTCTGCGCAGAAGCTGGTATCGGACGATGAGTACATGTGCCGCATCGGCAACAAGCGGCACTTCATCAGCTGCGAGCTGGCGCTGGCTTTCCAGGACCCATCGGAAAAGCCACTGGGCTTCATCGGCTGGGTGGAGGTTTCGCGCGCTGACTACGAGGCTTACCAGCGCTACCGCAGTGACGAGGAGAAACTGCCGCCTATGGCCAGGTGGATCGAAGGTCGCCTCGCCAATCCTGTGCCTGCGGTGGCTGAATCGCTGGGTGTTTCGGTGCAATTCGAGGTGCTCTGTGGTGATCCCACGCCCTACATCACCTGGGTGCAGCCGGGTACTGCATTGGCTGCCCGTGTGCAGGAGGGCGCGACCCTGGCGTTCTGGCACGAGGCCGCCGGGCTGGTGTAGCACCCCGCACCTTCCAGGCGTTGCGGTTTATGCCGCAGCGTCGGTACTCAGCCCCCGAGGAGCCCCTTCAGCATGCCCTCTGGGTCCATGAAAAAGTCGCGCGGCACCCGAAAGTGTTCGGTGTCCTGGTAAGCGATGGGCGCTATGCCGTCTTGGCCGCAGTGAAAGATGGTCGCGTCCGGGTAGGCCATGAGGATCGGCGAGTGCGTGGCGATAATGAACTGCGATTTCTCTTCCACCAGGTCGCGCATGCGCGCCAGCGTGGCCAGTTGGCGCCGGGGTGACAGCGCGGCTTCGGGCTCGTCCAGGATGTACAGGCCCTGGCCGCCAAAGCGCTCCGTCATCAAGGCCATGAACGACTCGCCGTGCGATTGCTCGTGCAGGGAGCGGCCACCATAGCTGTTGATGATGGGCGGCGCAGGGCAGGGCTCTTCGTCCATCTTCTCGATCTCGGTGGCTACATTGAAAAAACTCTCGGCCCGCAGGAAGTAGCCGTCCCTGGGCCGGCGCAGGCCCTTGGCGATGCGCAGGTACCGGTGCAGGTCGGAATGCGATGCGCGCGTGCCGAAGCTGAAGTTCATCGATCCGCCCTCGGCATTGAAGCCCAGCGACACGGCGATGGCTTCGAGCAGCGTCGATTTGCCCGAGCCATTTTCGCCCACGAAGAAGTTCACGTGCGGGTGCAGGTCGATCTGCTCCAGGTCGCGAAGGAGGGGCAGTGAGAACGGGTACTGGTCGAAGGACTCGACCTTGTCACGCAGCAGCGTGATCCGGCTGACGAACTGGGACGAGATCATGTCGGCAGGCAGGTAAGGGGGAGGCTGGCTGTCCGGCGCGCGCCACACTTCGGGGCGGGTAGCAGGTTTCCTCGGGGCTGTGTCAGCCCTGGGTCATGGGGTAAGAGTAACATTGCCTGCATCCCAGCCTGCACGGGCCTTCCATCGCGCCCAAGAGCGCGCCTACCACCTGCCAGTCAGTCAGCCAGCTTCAGTGCACAGTCCGACACTCGTCATCCTCGCTGCCATTCTCGCAATGCTGCTCACCCTGGTGGTGTTCACCATGTGGCATTTCAACCGGAACATTCCCGGCCTGGGGTGGTGGGTGCTGTCCTTCCTGTCGGCCGGGGTGTTCAGTGTGAGCCTGCTGGCGCGCGAGCACCTGCCCGAGCTGGTGTCTGTGGTCATCTCACAGTGCTGCATCTCGCTGGCGGCCTACATGTGCCTGCTGGGCAGCCGTGCCTACATGGGGCGGCCGCCGGCCTCCCATGCGTATGCGGCAGCCGCCATAGGGGCGCTGGTGCTGGCATCGGCCTACTTCACCGTGGTACAGCCCCACCTGGGCATGCGCTTCGTGTTCGCCGGGCTGGGTGCCGGTGTGTTCTTCCTGTTGACCGCGCGCACCCTGGCGCAAGGGGAGGCGCGGCTGGTGCCTGCGCGCTACCTCTTTGCGCTGGCGGCGGCTGCCCACGGCCTGTTCCTGCTGCTGCGCCCCTTGCTGTTCAGGCTGGGTGCCGGCACGGTGGAAGGCGGGATGGACGCGAGCCTGGTGGCCCGGCTGTCGCAGTTCGTTGTGCTCGAGTCGTTGATCGCGCTGGTGCTGTTCGCCTTCGGCGCGCTGATGCTGGCCAACGAATTCATCGCCAATGAACTGCGCCACCTGGCCGAGGTGGACCCGCTGACCAATGTGTTCAACCGCCGCGCCTTCCTGACGCTGCTGGACAAGGCCATGAGCAATGCCCAGCGCACCAGCGGTGCCGGACTGCCGGTGCTGGTGATGGACCTGGACCATTTCAAGAAGGTCAATGACACCTGGGGCCACCAGTGCGGCGACGAGGTGCTGCGCCACTTCGTGCTGCTGGCCAACCGCTGCCTGCGCCGCGAGGACGTGCTGGGCCGCCTGGGGGGCGAGGAGTTCGCGATTGCCCTGCCCAACGCCGACCACGAGGGCGCGCGCACGGTGGCTGAACGCCTGTGCGCCCTGGTGGCGGCGCAGCCGGCTCCCACCGAGCGCAGCGCCATTCCGATCACCGTGAGCATCGGGGTCACGCTGAGCATGCCGGGTGAAACCCCTGAGTCCGTGCTGCAGCGCGCCGATGAGGCCATGTACCTGGCCAAGAAGCGCGGTCGCAATCGGGTGGAGGTGCTCAGGGCGCCCGAGCGGGCAGTATCGGCCACGGTTGCGGTGCCTGCCCACTGACCCAGCCGCTGCTGTCGCAGCAGCCGATCTTTATTGCGCCAGGAACGCTGCGCTGTCCGGCCGGCCGGGCAGTGCCAGGCGGGCAATGGGGGCGGGGCTGCTGGCGATCTTCTGGCCGCGCCGGTACACCGCCAGCCGCGTGGACCGCAGGCGAATGGCCTCGACCGGGTTGCGCGCGTGCAGCAGCACGAAGTCGGCGTGGCAGCCGGCCGCCAGGCCATAGCTTTCCAGCCCCAGCAGTTGGGCCGGGTTGGTGGTGACCGCCTCGAAGCACTGGCGCATGGCGGCCTGGCTGGTCATCTGCGCCACATGCAGGCCCATGTGGGCCGCCTCCAGCATGTCGGCGCTGCCGCCACCGTACCAGGGGTCCATCACGCAGTCGTGGCCAAAGGCCACGGTGAGGCCGGCCGCCATGAGCTCGGGCACGCGCGTCATGCCCCGGCGCTTGGGGTAGGTGTCGTGGCGGCCCTGCAGGGTGATGTTGATCAGCGGGTTGGCGACCACGCCCAGCTGCGCCTCGGCCATCAGCGGGATGAGCTTGCTCACATAGTAGTTGTCCATGCTGTGCATCGACGTGAGGTGCGAGCCCGCCACGCGGCCGTGCAGTCCCAGGCGGTGGGTTTCGTGCGCAAGGGTCTCCACATGGCGCGACAGCGGGTCGTCCGACTCGTCGCAGTGCATGTCCACGCGCTTGCCGCGCTCGGCCGCCAGCTCGCACAGGATCTTCACGCTCTCGGCCCCCTGGGCCATGGTGCGCTCGAAGTGCGGGATGCCGCCCACCACGTCCACGCCCAGGTCGAGCGCGCGTGTCAGGTTGTCCAACCCGCCGGGTGAACGCAGCACGCCGTCCTGCGGAAAGGCCACCAGCTGCAGGTCCAGGTAGGGTGCCACGCGCTGCTTCACGTCGAGCAGGGCGCGCACGGGCAGCAGGCTCGGGTCGCTGGTGTCCACATGCGAGCGGATGGCCAGCAGGCCCTGGGCCACGGCCCAGTCGCAGTACTGCAGCGCGCGCTGCACGATGGCCTCGTGCGTGAGCTGGGGCTTGAGCTCGCCCCACAGCGCAATGCCTTCGAGCAGGGTGCCGCTCTGGTTCACGCGCGGCTGGCCATAGCTCAGCGTGGAATCCATGTGGAAATGGGCGTCCACGAACGGCGGGCTCAGCAGCAGGCCGCCGGCATCCACCGTTTCGTGCGCGGGGGCTGCGAGGCCCTCAGTCACCTCGTTGATGCGGCCATCCTGCACGGCCACGGACATGTGGGTGCGGCCGTCGGGCAGGGTGGCGTTGTGGATCAGCAGGTCGAGCATGGTGGTGCAGGTGCAGGGCGTTGTTCGTGTTCGGCGCGGGTAAGGGTATTTTGTCGCGGATTCGTGCCTGGATCCCGTTCCTGGTGGCTCATCGCTCCGGGTGCGCGGTGTAGCGGTACACCCCAGGCCGATGGCCGGCGTCGATGGCAATGCTGCGCAGCTTTTCTTCATGCCCCGAGCTGGCCCGCGCCGTGATGCGGATGCCGGTGCGCGTGGCGTGGCAGGCGATGCGGGTCAGCGCGATCTCCGCATGGTCGTTGTTGAGTTCGCGGATGCCCTGGGTATGGACTGCCTGCAGAGTGCCATGGTCATCGCGCTGCATCCACTGCAGGTACAGGAAGGACTGCGCGTACTGCGTGCCATGCACGATGCGGTAGACGCCTTCGTTCTTGCGCACAGGCCATTGGCCGCAGACCTGCACCCAATCCACCGCGTCGGCAGTGGCAAAGCGTTCGTAGGGCACATCCATGCCCAGGGCGTTGGCCGAGGGGGCGCACGCCAGCGCCAGTGCAGCCAGCGCGATCGCTGCTTTCACCGCTCGCCCTTGCGGTAGGGCTTCATCAGCGCCTGCGGATACGCGGCCTTGCGCGCCACCAGCACCAAAGCCAGGATGGACAGCAGGTAGGGCAGCATCAGGTAGACCTGGTAGGGCAGCCAGGCATCGCCAGCCTGCTGCAGGCGCAGCTGGAGGGCGTCGAAGAACGCGAAGAGCAGGGCGCCCAGCAGTGCCTTGCCGGGCCGCCACGAGGCGAATACCACCAGCGCCACGCAGATCCAGCCGCGGCCGTTGACCATGTTGAAGAAAAAGGCGTTGAAGGCCGACAGCGTGAGGAAGGACCCTGCCACCCCCATCAGCGCCGACCCGGCCACGATGGCCCCGGCGCGCGTGGCCGCGACCGACAGGCCCTGGCCTTCGGCGGCCTGTGGGTTCTCGCCCACCATGCGCACGGCCAGGCCCAGCGGGGTGCGCATGAGCACCCAGGCCAGCAGGGGCACCAGCACCAACGCCAGCAGCGTGAGCGGCGTCTGGGCCGAGAGAATGGGAATGCCCAGCCATTCCATGGGCGCAAACGGCTCGATGGTGGGTGGTGTGTTCACCTTGGGAAAGCCCACGCGGTAGCCGTAGTAGCTCAGCGCCGTGGCCAGGAGCGTGATGCCCAGGCCCGAGACATGCTGCGACAGCGCCAGCCCCACCGTAAGCCAGGCATGCAGCAGCCCGAACACCGCGCCCGTGAACGCCGCCACCAGCACCCCGGTCCACAGGCCGCAGCCGGCATACACCGCGAGCCAGCCCGTGAAAGCGCCCGCGACCATGATGCCTTCGATGCCCAGGTTGAGCACGCCGGCGCGCTCGCACAGCAGCACCCCGAGCGTGCCCAGGATGAGGGGCGTGGCCACGCGCAAGGTGGCGATCCAGAAGGCCGGGTTGGCCAGGATGTCGAGCAGCTCGGTCATTTCCACTTCACCCGGTACTGTGTGAGGAGCGTTGCCACCAGGACGGCGATCAGCGAGGTGGCCACGATCACGTCGGCGATGTAGGTGGGTACGCCCACGGCGCGGCTCATGCTGTCGGCCCCCACCAGCACGCCGGCCACGAAGGTGCCGGCTGCTATCACCCCCAGCGGGTGCAGCCCGGCCAGCATGGCGATCACGATGCCGCTGTAGCCATAGCCCGGCGACATGTCCAGCGTGACGTAGCCGGTGCGGCCCGCCACCTCGATGGCACCGGCCAGCCCTGCCAGCCCGCCCGAGAGCAGGGCCACCAGCACGACGGTGCGGGTGATGGGCACGCCGGCAAAGGCGGCAGCGCGCGCATTGGCGCCCGCTGCCCGGATGTCGAAGCCCGGCACCGTGCGCCGCAGGATCGCCCAGAGGATGAGGGCGAGCCCGATGGCCCACAGTAGGCCCGTGTGCAGGCGCGTCTGTGGCACCAGCTTGGACAGCTCCAGATCGCCTTGTAGCGCGACGCTCTGTGGCCAGCCCATGGAGAGCGGGTCCTTCATGGGCCCGTCGAGCAGGGCCGAGACCAACAGCAGGGCGATGAAGTTGAGCAGCAGCGTGGTCACCACCTCGTCCACCCCCAGGCGCGACTTCATCAGCGCCGGGCCCAGCAGCAGCAGGGCGCCGGCCAGGGCCGCCGCCAGCATCATCAGCGGGAACAGCAGCCAGGGCGACCATTCCAGCCCCGTGCCCCCATGCATGCCGCCCACGGCCACGGCGGCCAGCGCGCCGGCGTACAGCTGCCCCTCGCCCCCGATGTTGAACAGCCGCGCACGGAAGGCCACGGCCGCGGCCAGCCCGGTCAGGATCAGCGGCGTGGCGCGCGTGAGCGTTTCGGTCAGCGCGAAGACCGAGCCGAAGGCGCCCTGCAGCAGCAGCCCGTAGGTGCGGCCCACGGGCGCGCCGGCCCACAGCACCAGCAGGCCGCTGATGAGCAGGGTGGATACCACGGCGCCCACCGGCGCCGCCACGTAGGCGGCGGGGGAGATGTGGTTGCGTTTCTCAAGCCGCATGGGTCATCAGCGTGTGGAGGGGGGTGGAATGCATCGGATTACCATGTGCAGAGCGGAGGCCGGGCCTGCAGCGCGCGGGGCCGCCAAAAAAAGAGAGGGGACGCATGAACAACCCGGTCCGGAGATGGTCTGGATGCATGGCTGTGGCATTCGCGCGTGGCGCAGCCATGCTGCTGTGTGGCGCTTTGATGCTGCCTTGTGCCGGGGCGGGCGCACAGCCCGGCGCGGCGCCGGCAACGGCTGCTTCGGCCGCTGCGTTGGACCTGCCACTCAAGAACGAAGCGGAATACACGGCCCAGCTCAATGCCGAGCTCCAGGCGGCCCACGAAGACCGGGAGCGGCGCAGGGAGCGGGCACGGTGGATTTCCGCGGTGACGCTGTTGTGCCTGGTGGCCGGCCTTGTCGCATTGGCCTGGTGGGCGCTGCGCAGCCGCCAGCCCCGGGCGGTGCGATGGAGCCGCCTGGCGCTCTGGACGCCCTGCCTGCTGCTTGCCAGCGCCTGGTTCTTCCCCTGGTCGCTGTATGCGGCCGCGGTATTTGCACCGGCCTTTCCGGTCGTGTGGTGGAGGAGGGCGCTGCCCTGGTGGGAGCTGGGCGTGGCATTGGTGCTGTACCTGCCAGCCCTGGTGTTCACCTGGTTTGTCTTCAGGACCTTGGCTGCCATGGGCGCCGGGTAAGGGGCTGGGCGCTGCTGCATCGGTGCCTGCGGTGTCACGGAGCCTCCTCCCTACCCTTGACCGCCCCCGCCATGGCCAGGCCGATGGCCTCTCGGCTCCAGGCTTCGGCCGGCTGGGTGGGGGTGAGGTGCCCCTCGTGCATCACCGCCACGCGGTCGCCCAGGGCCAGCACTTCGTCGAGGTCGTCCGAGATCAGCAGCACGGCCGCGCCGCCGTCGCGGGCGTTGATGAGTTGCTGCTGCACGAAGGTGACGGCGCCGATATCGAGGCCCCAGGTGGGCTGGTGCGCCACGATGAGGCGGGGGGCCGGCGCGCTATGGTGGGCGTCGTAGGGCGGCAGCAGGGCGCGGCCCAGGATGAGTTTTTGCATGTTGCCGCCCGAGAGCGAGCGGGCCGGGGTGTCGGGCCCGCCGCCGCGCACGTCGAAGGTTTCGGCCACGCGCTGGGCATGCTGGCGCGCCGCGCCGCGCTTGACCCAGAAGGCCTTGAACCAGGGGTGGGCGAACCAGTGGCTGCGCAGGCGCTCGGACACGGCGTTCTCCCACACCGGCAGGTCGCCCACCACACCCACGGCATGGCGGTCCTCGGGGATGCGGGCCACGCCCTGGTGCACCACCCAGGCGGGCCGGGCCTGCAGCGGCGCGCCGAGCAGCGTGACCTGGCCGGCCGTGGCAGCGCGCACGCCGCACAGCACATCGGCCAGCGCCACCTGGCCATTGCCCGAGACACCGGCAATGGCGACGATCTCGCCCGCATTCAGGGTGAGCGACACGCCCTGCAGTCGGTCGCGCCCGGTGGCGGCGGTGGACACGTCGGCCAGCGTGCACACCGGCGCGCCCACGCTTTTGGCGGGCCGGCGTTCGCTGGCCTCGATGGCGTGGCCCACCATCCACTGCGCGAGCTGGCTCTGCGTGGTGCCCTGCGCGGGCGCCTCGGCCACGAGCTTGCCCTGGCGTAGCACGGCCACGCGGTGCGAGACGCGCAGCACCTCGGCCAGCTTGTGGCTGATGAAGATGATGGACAGGCCCTCGGCCACCATCTGCGACAGGGTGTGGAACAGCGCCTCGCTCTCCTGCGGGGTGAGCACGGCGGTGGGCTCGTCCAGGATCAGGATGCGTGCGCCGCGGTACAGGGCCTTGAGGATCTCGACCCGCTGGCGTTCGCCCACCGAGAGGCTGCCCACCCGCGCATCGGGCTGCACCGGCAGGCCGAAGCGGGCCGACACGGCGAGCAGCTTCTCGCGCGCGGCGCTGCGGCGCGAAAACGGCTGCCACAGCGGCTCGCTGCCCAGCAGCACGTTGTCCAGCACGGTGAGGTTGTCGGCCAGCGTGAAGTGCTGGTGCACCATGCCGATGCCGGCGGCCAGCGCCGCGCGCGGCTGGCCGGGCGGCAGCGGTTGGCCTAAGACCTCGATGCTGCCCTCGTCGGCCACGTAGTGGCCGAACAGGATGGACATCAGCGTGGACTTGCCCGCGCCGTTCTCGCCCAGCAGGGCCAGCACCTCGCCGCGCGCCAGCGTGAGGCCGATGCCGTCATTGGCCACCAGCTTGCCGAAGCGCTTGGTGATGCCAGTGAGGCGAAGAACGGTTTCTGCGGGCTCCATGGGCAGTGCTACTTCCAAGCTGCGAGAAATGCCTGCAACACCTTGGCCGAATTGGCGGCCGCCAGGTGCATGAAGGTGTCCATCTCGTTGGCACCGTCGCCGCCGCCTGCCAGGTCGCTCAGCGAGCGGAAGGCGATGTAGGGCACGCCGTTGCTGTGCGCCACCATGGCCGTGGCAGCAGTCTCCATGTCGAGCACATTGGCCTCGAAGGTCTTGAACGCGTATTCGCGGAAGGCCTTGTTGTCCACGAAGGCCTGGCCCGAGACGCCGTTGCCGCCCACCACCATGCGCGGGCGCTCCTTCAGGCAGTGGCTGGCATGGCAGTGCTCCAGGGGCACGGTGGCCAGACTATTGGCCACGGCCAGCATGCGCGGGTCGGCCTCGAACCAGAATTTCTGCGTGAGTTTCGGATTGGCGGCCGAGCGCACCTCCACCGGGCGCGGATGCATCATCCCAAAGGCAGGCAGGGTGAGTTCAGCCTGCATCCAGCCGGGCGCCGAGTACTTGCCAGGCTGGTCTTCGCGCGCCACGAGCCACTCCATGTACTGGCCCCAGCGCGCGGGCACCGTCACGTCGCCGATGTGGAGGCCCGGGTTCACGCCGCCGGCAATGCCGGAGAAGACGATGTGGCTCACGTGGAAGCGGTCCAGCACCAGCTGCGTGTTCATGGCCGCATTCGTCATGCTGATGCCCGAGAGGAACACCACCACGGGCTTGCCCTGCAGCGTGCCGGTGGTGAATTCCACGCCATTCACGCTGTGCTTGACCGGCTGCTGCACCTGGGGCAGCAGCACGGTGAGCTCGGGCGCAAAGGCCGAGATCACGGCGATGCGCGGCGTGCTGTCAAGGCGCGTGCCCTGGACTGCGGGGCTGGATGCGCAGCCAGCCAGGGCACCGGCCAGGGCCAGCGTGCCGAGCAGTTGGGCGATGCGACGGGGGAGCAATGCGGTGAAGGTCATGGGCAACAGGGTAAGCGATGGACAGTACCAATGAAAAGGGCCACCGCAGTGAAGTAGGTGGCCCCGAATGGCGCACGCAAGCGCCGCCTGCAGCTTACTTGGCCGTGGACTTGGGCTGGCTATCGTCCACCTTCACGGTGAACTTGCCGGCCAGGATCTCGGCCTCCCTGGCCTTGACCTTGGCCACGATGTCGGCCGGTACCTTCTTCTCGAAGGTGCCCAGGGGCGCGAGTTCCGAGCCCTTGTGCTTCATCATCGAGTACGGGCCGTAGTCCTCGGGCGTGAACTTGCCTTCCTTGACCAGCTTGAGCGCGCGGTCGATGCTAGGCTCCATGTGCCACAGGGCCGATGCGACCACCGTGTCGGGGTACTTGTCCTGGGTGTTGATCACATTGCCGATGGCCAGCTTGCCCTTTTCCTTGGCGGCATCGCTCACGCCGAAGCGCTCGGCGTAGAGCACGTCGGCGCCCTTGTCGATCATGGCGAAGGTGGCTTCCTTGGCCTTCGGTGGGTCGAACCAGCTGTTGATGAAGCTCACGGTGAACTCCACCTTGGGGTTCACTTCCTTGGCACCGGCCATGAAGGCGTGCATCAGGCGGTTCACCTCGGGGATGGGGAAGCCGCCCACCATGCCGATCTTGTTGCTCTTGGTCATGCCGCCGGCCACCATGCCCGACAGGTAGGCCGGCTCCTGGATGTAGTTGTCGAACACGCTGAAGTTGGGCGCCTGCGGCTTGCCCGAGGAGCCGAGCAGGAAGGAGGTCTTGGGGAAGTCCTTGGCCACCTTGCGGGCGGCGGCTTCCACCGCGAAGGCTTCGCCCACGATGAGCTGGTTGCCGCCGGTGGCGTACTCGCGCATCACGCGCTCGTAGTCGGCGTTGGTCACGTTCTCGCTGGACTTGTACTCGATCTCGCCGCGCGCCTCGGCCGCCTTGAGGGCCTTGTGGATGCGGCTGACCCACTGCTGCTCGTAGGGCACCGTGTAGATCGCCGCCACCTTGGTCTTGGCCTGGGCCATCGCGGCGCCGGGCGCCAGGCCGATCATGGCCGACAGTGCCAGCGAGGTGGAGAACAGGTGGCCGGTGAAGATGCGGCGTGAGGTCATGAGGTTATTCCTTCTTCGGATGGAGGACGGGCGATCGGATCTGGCGTTGTCTCAAGCAATTAGTGCGCCAATGGATGGCAGGCGCTGGCATGCAGTCTGCCAGAAGAAAGCCACCAGTTGGTAAAAATTCGCACCGGCTTGGGGCGTAAAAAAGCCGCCCAAGGACTGGGTCCCTGCGGCGGCTGTTCGATCTGGCCCGCTCTTACTTGGTGCCAAAGATCCGGTCGCCGGCATCACCCAGGCCCGGCAGGATGTAGCCATGGTCGTTGAGCTCGCGGTCGATGGCGGCGGTGAAGATCGGCACGTCCGGGTGCGCCTTCTGCAGCGTGGCCACGCCCTCGGGTGCGGCCAGCAGGCAGACGAACTTGATCGAGCGGGGGTTGAGCTTCTTGAGCCGGTCGACGCAGGCGGCGGCCGAGTTGCCGGTGGCCAGCATGGGGTCGACCACGATGATGTCGCGTTCGTCCATCTCGGACGGCATCTTGAAGTAGTACTCCACCGGCTGCAGCGTGGCCGGGTCGCGGTACAGGCCGATGTGGCCCACGCGCGCGCCAGGCACCACGGTCAGCATGCCGTCGAGAAAACCATTGCCCGCACGCAGGATGGAGACCAGCACCAGCTTCTTGCCGTCGATCACCTGGCCGGTCATGGTCTCCAGCGGGGTCTCGATCTCGATGTCCTGCAGCGGCATGTCGCGCGTGACCTCGTAGGCCATGAGCGTGCTCAGCTCGCCCAGCAGGCGGCGAAAGCTGTTGGTGCTGGCGTCCTTCCTGCGCATCAGCGTGAGCTTGTGCTGGACGAGGGGGTGCTTGATAACGGTGACGTTGGTGGTAGCGGGGCTCATGGCGCGGCCTTTGTTATGTGGCGGTGAATGTGAATGGCGGTGACGGTATTTTGACGTCCCTTTGAGCCTGCGGGCGTGGAAACTGGCAAGGCCACATGCCAGAGACCCCGCGGAGCCGGCTTTGCCGGGCCACTGGAGGCGCCCCCTGAGGGGGAGGCGACGCAGTCGCTTCGGGGCGAGGGCAGCGCAAAGCCAAGTCCATCGCGCGCCGCGCGCCCCGCTTTGGGCGGCCTGCGGCGTTGCAAATGCTCACCATAGCACCCGCTATGGCTGCGCTTTGCGCCTTGCAGTCCATCCCAAATCAGCGCACGCGCCATCTCGAAGACTTGGCTTTGCGTTGCCCCTAATCCGCCAGAAAGCGCGCATAGCGCGCCATGTCCACGTTGCCCCCGCTGACGAGGATGCCCACGCGCGCGCCATGCACGTCCACGCTGCCGTGCCGGGCACCCGCGAAGGCCAGGGCACCCGTGGGCTCCACCACCAGCTTCATGCGCTCGGCAAAGAAGCGCATGGCCTCGACCAGTTGCTCATCGGTGGCGGTGACGATGTCTTCCGCCAGGCGCTGGATGATGGGGAAAGGGATCTGCCCGAGCGAGCGGGCCTGTGCGCCGTCGGCAATCGTGTGTGGCGTGGGGATCTGCACCAGCTGTCCGCTGCGCAGCGATTGCTGGCCGTCGTTGCCGGCCTCGGGCTCCACGCCGACCACGCGGCAGCTCGGCGCCAGGGCCTCGGCGGCCAGCAGGCTGCCGGCGAGCAGGCCGCCGCCGCCCACGCAGACGAAGAGGTAGTCCAGGTCGGGTACCTCCTCCAGGAATTCCTTGGCGGCCGTGCCCTCGCCGGCGATCACGTGGGGGTGGTCGAAGGGCGGCACCAGTGTCATGCCGCGCTCCTGGGCCAGCCTCTGGCTGATGGCCTCGCGGTCCTCGGTGTAGCGGTCGTAGGTGACGACCTGGGCGCCGTACTCGCGCGTGGCGGCCATCTTGGTCGTTGGCGCGTCCTCGGGCATCACGATCAGGGCCGGCATGTCCAGCAGCCGGGCCGACAGCGCGATCGCCTGCGCATGGTTGCCGGCCGAGAAGGCCAGCACGCCGCGTTCGCGCTGTTCGTCGCTGAACTGCGAGAGGGTGTTGTAGGCCCCTCGGAACTTGAACGAACCCGTGCGCTGCTGGTTTTCGCACTTGAAGAACACCTGGGTGCCCAGCAGCGCGTCGGCCATGTTCGAGCGCAGCACGTGCGTGCGGTGGGCCACGCCAGCGAGCCGCTGTGCGGCAGAAACAACATCCGCGTAGGTGGGCGGGGCAAGGCTGGCGTTGCTCATAGTGGAATCTTTCAGGGATGAATGGGCTCAACTATTCCACCCATCATAAAACTGCCTGACTATTGGCCACAGGGGGCGCGCAAGGCCCAAAAACAGGGCGTGCACCGCTATGAATATTGATGCCTGTGCCCCTGGGGCATGGATATACTGCCCTTTTTCCCGACTTTCCCCAAGAGCCCACCATGTCCATTTCCCGCCGCATTGCCACCCTGGGCCTCGGCCTGGCCGCCTCGTTCGGTGTCTCCCTGGCTGCCCACGCGCAGGCCCGCGAGCTCACCGTGGCCTCCAGCGCGACCTATGCACCGTTCGCGTTCGAGAACAAGGACAAGCAGATCGTCGGCTTCGACATCGACATCATCAACGCCATCGCCAAGCACCAGAACCTCAAGATCAAGGTCGTGAACACGCCCTGGAGCGGTATCTTCGCGGCACTGAACAATGGCGACGTGGACCTGGTGATCTCGGGCGTGACCATCAACGACAAGCGCCGCCAGAGCTACGACTTCTCGGCCCCGTACTTTGCGGCCCACCAGCTCATCGCCGTGCCCAAGAACAGCACCGTGGCCTCGCTCAAGGACCTGGCGGGCAAGAAGATCGCCGTGGTGAACGCCTCCACGGCCGACGACGTGGCCTCGCGCGAATTCGGCAAGACCAGTGCCAACATCCGCCGCTTCGAGAGCACGCCGCTCATCATCTCCGAGCTGGCCGGCGGCGGCGTGGATGCCGCCATCGGCGACAACGGCGTGATCGCCTACCGCGTGAGCCAGAATGCAGCGCTCAAGACGGTGGAAGACCCTTCCTTTCCCGAAGAAGGTTTCGGCATCGTCGTCAAGAAGGGCGACAAGGCCCTGCAGGACAAGCTGAACGCCGGCCTGGCTGCGGTGCGTGCCGACGGCAGCTATGGCGAGATCTACAAGAAGTGGTTCGCAAAAGAGTACAAGGCCCGCTGAGGCCGGTTCTGGCTTGAGTCACTTGCAGCGGCCGCCAGCGGCCGCTTTTTTGTTTTCTGAAGGGTGGCCGCGTGTGCGGCCGTGAAAGAGGGGAGACGACGCATGGAACAACCCGAATTGTGGTTTGGCTGGTTCCGGCCAGACATCCTGGTGGAATACCGCGAGCTGTTCTTCAAGGGCGCGTGGATGACCCTGTGCATGACGGTGGTCTGCGTGCTGATGGGCGGCACCTGGGGCCTGGTGCTGGCCCTGGCGCGGCTGGCGCAGGCGCGCCATGCGCCGTGGAACTGGGTGTGCCGCTTTCTGCTGCGCTGGCCGTCCACGATGTACGTGAGCTTTTTCCGCGGCACGCCGCTGTTCGTGCAGATTTTGCTCATGCACTTCGCGGTGATGCCGCTGTTCATCCACCCGGTATCGGGCCTGCTGGTGGACGGCGACCTGGCGCGCACGCTCAAGCAGGAGCATGGCGCGCTGATCTCGGGCATCGCTGCGCTCACGCTGAACTCTGCCGCGTACATCTCGGAGGTGTTCCGCGCGGGCATCCAGTCGATTTCGCGCGGCCAGTCCGACGCCGGGCGCTCGCTGGGACTCACCCCCCTGCAGGTGCTGCGCTACGTGGTGCTGCCCCAGGCCTTCAGGCGCATGCTGCCACCGCTGGGCAACAACATGATCGCGCTGCTCAAGGACACCTCGCTGGTCTCGGCCATCGGCCTGGCCGAGATGGCCTACGCCGCGCGCACCGTGGCGGGCGCCTATGCGCGCTACTGGGAGCCGTACCTGGCCATCTCGCTGGCCTACTGGTGCATGACGCTGGCCCTGACCACCCTGCTGCGCCGGCTGGAGCACCACATGGCGCGCAGCGACCGGGGTTAGCCCAACTCCGAGAAACGCTGCAGCGGGGTGAGGGCAGGGAAGTCCCCCGCGCGCTTTTGCTTCATCGCCGTGACCGACTCCTGCACGTGGCGGTTGCTCCAGATCGCGCCCTGCAGCCAGCCCATCTGGCGCAGGCTGTCTTCCACCGAGTGGTCACGCGCATAGTTCACGGCCTGCTTGGTGCCCCAGATGGCCACGGGGGGCTTGCTGGCGATCTCGCGGGCGCATTCCAGCGCGGCGGTCAGCATGGCCTCCTGCGTGTCGAAGACCTCGTTGACCAGGCCGTAACCCAGCGCTTTCTGGGCGGGCATGCGCCGGCCGGTGTAGGCCAGTTCCTTGACCACGCCCAGCGGCACCAGCTTGGGCAGGCGCTGCAGGGTGCCCACGTCGGCCACCATGCCGATGTTGATTTCCTGGATGCAGAAGAACGCGTCGGCCGTGGCGTAGCGGATGCAGGCCGCCGTCACCATGTCCACCGCACCGCCGATGCAGCCGCCGTGGATGGCCATGATCACCGGGATGCGCAGCTCCTCCAGCCGGGTGAAGGTGTGCTGCATGTCGGTCAGCAGGTCGAAGATGGCGGCGCGCCCCTCGGGGCTCTGGTCGTCCATGGTGATGGCACCGCCGAAGGTCTCCAGCGCCATGCCTGCGCTGAAGTGCTTGCCGGTGCTGCTGATGACCAGGGCCCGCGCCGCGCCCGCCTGGTGCAGGTGCACCAGCACCGCGTCCAGCTCGCGCCAGAACGTCGGGTGCATGGTGTTCATGGCCTCGGGCCGGTTCATCACCAGGTGGGCCACATGGCCGGTGGTGGTCAGGGAAAAGCAGGTGAGGGTGGGAGCAGTGTTCATGGGCGAACACTGTAGGCCGCACGCCCGCGCCGCCATCGTCGCGTGGGTGACTATGCGCGGGTTTTGCCCGAGCCCGCCCCGTGGCAGATGGGGCAGGGCGGGGAGGCTCAGCCGTCGGTTGTTTCCGTCGCGTCAGCAATCTCGGGCACGGGCAGGCGGCTGGCCAGGATCTTGTCGATGGTCTTGCCGTCCATGTCCACCACCTCGAGCTTCCAGCCCTCCCACTCCACGGTGTCGGTCACCTTGGGCAGGCGGCCGGTCAGCAGCATGATCATGCCGGAGAGGGTGTGGTAGCGGCCGCGCTCTTCCTCGGGCACGGCGTCCAGGTTCAGCCGGTCCTTGAGTTCGGGCACGGGGATGTGGCCGTCCAGCAGCCAGCTGCCGTCCTCGCGCTGCAGCGCCCACGAGGTCTCGGGGTCGCGCGGCTGGAATTCGCCGGTGATCGCCTCGATCAGGTCCTGCAGCGTGACGATGCCCTGCACCTCGCCGTACTCGTCGATCACGAAGGCCATGTGCACGTCCGACAGGCGGAAGTTGTCGAGCAGCTCCATGCCGGTGATGGTCTCGGGCACGTACAGCGCCGTCTGCAGCGGCTGGTCGGAGAGGCTGTGCGCCTTGTCGCGGATGGTGCGCGAGAGCCACTGGCGCGCATTGAGCACACCGCGGATGTTGTCCATGCCGCCGCGCACCACCGGGAAGCGGGCGTGGTCCGATTCCTCGATGCGCTTGAGGTTCTCCTCGAACGTGAGGTCCAGGTCCAGGCAGACCACGTCGCCGCGCGGCACCATCAGCGAGCCGATCTGCCGGTCGTCCAGGCGGAACACGTTGCGCACCATGGTGTGCTCGTGCGATTCGATCACGCCGGCGGTCGTGCCTTCGACCAGCATGGCGTGGATCTCTTCCTCGGTCACCGGGCTGCCGCTGGTTTCCTTCACGCCCAACAGGCGCAGCAGCGTGCGCGTGGAGGTGGACAGCAGGATGACGAAGGGCTTGGTCGCCACCGCCAGGAAGTTGATGGGGCGCGAGACCAGGCGTGCAAAGGTTTCGGGGTGCGACTGGCCGATGCGCTTGGGCACGAGTTCGCCCACGACGATGGAGAAGTAGGTGATCAGCACCACCACCAGGCCCGTGGCGGCGTAACCACCATAGGGGGCGGGCACGCCCAGCGCCGCCAGCCAGGCGGCCAGGGGAGCCGCCAGGGCGGCTTCGCCCACGATACCGTTGAGCACGCCGATCGACGTGATGCCGATCTGGATGGTGGAGAGAAAGCGGGTGGGGTCTTCGCCCAGCTTCACGGCGGCGGCGGCGCCGCTATCGCCCTCATCAATCAGCTTTTGCAGCCGTGCCCTGCGTGCAGTGACCAGAGCGATCTCTGACATGGCGAACAGCCCGTTCAAAAGGATGAGGGCGAACAGTATTGCGATTTCCATAGACAGGGAGCAGAGGGCTCCCTTGGAGTTGAGAAGCTGTCCATTGTAGGGTTGTGGTTATTGCCGTGGTCCCAAACGGCTATTGGGGCGCATCTCCCGTCAGTTGCCGGTCAGAACCAGCGTGCCTTCAGTCGCCCCCGCCGCCGCCGCAACCCCCGCCTCCGCAACTGCCCCCATCGCTCCCGCCATCGCTGGAGCTGTCACTGCTGCTACTGCTGCTGGAGTGGTCGGCGCCGCCGAAGTCACTCGAGCTGCCGCTGTGGCTACCGTCGGAGAAGCTAGTGCCGCAGTAGGTGCCGCTGCTGTCGCCCCCGGCTGCGTTCTTGGCCAGGATGCTGCTGCAGTCGGGCAGGTAGGTAAAGCCGCCGGCAATCGCCATCTTGGCGTCCAGTGCAAACAGCAGGGGCAGCCGGCTCGGGGCCTTGGGGTTGATGGCCTCGTCCTTGCAGGCCCAGAACCAGGCGCGGCGCAGGCCGTCGTTGTTCCTGGCCTTGGCGCCCAGGGCTTCGGCAGGTGTGTGGTGCAGGAAGAAGCCCAGCGCGTTGTGGCACCAGGTCTTGTAGGCCTGGGTGTGCAGGATGAATTCGTGCCACAGCGCATCCACCGCCTTCGACGGCATGGCCACGAACTGCTTGCGGCTGCGCATGCAGGCCATGAAGAACTGGCGCAGCCCGCGCTCCACGAGCTCGCAGTCCTTCTGGGACAGGTGCGGGTAGGTTTCGCGCAGCTTGCGCTTGAGGTAGGCGGGCAGGCGCGCCTCGCGGATATAGCGCTCGCGCACTGTGCGTGTCCATTGCACCACGATGGCGGTGACCACCACCGTGCACACCAGGTAGGCGGCCCAGCGCCAGTTGGGCCGCAGCAGCCCCGCAAAGGCCGCCACGCCGGCCAGTACCCACACTGCAATCGCCAGTTGCACCACGTTGCCGCCGTAGCGCACCAGCAGCCTGTCGATCTTGCCCATCGGTTTCCCCCTTTGTTGTATGTCTGTTTTCCGGGGTTGTACCTCTTTTTCGCGGGGCTGATGTGACTATTTTTAGACTGCGCTCACCGCTTGCGTCCGCCAAAGACGCTGCCCAGCACGCCGCGCAGGATTTCCTTGCCCAGCGTGGTGCCCATGGTGCGCACGGCGGACTTGGCCATGGTCTGCGCCAGCCCATCGCGCTTGCCGCCGCGCGGTCCGGTGGAGCCAAAGAGCACGTCGTTGAGGCCGCCGAGCAGGCCCCCGCCTTCCTCGGCCGGTGCCGCCACGGTGCCGCCCTTGCCGGTGGGGGCCTGGGCCGTGCCTGCGTCGGCCGTGCGGCCCTTGAGCTTTTCATAGGCCGATTCGCGGTCCACCACTTTCTCGTACACGCCCGCCACCAGCGAGCCGGCCATCAGCGCCTGGCGCTGCTGCGGCGTGATGGGGCCGAGCTGGCTGCCCGGCGGCAGCACGAACACGCGCTCCGTCACGCTGGGTCGGCCCTTGGCGTCGAGAAAGCTGATCAGCGCCTCGCCCACCGCCAGCTCGGTGATGGCGGTCTCGATATCCAGGCCCGGCTTTTGCCGCATGGTGGTGGCCGTGGCCTTCACGGCCTTCTGGTCACGCGGGGTGAAGGCGCGCAGCGCATGCTGCACGCGGTTGCCCAGCTGGGCGAGCACGCTGTCGGGGATGTCCAGCGGGTTCTGCGTCACGAAATACACGCCCACGCCCTTGGAGCGCACCAGGCGCACCACCAGCTCGATGCGCTCGACCAGCACCTTGGGCGCCTCGTTGAACAACAGGTGGGCCTCGTCGAAGAAGAACACCAGCTTGGGCTGCTCGGGGTCGCCGATCTCGGGCAACTGCTCGAACAGCTCGGACAGCATCCACAAGAGGAAAGTCGCGTACAGGCGCGGCGAATTCATGAGCTTGTCGGCCGCCAGGATGTTGATTACGCCGTGGCCGTCCACCGTCTGCATGAAGTCCTGGATGTTGAGCATGGGCTCGCCGAAGAACTGCGTGCCGCCCTGCTGCTCGATCTGCAGCAGCCCGCGCTGGATGGCGCCAACGCTGGCGGCGCTGACATTGCCGTACTCGGTCGTGAATTCCTTGCTGTTGTCACCCACATACTGCAGCATGGCGCGCAGGTCCTTGAGGTCCAGCAGCAGCATGCCGTTGTCGTCGGCGATCTTGAACACCAGGTTGAGCACGCCCAATTGCGTCTCATTGAGGTTGAGCATGCGCCCGAGCAGCAGCGGCCCCATGTCCGACACCGTGGCACGCACCGGGTGGCCCTGCTCGCCGAACACGTCCCACAGCGTGGTCGGGCAGGCCAGCGGGGCGGGCAGCTCCAGGCCACGCTCCTTGAGTGTGGCGGCCAGCTTGTCACCGATCTTGCCGGGCTGGCTGGCGCCCGTGAGGTCGCCCTTGACGTCGGCCATGAACACCGGCACGCCGATGCGCGAGAAGTTCTCGGCCAGCGTCTGCAGCGTCACCGTCTTGCCGGTGCCGGTGGCCCCGGTGATCAGTCCGTGGCGGTTGGCAAGGCTTGGGAGCAGGTGGCATTCGGTGGTGCCGTGCTTGGCAATCAGGAGTGGTTCGGCCATGGTCGGTTCCCGCATCGTTGTATGTACTGATTCGATAGCATAGAGGACAAAAGAGGGAGAGTTGCTCGATGGTGATCTGCAAGCGGAGATGGGGAGGGCTTTTTCATGCCGTGCGGCAAAAATGGGCGGGCATGCTCGTCGCGAGTGCCTGCCTTGCCGCCGGTGTGGCCGCAGCAGGCCAGCCGGGGCACCAGGGTCCGCGCCTGGACAGCATTGCCTATGTAGTATCAAACCCCGAGATTGTCTTTGCCGCAGGGGGTGGAGTTTTCAAGTCGACCGATGGCGGGGTCTCGTGGGTGGGGTTGAAGACGCCCCTGGAGGTCGCAGGCGTGGTGACTGATCCGCACAACCCCGGGCGGGTCGTCGTCGTGCCGCGTAGCTCTTCTCCGGGACCTGGCGACTATCTGGAGTCCCTCGATGGGGGCGAGACATGGTCACACAAGCGCATCGTGCCAAGGTCGCGGGAGGGCGAGGGCCTGTCTTATCCCAGGTTGCTCATGCACCCATCTTCGCCTGGTGTGTGGCTTGCCTATGGAACGGGAAAGCTGTGGACCACGCGGAACGCGGGGGTATCGTGGGAAGCTGGCCCCGATCTGGGTCTTGCGCGGTCAAGGGTCAATCTGACCGCCACGCGGGAGGCGTTCTATGTGCATTCATCAACGCAGGTCTGGCGATCGGAGGATGGCAAGGACTGGCAGTCGACAGGATTTCCAGAAGGCCAGGAGCTGCGGGCCATAGAGGCCCTGTCGGGAGACCGCGTGGCCGTTGCATCCCGCCAAGGCTGGTGGCTGAGGTCCGCGGCGGGCACTTGGGGGCACGGGCCTTCGTCACCCAAGGGGCATTCCAGCGACTTGTTGCCCGGCGAGCAGCCAAGTCCCTACCCGCATGCCATGGGCAGCCATTGCAGGCCCGCCCAGTCGCCTGCCGACGCTGCGTACCTGCTCGCGAGCTGCTCGGTAGGTGGCTATCTGCCGATTCCGTCCAGTTCCCAGTTGCAGAGCTCCGATTCCGGGGTGAGTTGGTCGCGTATCGGCGGGGAGGGGCTGCCCTCTCGCTGGTATCCACAGGTGATCGCACCGCATCCGCATGATTCCGGAATCTTGCTCATGGTCTGGGCATCGGGCCGTATCTTTCGCTCCCATGACCATGGGGCGACGTGGACGGCTTCCGATGCAGGGTTGGCTATTCCGCGCTCCGTGGAATACATGGACCACGGCTCGCTCCCCGTATTTCCTTTGCTGGAGTACCCGCGTGAGACCCCGCTCAACAAGGCCGTCATTGCCGACGACCTGGCTGCCGTTCGGCAACTTGCCAGGGCTGGCGTCGATCTGAACGAGCGCGGGCCTGCAGGGCTTTCGGCGGTGGAATGGGCGCTCATGCTCGGAGCGCATGTGGACAGGCCCAGGCGAGGGGATGCGATGTACTGGGCGCTGCGCGGGCTGGGCGCCGTGGTGCCGTCCCAGAAGTATGCCGACGCCGAATTCATGTGGAGCGCCGTGGATCATGGCCAATTCGGCAGTGTCATGGAGGAGTTGCTGCGGTCCGGTTGGCAGCTGACCACGAAACTTGCGGGAGGCGACAGTACTTTTTTGGGCGACCGGGCGCGACGTCGTTGCCACGATGCGGGGGAGGGCTCGAGACCCCAACCCTGCGTTTCCACGTTGGCAGGGCGACCCCTGGAATCATGGGTGGATCTGCATCTGTCCCAGGCGCAGCCCGGAAACAGTGCGCAGCTTGCCATTGACTTGGCAGCACTGGGGCAATTGGGTTTGACCGAGCGTGTGCTCTCCTTTGATGCCGGCCGCTACCGCAGCACGCAGGAGGTGGTGCAGTTGCTGGAGGCGCTTCCTGACCAGGCCCCCGGGTTGCGCAGCCAGGTCTTTGGCGGATACCAGGGGCGTCTCGATTCCCTGAGCGGTGGTGGCGCCATTTACGACGCACTGAAGATCGACCGTATGGCGACGGATTGGCTGCTGGACATATTGCCAGCAGACCGCAGTCCCATCACCGCGGAAAATGCAGCCTTGCTCATCCAGGCCTTGCTGGGGCCACTTCGTCGGCCCGACTGGGTCCGGTCGGTTGTTCGTGGCAAGCGAGGCCCGCGGATTGACGAACAGGGTTGGCAGCAGATTTCAGACGCGCTGGTGCTCGGTTGCGAGCCAGGCTTGCTGGTCAGTGCCATGCGTGCTGGCGTGCAGCTGAAAGCGTCACGGGGTGGTGGTTTCCTGCAAAGTTCGGTTCGGGCCGCCGTGGATTTCTGTGATGACAAGGAGGCGTCTGTCCGCAATGCGCACCTGGAGGTGTTGCACCGTGCCGGACTGCGGCTTGCAGAAAACGAAATCTGGGCTCTGGACGTCGCGGAAATGGCTGAGCTTCACCGATCCACCCTATGGCCTTACTACAAACGGAGTGTTGCGAATGTGGCTGGGGTTGGTGTGACCCTCGACCAAGCGCGATCTGGGGAGCCGCCAAGGATTGCGGGAACAGTTGCCGGTTTTCCAGCTTCAAGGGTTGGTATCCGTTCAGGGGATCTGCTCGTAGCTGTCAATGGTGTGGAGACGCAGGGCAAATCCATGGGCGAGATGGTTCTGCTCCTTCGTGGGAAACCGGGAACCAAAGTGGCGTTGACGGTGCAGCGGCCCGGTGCAGGGCGCAGCATTCTTCATCTCCGCCGGAAATCCCTGCTGTCCGTGTCCCAACCAGCTTCCGGCGAAAAGTAAAATCACCCCCGACAGACTCCATCAATACAAAAAGGACTTCCCGTGGCAGGACACAGTAAATGGGCGAATATCCAGCACCGCAAAGGGCGGCAGGATGAAAAACGCGGCAAGATCTGGACCCGCATCATTCGCGAAATCACCGTGGCGGCCCGTGCGGGCGGCGGGGACCTGTCTGCCAACCCCCGCCTGCGCCTGGCGGTGGACAAGGCCAAGGCGGCCAACATGCCGGCCGACCGCATCAAGTACAACATCGACAAGGCCACGGGCAATGCCGAAGGCCTGACCTACGAGGAAATCCGCTACGAAGGCTATGGCATCGGTGGCGTGGCCATCATGATCGACACCATGACCGACAACCGCGTGCGCACGGTCGCCGAAGTGCGCCATGCCTTCAGCAAGCACGGCGGCAGCATGGGCACCGAGGGTTCGGTGGTGTTCCAGTTCAAGCACTGCGGCCAGCTGATCTTCGCGCCCGGTACCGACGAGGACAAGGTCATGGAGGTGGCGCTGGAGGCCGGCGCCGAGGATGTGCTGACCGATGAGGACGGTGCCATCGAGGTGCTGACCGCACCGGCCGACTTCGAGGCCGTGAAGAACGCCCTGGAGGCCGCCGGCCTGGCGCCGGAGGTGTCCGAAGTCACCATGCGCGCCGAAAACACCATCGAGCTGGAGGGTGACGACGCTGTGCGGATGCAAAAATTGCTCGATATCCTGGAAGACCTGGACGATGCCCAGGAGATCTACCACAACGCTGCGCTCTGAGACGCTGCCACGATTGAATTCACAACATTGTCTCTGTAACGGTGCTTTGCACCCCCTGGAGACAGGTTCTAATAGGCCAGTATGAAGGTTCTTGTAATTGGTGGCGGCGGCCGTGAACACGCAATGGCCTGGAAACTGAGCCAGTCTCCCAAGGTCACGAAGGTGTATGTGGCGCCCGGCAACGGGGGCACGGCCTTGAACTCCAAGCTGGAGAACGTGGCCATCACCGACGTGCGCGAGCTGCGCATCTGGGCGCAGGCCGAGAAGATCGCCCTGGCCGTCGTGGGCCCCGAGGCCCCGCTGGCCGCCGGCGTGGTCGATGAATTCCGCGCGCACGGCCTGCGCGTGTTCGGCCCCACGCAGGCGGCCGCGCAGCTCGAAAGCTCCAAGGCCTTCTCCAAGGCCTTCATGCGCCGCCACGGCATCCCCACGGCGGACTACGACACCTTCACCGACCCGGTGGCAGCCCACGCCTTCGTGGACCGCCTGGGCGCACCCATCGTGATCAAGGCCGACGGCCTGGCAGCCGGCAAGGGCGTGGTCGTGGCCATGACGCTGAAAGAGGCGCACGATGCCGTCGATTTCATGCTGGTGGACAACAAGTACGGCGTGACCCACAACGAAGGCGGTGCCCGGGTGGTGATCGAGGCCTTCCTCGAAGGCGAGGAAGCCTCCTTCATCGTGCTGTGCGATGGCAAGAACGTGCTGGCCCTGGCCACCAGCCAGGACCACAAGCGCCTGAAGGACGGCGACGAAGGCCCCAACACCGGTGGCATGGGCGCCTATTCGCCCGCGCCCGTGGTCACGGCCGACGTGCATGCCCGCGCCATGCGCGAGATCATCCTGCCGACCATCCGCGGCATGGAAAAGGACGGCATTCCCTACACCGGCTTCCTGTACGCGGGCCTGATGATCGACGCCAAGGGCCAGCCCAAGACGCTCGAGTTCAACTGCCGCATGGGCGACCCCGAGACCCAGCCCATCCTGATGCGCCTGAAAAGCGACCTGGCCGACGTGCTGGGCGCCGGCGTGGACGGCAAGCTCGACCAGATCGAGCTGCAGTGGGACCGCCGCACCGCGCTGGGCGTGGTGATGGCTGCCCACGGCTACCCCGAGAACCCGCGCAAGGGCGACGTGATCACCGGCCTGCCGGCCGATGCGGACGATGCCGTGGCCTTCCATGCGGGCACGGCCCTCAAGGATGGTGTGGTCAGCGTGACGGGTGGCCGCGTGCTGTGCGTGACGGTGCTGGCCGACAGCGTCAAGCAGGCGCAGCAGCGCGCCTACGATGTGGCGCGGGGCATCCAGTTCGACGGCGCCCAGTACCGCCGCGACATCGGCTTTCGCGCCGTCAAGGCCTAAGAAGGTGTGAACGAACCCGCCATGCCCGATCATGCCGCCAAAACACGCGCGCTCGTCGTTGCAAATGCTCGCCATAGCCCTAGCCCGAGCTATGGCTGTGCTTTGCGCCTAGATCGCACGCGTTTTGGCGGCCTGCTCGGACACGCCGGGTCCCTTCACACCTTCTGAGCGCACACCCATGCATATGACTGCCGGATCTGGGTTGATGCCCACGGATCTCCCTCTGAATGCCGCCGACACGGTGGCGCGGGTGCGCAGCTACCTGCAGGGACTGCAGTTGCGCATCACCGATGCCCTGGAGGCCGTGGAAGGCGAGGGCGGGGCCCGCTTCCTGGCCGATGCCTGGCGCAAGGATCCCGGCGAGACCCTGCAGGGCGATGGCGTGACGCGCATCCTCGAGGGCGGCCGCGTGTTCGAGCGCGCGGGCTGCGGCTTCTCGCATGTGCGCGGGCCGCTGCTGCCGCCATCGGCCACCCAGCACCGGCCCGAGTTGGCGGGTGCACCCTTCGAGGCCATGGGGGTGTCGCTGGTGTTCCATCCGAAGAACCCCTATGTGCCCACGGTGCACATGAACGTGCGCATGATCGCCGCGGGCCACCCCGGCCAGCACCCGACCTGCTGGTTCGGCGGGGGCATGGACCTCACGCCGTACTACGGCTTCGAGGAGGATGCGGTGCATTTCCACCGCAGCTGCCGCGATGCGCTCGCGCCCTTTGGCGACGACAAGTACCCGCGCTTCAAGCAGTGGTGCGACGAATACTTCTTCCTCAAGCACCGCAACGAGCAGCGCGGCGTGGGCGGCGTGTTTTTCGACGACTTCTCGGAACTGGGTTTCGAGCAGAGCCTGGCCATGACGCAGTCGGTGGGCGATGCCTTCCTGGATGCCTACCTGCCCATCGTGCAAAAGCGCCGGGACATGCCCCATGGCGAGCGCGAACGCGACTTTCAGCTCTACCGCCGCGGCCGCTATGTCGAGTTCAACCTGGTGTGGGACCGGGGCACGCATTTCGGCCTGCAATCGGGCGGGCGCACCGAGTCCATCCTGCTGTCCATGCCGCCGCTGGTGTCCTGGTCCTACCAGCGCCAGGAGGGCGCCGGTTCGCCTGAAGCAGCGCTGGCCGAGCGCTTCCTGGTGCGGCGCGACTGGCTTGCGGATACCGTCTGAAACGGCCGCTGTTCGCAAAAAGCTATAATTTCAATAGCTGCCCGCGCTTTTGGCGCCAGCAGCGAAGGGTTCCAACACCCTTTATCGCCTGAGCGCCACCGCGCAACACCCGAGGCCCAGCCCACTGGCTGCACGCCCGGTTGCGCGCTATATTGATTCCATTCCTCATAAATCACCGCCTGATGACCACATCCACCAAATCGGAAACCGCCGCCAAGAAAGACGTCACCAAACTCCAGCGCGCCATCGTCGATGGCTTGGAAGACGTCAAGGCGCAAGACATCCAGGTCTTCAACACCGAGCATCTCTCGCCGCTGTTTGAACGGGTCATCGTGGCATCGGGTACTTCCAACCGCCAGACCAAGGCGCTGGCCGCCAGCGTGCGCGACGCGGTGAAGGAAGCCGGGTTTTCCAAGCCCCGCATCGAAGGCGAAGACAACGGTGAGTGGATCATCGTGGACTGCGGTGCGGCCGTGGCCCACATCATGCAGCCCGCCATACGCCAGTACTACCGCCTGGAAGAACTCTGGGGCGAGGTGCCCGTGCGCATGAAGCTGGGTGCGGCCAAGCCGGCATCCTCGGCAGCCACCGAGCTGGCCGAGAAGAAGTCGGCGCAGAAGGCTGCGAAGTCCGATGCCAAATCGGCCGCCAAGAGTGGTACCTCGGCCCGCCCCGCGGCCAAGAAGGCGGCAGCACCTGCCAAGTCGTTTGCCCGCCCCGCCGCCAAGTCTGCGGCCAAGCCGGCAGCCAAGGCCCCCGCAAAGGCACCGAGCCGCGCCCCGGCGAAGACCGGCACGGCCTCCAAGGCCGCACCGGCCAAGTCCGCCGTGAAGACCAGCCCTGCAGCCAAGAAGCCCGCCGCCACCAAGGCCCCGGTCAAGACCATCGTGGTCAAGCCATCCGTGCCGCGCAGCAAGGCCAATGCCGAGGCCGCCAAGCCCGCTTCGCGCGGTGGTGCACGGCCAGCGGTCAAGGCCCCCGCCAAGAGGGCGCCCGGCCGCAAGTGAGGCGATGGAGGAGGGCTTCGGCCGGTCTCCCGCAACAATCTCCTGGCGCCTGAATTGCCATGAAACTGCTGATCGTGGCCGTGGGCCAGCGCGTGCCCGATTGGGCGCAGACCGCCTACGACGACTATGCCAAGCGCTTCCCGCCCGAGCTCAAGGTCGAGCTCAAGGCGGTGAAGACCGAACCGCGCGGCTCCAAGACGCTGGAGACGCTGTACGCCGCCGAGCGTGAGCGCATCGAGGCCGCCATCCCCCGCGGCACCCGCGTGGTGGCACTCGACGAGCGCGGCACCAACCTCACCACCAAGGCCCTGGCCGAGCGGCTCAAGGGCTGGCAGCTGGGCGGAGACGACGTGGCCCTGGTCATCGGCGGGCCCGACGGCCTCGACCCGGCCTTTCGCCAGGCGGCGCACGAGCGCATCCGCCTGTCCGACCTGACCCTGCCGCACGCCATGGTGCGGGTGCTGCTCATCGAGCAGCTGTACCGCGCCTGGTCGGTGAATGCCGGCCATCCGTACCACCGCGAGTAGCGGCCAGGCGTGATTTGCTGCGCGCCTGCGCTGCAAAGGAGGTAGGCGGGGCCGGATCGATCACTCTTTCTTGGTTATCCTTGATCCCACCATGCCGGACTTCATCTACCTCGCCTCCCAAAGCCCCCGCCGCCGCCAGTTGCTCGACCAGCTGGGCGTGCGCCATGAACTGCTGGTACCCAATGTGGACGGCGACATGGGCGAGGACGCCGAGGCCATCGAGGAAGTGCGCCCCGGCGAGGTGCCGACGGCCTATGTGCAGCGCGTCACCGGCCTCAAGCTCGACGCCGCCATGGCGCGCCGCGCACGCCGGGGCCTGCCCGAGGCGCCCATCCTGTGCTCCGACACCACGGTGGCCCTGGGCCGCGCCATCTACGGCAAGCCCGACGATGCCGCCCACGCCGCGCGCATGCTGGCCGAGCTGGCGGGCCGCACGCACCGCGTGCTCACGGCCGTGGCGCTGCAGATGGGCACGCGCCGCGTGGCGGCGCTGTCGGTGTCGCGCGTGACCTTCGCGGCGCTCACGCCGCAACAGGTCGATGACTACGTGGCCACCGGCGAGCCGCTGGGCAAGGCCGGTGCCTATGGGGTGCAGGGCCGCGCGGCGGCCTTCATTCCCCAGCTGAGCGGCAGCTATTCGGGCATCATGGGCCTGCCCATGTACGAGACGGCGCAGTTATTGCGCGCCGCCGGATTCCCTGTTTGAAGAACAACAAGCGTTGACGACCATGCAACAAGACATCCTCATCAACTGGTCGCCGCAGGAGACACGCGTCGCCATCGTCGAGCACGGCGCCGTGCAGGAACTGCACATCGAGCGCACGCTGGAGCGTGGCCTGGTGGGCAACGTCTACCTGGGCAAGGTCTCGCGCGTGTTGCCGGGCATGCAGTCGGCTTTCATCGACATCGGCCTGGAACGGGCCGCTTTCCTGCACGTGGCCGACGTCTGGCAGCGCCAGCCCGACGGCGAGCCTCCCGCCTTCGCGCGCAAGGGCGAGCCGCAGGTGCCCATCGAAAAGCAGGTGTTCGAAGGCCAGTCGCTCATGGTGCAGGTCATCAAGGACCCCATCGGCACCAAGGGTGCGCGCCTGTCCACGCAGATCAGCATCGCCGGACGCCTGCTGGTGTTTCTGCCGCAGGACGACCATGTCGGCGTGTCGCAGAAGATCCCCTCGGCCGAGCGCGATGCGCTGCGCGCGCGCCTGCAGGCCCTGGTGGGCGACAAGTCCACGGGCGGTGGCGGCGGCTTCATCCTGCGCACCAATGGCGAGGATTCAACCGACGCCGAGCTGGCCGAGGACATCGCCTACCTGCGCAAGACCTGGGCACGCATCAAGGAGGCATCGCTCAAGCTGCCGCCCATGTCGCTGCTGCACCAGGACCTGGACCTGCTGCAGCGCGTGCTGCGCGACCTGGTGGGCGACCACACGCAGACCATCCGCCTCGATTCGCTGGAGCAGTTCCAGCGCCTGCGCGCCTTCGGGCAGGAGTTCATGCCGGCCGCGGCGCCCAAGCTGCAGCACTACAAGGGCGAGCGCCCCATCTTCGACCTCTACTCCATCGACGAGGAAGTCGCCAAGGCCCTGGGCCGGCGCGTGGACCTGAAGTCCGGCGGCTACCTGATCGTGGACCAGACCGAGGCGCTCACCACCATCGATGTGAACACCGGCGGCTACGTGGGTGCGCGCAATTTCGACGACACCATCTTCAAGACCAACCTGGAGGCCGCCCAGGCCATCGCCCGCCAGCTGCGCCTGCGCAATCTGGGGGGCATCATCATCGTGGACTTCATCGACATGGTGCAGGCGGGCCACCAGGAGGCCGTGCTCTCCGAATTCAAGAAGCAGCTGGCGCGCGACCGCGTGAAGACCATGGCCGGCGGCTTCTCGCAGCTGGGCCTGGTGGAGATGACGCGCAAGCGCACGCGCGAATCCCTGGCCCACATGCTGTGCGAGCCCTGCGAGGCCTGCCAGGGCAAGGGCAGCGTGAAGACCGCGCGCAGCGTCTGCTACGACATCCTGCGCGAGATCCTGCGCGAGGCACGCCAGTTCAACCCGCGCGAGTTCCGTGTGGTCGCCTCGGCACGCGTGGTGGAGCTGTTCCTCGACGAGGAAAGCCAGCACCTGGCAGGGCTGTCGGATTTCATCCGCAAGCCGATCTCGCTGCAGTCCGAAAGCGCGATGGGGCAGGAGCAGTACGACATCGTGCTGCTGTGAGCTTCGACGCGGGCTGGTTTGGCGCGGACAGCCATGAGGCTGGCGTATCGGCAACCCGGTCACACCGTTCAAACAGCATTTAGGGAGGCCTCATGGCAGCGTTGCGCGTAGGTATTTTGGGACTTGCCATCTGCTTGACCGCATGCGCCAATCGGCCGGCAAGCATCAAGCCGTCATTTGTGTCCCACGAGCGCTTCGTTGGACTGGAATGCCCCGCTATCCACGAACGCCTGGTGTCTGCACGCAACGATCTATCCCGCTACTCGGTACTGCAAGACCAGAAGGCCAACAACGACGCGGTAGGCGTGTTCTTGCTGGGGGTGCCTTTCAGCAAGATGTCCGGAGACCATGAGGCCGATGTCGCGCGCGCGAAGGGCGAGATCGAGGCGTTGGAGACCGCACAGATCAAGAACCGGTGCGACACCGTTGCCTCCACCCGTATCCAGGCGGCGCCAGCGCTGGCAGTGCGAGGTCCAGCAACGCCAGCGGCTCCTGTAGCAAGTCCGCCATCCTCTGTTCAAGCCCAACTCGAAGCACTGCGGCGCTTGCATGCCGATGGATTGATTACGCAACAGGAATACGACGCTAAGCGCAAGAAAGTGCTGGACGGACTGTGATGCCGTCTTGCGGTTGAAGCCCGCCTACATTTCGTCGACGATCTTCTTTCGTTTGCCTTCGTACTCTTCGGGAGTGATCAGCTTGCTATCGAGCAAGGACTTCAGTTGGCGCAGGCGAGCTTCAGCCGAACCGGGGGCGGCAGCGGTCGCGCTGCCGGCCATGGGTTGTGCGGCGACAGGTTGTGTGGCCCCTAGAGTGGACGCGAATGCCGGGAGCTCGGGCAACTGTCCCAGGGGAGTGGCCCGGGTGATCATGGCGGTGAGAGACGAGGCCGCCTCGCGTCCCCAGGCTTCTGCGGCAGGTGCGGAGTCGAGGCCTCCCGCGAAGTGCGCGTTGAGTCTGAAGTAGTCGCCCTTGTGGTACTTGGTGTGGTGCACCTGAAGCATGGGGACGGGGAGCGCATAGCTGTTGCTGTGGGCCCAGCGTGCAACCTCCTTGTGGGTGTCTGACAAGGCTTCAAAAGCGCCTGCATTCAGGTTGGCAACCACAAAGCATTCGGGCATGGCCCTGGTCTGGTTCAATGTGCTTTTGACGATGTAGGAGGTCACGTTCTTGCACGGCTCATCGCTCCACTGGGTAACGGCATAGCTCCAGGCGGGCCCGCTGAACATGATGACAGCGGAGATGGTCTTGTCGCGTACCTGCACCACGGCGAACCTGTGCAATGGTGGTGCAGGCATGTTGGGCTGTGATCCGCCTCCCACTTGCGCCTTCGCGGCCAAAATCCACTCGCCGCTCGGGAGTTGCATCGACAGTTTCCCGATGGTCAACGTGCGATCTGCAATGACCTGCCCTACGACAGCGGTCTTGAATTCGGTCGCATGTACGGTGGAAAATTGAGCCGCCAGAACGATGGCGGCACCGAAGGCAAGACAGGGCTTTTTCATGCAGGCAGGTCTACCGCCGGACTCCGCGGTGGCCTTCTCCTGCCTTCAAAGAGATGACAATGTTTGTTTGCAGCCGACCGGAGTACCGTCCATGGCACTGATCGAACAACGCCTCGCGCAACTCGGGCTTAAGCTGCCGGCGCAGATCCAGCCTCCGCCGGGCGTCAGCTTGCCATTCGCCTTCGTGCAGGTTCAGGGGACGCGGGTGCTGTTCTCCGGCCATGGGCCGTTGAACGACGATGGTTCGATTGCCGGGCCGCTGGGCAAGCTGGGTCAGGATTTGACCGTCGAGCAGGGCTATGAGCAGGCGCGCAGGGTGGCGCTGTCGGTCCTGGGGAGCCTGAAGAGGGCGCTCGGCGACCTGGACCGGATCTCGGCCTGGACTCGCGTCTTTGGCATGGTGAATTGCACGCCCGACTTTGCGGCCCAGCCCGCGGTCATCAACGGTTTTTCGCACCTCATCCTGGAGCTGTATGGCGAAGATCGCGGCATGCACACGCGCAGTGCGGTGGGCATGGCGGCGCTGCCGTTCAACATCCCGGTGGAGATCGAAGGGGAAGTGGCGCTCTACGGCTGAGGCCGGCCCTCTCGGCGCGGCCTGTGCGGGTGGTCTGGCCGACGTGCAGTGAATTAGGATGCGCCATCTGCCGCATCCCCCATGACCGAGCGCCTCTTTCTTCGCCTCGATGGCGACAACGTGCACGGGCCGGAAAGCACCGTGCCTGCCGATACGCTGCGCACCTTTTCGGTGGGCGCGCGCCTGGCGCCCCATGTCTCCCAGATCCTGCAGTACCGCGAAACCTTTGCCGAGGGTGCCGGGGTGGCCGAGCGCGTGCTGCCCGATGGGGCCGTGCGCCTGGTGGTCCACCTGGAGGATGGCACGCCAGCAGGCCCGGCGGGTGAGTCCCAGGGCAGCGTGGCCATCGGTGCCGCCACGGCACCCGTGCTGCTGCGTTGGCGCGGTGGCAGCCGCATGCACAGCATCTCGGTCGCGCTGCGCCCCGGCACCGCATCGGCTTTGCTTGGGTTGCCGGCCGGGGAGCTGCAGGGCATGGCGGTGCCGCTGGAGGTGCTGTGGGGCAGGGACTTCGCCGAATTGCGCGAGCGCATGGCCGAGCAGCCGGACGATGGGGCACGGATGGCCGTGCTGCAGGCCGCGCTGGCGCAACGCCTTGCGCGCGGCACCATGCCTGCAAACCCCTGCGCCGCGCAGGCCGCCGCCCTGCTGACGGCATCGGCAGGCCGGATGCGCCCCCGGGAGGTGGCCCGTGCCGTGGGTGTGGGCGAGCGGCGCCTGCAGCAGATCTTCCGTGCCGAGGTGGGCATGTCGCCCAAGGCCTGGGGTCGGCTTGCGCGACTGCATGCCTGCCTGCGCGCGCTGCGCGGCGGTCCCACTGCGCCGCCGTGGGCCGCTCTGGCAGCCGATGGTGGTTTCTACGACCAGGCGCACCTGGCCAACGAGTTCCGCGTGCTCTGCGGGCTCTCGCCCACCGACTTCCTGCAGCGCGGCGTTTCGCTTTCTTCCAAGACATAGACCGCTGGCGTCGGTACCGTGGCATCCATCGAAAGAAAAAAGGACGCAACGCATGAACCCGACACACAACTCCCTCAAGGGAAAAGTCGCCCTCGTGGCGGGAGCCACCCGGGGTGCCGGTCGTGGCATTGCCGTGCAACTCGGCGCGGCAGGGGCCACGGTCTATGTGACCGGCCGCTCATCGGGCGCGCAGCGCTCCGAGATGGACCGGCCCGAGACCATCGAGGAGACCGCGGCGCTCGTGGACCAGGCCGGTGGCCAGGGCATTGCGGTGCGGGTGGACCACCTGGTGCAGGATGAGGTGCGCGCCCTGGTGGCACGCATCGAACGCGAGCAGGGCGCATTGCACCTGCTGGTAAACGACATCTTCGGCGCCACGCACGTCGAATGGAGCAAGACCGTGTGGGAGTCCGACCTGGACTATGGCCTGCGCACCCTGCGCCTGGCGGTGGACACGCATGCCATCACCAGCCATTTCGCGCTTCCGCTGCTGCTGAAGTCACCCGGCGGGCTGGTGGTGGAAGTCAACGATGGCACGGCCGAATACAACGGCACGCGCTACCGCAACTCCTTCTTCTACGACATCGCCAAGGCTGCGGTGCTGCGCATGGGATTTGCGCTGGGGCATGAGCTGGCGCCGCACGGCGCCACCGCCGTGTCGCTGTCGCCCGGCTGGCTGCGCTCGGAGGCCATGCTGGAGGCCTTTGGCGTCACCGAGGCCACCTGGCGCGATGCGATTACCCGGGTGCCGGGCTTTGCGGTGGCGGAAAGCCCTGCCTATGTGGGCCGCGCCGTGGTGGCCCTGGCGCAGGACCCCGCGGTGGCGCGCTGGAATGGGCAGTCCTTGTCCAGCGGTCAACTGGCGCGGGTCTATGGCTTCACGGACCTCGATGGCAGCCAGCCCGATGCCTGGGGCCACATGCTGGCCGAGGAGCGGGCGGGCAAGCCGGTGGATGTGGCGGGCTACCGATGACGGCTCGCAGGCCGCCCACAGGTCACAGCTTGCGCAGCCGCTCCAATGCAGCGCGCAGGGTGTCGTCCTTCTTGGCGAAGCAGAAACGCACCACGCGCTGGTCGAAGCCGTCGCCGTAGAAGGCCGACAGCGGAATCGCGGCCACGCCGATCTCGCGCGTGAGCCACTGGCAGAAGTCCGATTCATTGAGATCGCTCACGGCCGAGATGTCCACGCACTGGAAGTAGCTGCCCGTGCTGGGCAAGAGCTTCAGGCGCGAGCCGGCCAGGCCCTCGCGGAACAGGTCGCGCTTGGCCTGGTAGAAGGCGGGAAGCTGCAGGTAGGGGGCAGGGTCCTTGAGGTAGGTGGCCAGGCCGTACTGCACGGGGGTGTTCACCGTGAACACGTTGAACTGGTGTACCTTGCGGAACTCTGCTGTCAGCGCGGCGGGCGCGGCCACCGTGCCCACCTTCCAGCCTGTGACGTGGAAGGTCTTGCCGAAGCTCGAGACGATGAAGGCGCGCGCCGCAAGGCCCGCAAAGCGCGCAGCACTCTGGTGCTGGCCGCCGTCGAACACCATGTGCTCGTAGACCTCGTCGCTGATCAGCAGGATGTCGGTGGGGGCGAGCAGGTCCTGCAGCGCCTGCATGTCCTCGGCGCTCCAGACGGTGGCGCTGGGGTTGTGCGGGGTGTTGATGAGGATGGCGCGCGTGCGTGGCGTGATGGCGGCGCTGATCTTGCCGAAGTCGGGCCGGAACGTGCCGGGCGTGAGCGGCACGCGCACCGCGCGGCCGCCGGCCAGCTCGATGTTGGGCACATAGCTGTCGTAGCAGGGGTCGAGCACGATGACTTCATCGCCCGGGTGCACGATGGCCAGGATGGCGGTGATGATGGCCTGCGTGGCGCCGGCGGTGATGGTGATCTCGCTCGCCGGGTCGTAGCGGCGGCCGTGCAGGGCCTCGATCTTGGCCGACACGGCCTCGCGCAGCGCGGGCACGCCGGTCATGGGCGGGTACTGGTTGTGGCCGGCCTGCATGGCGGCGGTGACGGCATCGACCAGCGCGGGGTCGCAGGCGAAGTCCGGAAAACCCTGGCCCAGGTTCACGGCGTTGTGCTCGGCCGCCAGGGCTGACATCACGGTGAAGATGGTGGTGCCCACCTGAGGCAGCTTGCTGGCAAGGGCAGGGGTGCGTGCGGTGTCGGTCGCGAGGGTCATGGGAAGGAACGAAAAGAGAAGAAAAACAGGGAATGGAGGGGGTAAGGAAACAGGACCTACGTGGCCCTTTTGCGGAAGATCACCACGTCGATGTCGCTCGGCGCGCCCCAGCGTACCAGCGGGTAGGCCGCCACGATGGACAGCCAGATCAACGGTGCCAGCCAGCGCAGGCCCGACTTCACATAGGCAATGCGTGCGTACAGGCCGCCCAGGTGGATGCTTGCCAGGTGGGCCGAGTCGACCAGGGTGAGTCCGTGCCGTGCACTCAACTGGGTGAGGTTGCGGGCATGGAAGTAGTGCAGGTGCGGCGAGGGCATGTCTTTTTGCCAGAGCCGGTCGAAGAAGGCACCCGCGCCGAAGCGGTGCAGCAGTTTGCTGGTGCGGTAGAAGATGCCGCGGCTGGAAGGCAGGTTCAGCACCAGCAGGCCCCCTGGGGCCAGCCGTGCCATGCACTGGGCCAGCAGGGTGTCGGAATGCGGAATGTGCTCGAACACGTCGTTGAAGACGATCACCTCGAACTGCTCGCCCTCGGCGAGCACATCGGGAAAGAAGCCCTCGCGCACCAGCGCACCGGTACGCTGCGCCTGCTCGCAGACGGCACGGTCCGGCTCCAGGCCCAGGGCGCTGAATCCCCGGCCTGCTGCGGCCTTCACGAACCAGCCATGGGCCGCACCCACGTCCAGCAAGCGGCTACCCGCAGGGGCGACGTGCTGGCCGATGCGGTCCAGCAGTTGGCGGAAGTTGAGCTCGCGCAGGCTCTTGAGGCCGGTGTCGCGCCGGGCTTCATCGACCTTCTGGTGCGATGCGGCCTGGTTGATCGCTGGCGCGAGCTGCGCGGACTCGTAGCCGCACAGGGCGCACACCTGGTGCCATTTCTCGAGTCCGGCGCGCAGTGCCTGGCCACAGCAGACACAAGGCGGTGCTGCCGAAGAAATAGCATCCATGGTGCCTCCCCATCAGAGTTCGTAGTCGTTCACATGGCCACTCATCGCGCGGGCAATCAACTCGCGGCTCAGGCGGTCGCTCAGCAGTTCTGCGAATTTGTACACGAAATTGCGCAGGTAGGCTCCGCGCTTGAAGGCCACGCGCGCCACGCTCTGGCCGAACAGGTGGCCCACGGGGCGCACCACCAGGTCGCCCACGGGGTCGTCGCGCATGGCCATCTCGGCCACGATGCCGATGCCCAGGCCCAGGCGCACATAGGTCTTGATCACGTCCGAATCGATGGCCTCGAGCGCGATGCGCGGCTGCAGGCGGCGTGCGGCAAAGGCGTGGTCGATCTTGCCGCGGCCGGTGAACGAGGGGTGGTAGGTGATGAGCGCCTCGTGCGCGATGTCATCGAGGCCAATGCGTTCCTTTTGCGCCAGCGGGTGGCCGGGCGGCAGCACCAGCACGTGCTCCCACTCGTAGCAGGGCAGGGTCACGAGCTCGGGGTAGTCGGCCAGGGACTCGGTGGCCATGCCGATCTCGGCCACCTCGTCGATGACCATGCGCGCCACCTGGTCGGGCGTGGCCTGGTGCAGGCTGATGTTGACCTTGGGGTAGGCCTCGCGCAGGCGTGCCACGGGCACGGGCAGCACGTAGCGGGCCTGGGTGTGGGTGGTGGCGATGCTCAGCGTGCCGTTGTCCTGGGCGCTGAACTGTTCGCCGATGCGCTTGAGGTTGCCCACCTCGCGCATGATGACCTCGATGCTCTTGAGCACATGCTGGCCGGGCTCGGTGATGCGCTTGAGGCGCTTGCCGTGGCGCGCGAAGATGTCAACGCCCAGCTCTTCTTCCAGCTCGATGATGGCCTTGGAGACGCCCGGCTGCGAGGTGTGCAGTGCCTTGGCGGCTTCGGTCAGGTTCAGGCCGCGCCGCGCGGCCTCCTGGACAAAGCGGAATTGGTGCAGATTCATATCTGATATCGCCTAAAGAGTTGCATCATTATGCTGCAAGCATCTAAGGGATATGCGGCGAGGTTGCAAAAACTCAGCTCGGAGACGACTCGCAGGCGATTTCCGCCATGAGCGCGGTCATGCGCGGGTCCTCGCCAATGGCCGTCTGCACGTTGAACTGCACGCCCGTGTGGGCGGTGCGCAGTTGCTGCACCAGCACGGGCAAGTCCTCGCGCGCATGCTTGCCGGTGCCCAGGAACATGGGCACCACGGTGACCTGCCGGGCACCCTGGGCTACCAGTTGCGCCACGGCCTCGGGCAGGGCGGGGGCGCACAACTCCAGGTAGGCGCAGGCCACGGGCCGGCGGGGTTGCTGCGCCGCTATGCGTGCAGCCACGGCTTCCATGGGCGCGCGCCACAGGGGGTCGCGCGAGCCGTGGGCGAAAAGGACGATGGCGTGGTCGGTCATGGGTGTGGCTAGCGTCTGAGTACCAGCCAACTGAAGGCGCCCAGCGACAGCAGGGAGTAAATCAGTCCCGGCGCTGCCGCCGTGAGCCAGGGCGACCAGTTCTGCAGGTTGCCGGCGTAGCCGAACACGTTGTTGAGCAGGAAGAAGCTGATGCCGGCCATGACGCCACCGAATACATAGCCGGCGATGCCGCCCGAGCGGAAATGCAGGTAGGCAAAGGGCAGGGCCAGCACCACCATCACCAGGCAGGACAGGGGGTAGAACACCTTGCGCCAGAATTCGATCTCGTAGCGCTGGGCCGACTGGCCGTTGCTGTCCAGGTGGCGGATGTACTGGAACAGGTCCACCGTGGCCATGCGGTCGGGCTTGAGCAGCGAGGCCGCCACCATGTCGGCGCTGATGCGGGTGGGCCATTGCAGTGCGGGCACGTCCAGCCGGTCCACTCGCGCCTGGTCTTCGCCGCGCTGCAAAAAGCTGCTGCGCTGCACGCCGGTGAGCTCCCAGGCACCGCCGTCGCCGAAGCGCCCCGATGCGGCGCGGGTCTGCGAGGCGAGCAGGCCCTTGGCGTTGAATTCGAAGATGCGGATGTCCAGCATGCCGCCATCGGGCGTGAGGGCGCGCACATTGACTGCGTAGGAGTGGTCGTTCTGGCGTTCCTTGAGCCACGCGCCGGTGGCACCCGAGGTGAGGCGCCCCAGGTGGCGCACCTTGATGAGTTGCGCGGCCTTGTCGCTCAGGGGCGCGATGTAGTCGCCCACGGCAAAGGTCAGCACCACGAAGAACCCGCCCAGTGTGAGCAGGGTGCGCATGGCGCGCCAGGGCCCCATGCCGCTGGTGCGCATGATGGTGAATTCGGAGCTCTGCGCCAGGCGCGCCATCACGAAAATGGTGCCGATCAGCACCGTGATGGGCAGCAATTCGTACAGGTGGCTCGGGATGCTGAGCACCACGAACAGCATGGCGTGCGAGAGCTGGTAGCCCTGGGGCCCGGTGCGGCCCACCCAGCGCAGTTCATCGACCAGGTCGAAGAAGAAGAACAGGGCCAGGAAGCCGATGGTGACGTAAGCCACCGCAAAGAAGGCCTCGCGGTGGATCAGGCGGCGGATGGTTTTCATGTGGGGCTCCGGCGCTGCCACAGGCGGCGCAGGCTCCAGTTGTTGTGGCGTGCGGTCAGCACCAGCAGCGAGAAGGCCAGGGTGCCGCCGTGCAGCATGAGCATGAAGCTGCCAAGGCCCAGGCGCCCGGCGCCGACCCAACTGGTGCCCAGGGTCATGAGGTTGTAGTAGACGATGAAGGCGAAGAGGGCGAACACCAGGCTGGTGCTGCGCCCGGCACGCGGGTTGACCGTGGCCACGGCCAGGCCCAGGACCACGAAGTTCAGCGCCGCCAGGGCCAGGCCGATGCGCCAGCCCAGCTCGGCCCGGTAGGCGGGCAGGGGCTGCATCAGCAGCTCATGGGTGGCACGGGTCTTGACCGACAGCTCCTCGGCGGAGCCGGCGGGGGCCGAGCCGATGCGGGTGGTGTATTCCTCGAACTCGCTGATCTTGAGGCCGGGCTTGTCGTGCTCGGTTTCCAGCCGCTGGCCCTGGACCAGCGTGGCGATGCGCTCGCCGTCCTTGGTTTCCAGCCGGGCGCTGCGCGCGGAGGTGACCGTTTCCTTCTTGGCCACGTTGGTGGCGATGAAGATGTTGTTGCCGGCCAGGTTGTCGGGGCTGTCCTTGTCGATGAAGAACACCCGGCTGCCGTTGGCCGACTCCTGGAACTCACCGGGGGCGATGCGGTCGATGTCGCTGCGCTGCTCGTAACGGGTCTTGAGCTCCTGGATCTGGGTGTTGGCCCAGGGCCATACCAGCAGCGAGAGCACGGAGATCACCAGCATGGACGGCCAGGCAAAGCGCAGCAGCGGGCGCAGCAGGCTGGTCAGGCCGCGGCCGCTGGCGAACCAGATCACCATCTCGCTGTCGCGGTACATGCGCGACAGCGTGCTGACCACAGCGACGAACAGGCTCAGCGTCAAAATGGTGGACAGCTGACCCAGCACGGTGAAGCCCATGACCAGCATCACGTCGGACGGGCTCACGCTGCCGCGCGAGGCCTGGCCCAGCGTGCGGATGAGCATCATGGTCATCACCACGGTGACCAGCACCACCAGTGTGGCCCCGAAGCTGCGCGCCAGCTCCTTGCGGATGGATGAATCGAATAACATTGGCTCTGAGGAAAACACCGATTATGAACTTTGATCTGAAGACCCTTGAGTTGCCGGCAGCTGCTTTGGAAAAATGCGACCTGCTGGTTGTGTTGGTTCCGGAGGGCTTCAAGCCCGGGCGCGATGCCCTGTCCACGCTGGCGGCCCTGGCGCTCAAGCAAGGCGACTTTTCCGCCAAGCCCGGCAAGAGCCTGCCGCTGTACCAGGTGCCTGCCGTGGCAGCGCGCCGCGTGCTGCTGCTGGGCGTGGGCGATGGCGCGGCCCGTTCCGTGCGCCAGGCCCTGGGCGCTGCTGCGGGCGCGTTGAAGGCACCCCAGACCAAGCGCGTGGTGCTGTGCTTTGCCGGCAGCGCCCAGGCCGACGCGGTGTGCGCCGCGGTGCAGGCCGTGGCCGATGCCAGCTATGTCTACACCACGACCAAGCCCAAGGCCGAGGCGCGCAGCCTCTCCCGCCTGGTGGTGGGCGTGCCCGACCCCTCCGAGGTGCGCGTGGCCTTCTACCAGGGCGTGGCCCTCGTCGAAGGGGTGGAGTTTGCCCGCGAGTGGGGCAACCGCCCCGCCAACCATGCCACGCCCACCCTGCTGGCCAATGCCGCCAAGACGCTGGCCAAGCAGCCGCGCATCCAGTGCAAGGTGCATGGCCCGGCCGAGGTCGAGCGCCTGGGCATGGGTTCCTTCATGGCCGTGGCCAAGGGGTCGGAAGAACCGCTGCGCTTCATCGAGCTGCGCTACAGCGGCGGCGCCAAGGACCAGGCTCCCGTGGTGCTGGTCGGCAAGGGCATCACCTTCGATACCGGCGGCATCTCCATCAAGCCTGCGGCCGAGATGGACGAGATGAAATTCGACATGTGCGGCGCCGCCAGCGTGCTGGGCGTGTTCCGTGCCCTGGGCGAGCTGCAGCCGGCCATCAACGTGGTGGGCCTGATCCCCGCCTGCGAGAACATGCCCGACGGCCGTGCCGTGAAGCCCGGCGATGTGGTGACCAGCATGAGCGGCCAGACCATCGAGGTGCTCAACACCGACGCCGAAGGCCGGCTGGTGCTGTGCGATGCGCTGACCTATGCCGCGCGCTTCAAGCCGGCGGCGGTGGTGGACATCGCCACGCTCACGGGTGCCTGCGTGATCGCACTGGGTGGTGTGCGCAGCGGCCTGTTCAGCAACAACGAAGGCCTGGCCCAGGCGCTGCAGGCGGCGGGTGAGGCGGCGCAGGATCCGTGCTGGCGCATGCCGCTGGATGACGACTACGCCGACGGCCTGAAGAGCAACTTTGCCGACATGGGCAACGTGGCAGGCCGCGCGGGCGGTGCCATCACGGCCGCCAAGTTCCTGCAGAAGTTCGTGGGCGACATGCCCTGGGCGCATCTGGACATCGCCGGTACCGCCTGGAAGGGCGGGGCTGCCAAGGGCTCCACCGGCCGCCCGGTCGGCCTGCTGGTGCAGTACCTGCTGGACCGCGAGGCGCAAGCGACCGAGGCTCCCAAGCCCGCCGCCAAGCGTGCGCGCGCCAAGGCCGCCTGAGCTCCGATGACCGAGGTCGCCTTCCATTTCAACGCGCCGGACAAGGTGGCCTATGCCTGCCGGTTTGCGCGCAAGGTGCTGCGCAGCGATGCCCGCCTGGTGATCGCCGGTCCGGCCCATGTGCTGGCTGCCCTGGACCGGCAGATGTGGAGCATGGCGCCGCAGGATTTCGTCGCCCACTGCACCGACGCGGCCGACGAGGACCTGCGCCTGGCTTCGCCGGTGCTGCTCACGTCCGATGTGCAGGGTGCTCCGCACCACGAGGTGCTGTTGAACCTGGGCGCTGAGGTGCCTGAAGGTTTCGGGCGCTTCGAAAAGCTGATCGAAGTGGTCAGCGCCCATGACGAGGAAGACCGGGGGCAGGCGCGCAACCGCTGGCGCCACTACGCTTCGCGCGGCTACGCCATCGTGCGCCACGATCTGGTGCTGAAAGGCGCTTGATGGCCACCACGCCGCCCCGTACGCCGCCCCGTTTTGTACCCACGCTCACTGAAGTGGTGCAGGCGCCGCCGGGTGCCATGCCCGTGCCGCTGGTGGCCAAGCCGCCAGCGCCTTCGGCGGCGCCTGCGCGCCCGCTTCCTGCAGCGGCCCCGGATGGCCGCGTTGCCAGCCGCGGCGCCGCGCCGCAGAGCGCTCCGGCGCGCCCGCCTGCCGCCGCCACTCCCGCAGCGTCTTCGCCGGTGGCGCAGGCGGCCGGCCGTGCACTGGAGGCCCTGGCATTGCGGCGCGCGCAGATTGCAGCGGCAGCAGTTGCCCCCCCGGCACCCGTGGTTGCTGCACCCGTGGTCGCTCCTGTCGCCACGCCGGCTCCCGCGCCTGCAGTACCTGCCGCTTCCGTGCCTGCCAGGCCTTTGGTCGCTGCGCCTGGGCCTTTTGCGGCACCGCTTGGCGTGCCCGCCGCGGCATCTGCACCTGCCGTGCCGAATGTGGGGCAGCCGGCGGCCGCGCGTGCACTGCCAGAGGGCATGGAGGAGTACATGGTGCACCGGGTCATGCAGCGGGTGGACGTGGCACTGGACCAGCGCCTGCGCGATGCCATCGCCACTGTGGTGCAGGAGCAGACGCGTTCAGTGCTTCCGCGCCTGCGCGAGGAGATCGAATCCGTGGTTCGCCACGCTGTGTACGAGGCTGTGGCCGATGAGCTTGCCGGCGGCCAGCCCACGCCCACCAAGGGATGACAGGGTATTCCCCTGTGGTTTCTCCCACATTTAATCGTGTTCCCTAATGATCTGGCCCGTAAATTGCGATATGTTCGCCTGCGTTGAGACACAAGAACATTTCTCAGCGTTTATCTTTACTGGAGATTGATATGCAATTGAAGTTGAAACTGACCGTGGTTGCTGCTATCGCGGCTGCTGCTGGTGTGGCCTCTGCACAAGAGCAGGTGGTCAAGATCGGCCACGTGGCTCCGGTTTCCGGCGCCCAAGCCCACTACGGCAAGGACAACGAAAATGGCGCCCGCATGGCCATTGAAGAGCTGAACGCACAAGGCGTGACGATCGGCGGCAAGAAGATCAAGTTCGAGCTGCAGGCTGAAGACGACGCTGCGGATCCGAAGCAGGGCACGGCTGCTGCACAGAAGCTGTGCGACGCCAAGGTTGCTGGCGTGGTCGGTCACCTCAACTCCGGTACCACCATCCCCGCGTCCAAGGTCTACAACGACTGCGGCATCCCCCACGTGACCGGCGCGGCCACGAACCCCAACCTGACCAAGCCAGGCTACAAGACCACGTTCCGCATCATCGCCAACGACAACGCCCTGGGCGCTGGTCTGGCTGCCTACGCCGTGGACACGCTGAAGCTCAAGTCGGTCGCCATCATCGACGACCGTACCGCTTACGGCCAGGGTGTTGCCGACGTGTTCAAGAAGACCGCAGCCGCCAAGGGCATGAAGGTGGTGGACGAGCAGTTCACGACCGACAAGGCCACGGACTTCATGGCCATCCTGACCGCCATCAAGGCCAAGAACCCCGACGCCATCTTCTACGGCGGCATGGACCCCCAAGGTGGCCCGATGCTGCGCCAGATGGAACAGCTGGGCATGGGCAACGTGAAGTACTTCGGTGGTGACGGCATCTGCACGGCCGAAATCGCCAAGCTGGCTGCCGGCGCCAAGACCCTGGCCAACGTGATCTGCGCCGAAGGCGGCGCATCGCTGGCCAAGATGCCTGGCGGCACGGCCTGGAAGGCCAAGTACGACGCCAAGTACCCCAACCAGTTCCAGGTGTACAGCCCCTACACCTACGACGCCACGTTCCTGATCGTGGACGCCATGAAGCGCGCCAACTCGGTCGACCCCAAGGTCTATACCCCCGAGCTGCTCAAGTCCAGCTTCAAGGGCGTGACCTCGACGATCGCCTTCGAACCCAACGGCGAAATGAAGAACCCTGCCATCACCCTGTACAACTACAAGGACGGCAAGAAGACCCCCCTGAACTAAGGCACGGACTTGCCTTCAACCGGCTAACGTCGTTGGGGAGCCTTGCCGTGCTACAGCACTGTCTGCGGCTCCCCGCCTAGTTATCCGGTCGAATGCAATCCGTGTGGGAGCGCTGCCTTCGGGCGGCGCACCACAGGGCAAAAAAGGCTTCCCTCGGGAAGCCTTTTTTATTGGTGCTCGCTGCGTTGCAGCGCTCAGTTGCTAGCGTCGCACCTGCAGAGAACCTGGATTCACGATATTGGTCGGCGTGCCCTTGATGAAGTTCACCACGTTGTCGAAGGCCGCACCAAAGTAGAGCTCGTAGCTGTCCTGCTCCACATAGCCGATGTGCGGCGTGCAGATGCAGTTCTCCAGGCGCAGCAGGGCATGGCCCTGCAGGATGGGCTCGCTCTCGAATACGTCCACGGCCGCCATGCCGGGGCGGCCCCGGTTCAAGGCGGCGATCAGGGCGTCGGACTCGACCAGTTCGGCGCGCGAGGTGTTCACGAACAGCGAGGTGGGCTTCATGCACGACAGGTCTTCGAGCGAGATGATGCCGCGTGTCTCGTCGTTCAGGCGCAGGTGCACCGAGATCACGTCGCACTGCGAGAAGAACTCCTCGCGCGTGGTGGCGGCCTGGTAGCCATCGGTCAGGGCCTGGGCGCGCGATGCCTCGCGGCCCCAGACGCGCACGTTCATGCCGAAGGCGCGGCCATAGCCGGCCACGAGCTGACCGATGCGGCCGTAGCCCCAGATGCCCAGCGTCTTGCCGCGCAGCACCGTGCCCAGCCCGAAGTTGGGCGGCATGGACGCGGTCTTGAGGCCCGACTGCTGCCAGGCCCCATGCTTGAGGTTGGAGATGTACTGCGGCAGTCGGCGCGTGGCGGCCATCACCAGTGCCCAGGTGAGTTCGGCCGGTGCCACGGGTGAACCGACGCCCTCGGCCACGGCAATGCCACGCTCGGTGCAGGCTGCCACGTCGATGTGGTTGCCGATCTTGCCGGTCTGGGCAATGAGCTTCAGGCGCGGCAGCTTTTCGACCAGCTGGCGGGTGATCTGGGTGCGCTCGCGCACCAGCACGATGATGTCGGCGTCCTTGAGCCGTATCGACAGCTGGCCCAGGCCCTTGACGGTGTTGGTATAGACCTTGGCGGTGTAGGCGTCGAGCCGGGTGGCGCAATGGAGCTTGCGCACTGCGTCCTGGTAGTCGTCGAGGATCACGATGTTCATCCCGACATTGTGCCTTGGCGGGCCGCGGTCTTTGTGCCCCAAGCCCCGTCGGGCGTGCAGCATTTGCAACGCTGCGTGAATGCCACATGCCTCGACGGCCTGGGTGCATGCGCAATGCGGGTGCCCGCGGCCGTTGCGGCGGGCTCTGCGCAGTCGACGGCCGGGCGTTGCAGGCCATGGTGGCCGTGTCCCCGCGCCAGCCCGCAGGCCGCGTGCTCAGTGTTGCAGCAGCGCCTCGCGCGCGGCCATGCGGTCCAGCTCCGCGCAGACATCGGCCATGCGGCCCGAGATCACGAGGCGCCCGGCATCGGCGCCCGAGGCGGCCGTGCGCAGCACGCGCACCACGCGGCGTGCCTGGACATGGTTGCACAGGGGGTCGGCGCCGGGGGCAGGGTGCAGGCTGCGCGTGCCCGTGGCCGGCAGTGCGATCTCGTCGCGTGGCATGCGGGCCGTGGTAGGCCATGCGGGTGCCGCATGGGCAGGCACTGGCGCCTTGCAGGTGCGCAGCCGTGCCGCAGCGCTGTCGTGCCCGCCCTGCATGGCGATGGGCTGCAGCCAGCGTGTCAGCGCATGCAGGGGGTGGGAGAAGGCCGAGAAGGTCAAAGAAGCAATTCCCATGTGAAGACTCCGAAGGTCGGTGGTGAACACAGGCAGGATTGCAAGGAACATGGCGCCGCCCAGGGCTGACCAGCGGCGGTGCCCGATACCCGGCACCCCGCCCGTCAAACGCCCGCCACCTGGGCAGCGCGACGGCAATTACATGAGCATGGTGTTGCGGATCAGGCCGACTGCCAGGCCTTCGATCTCGAAGGCCTCGCCGGGCTGCACGGTGATCACGGGGTAGTCCGGGTTCTCGGGCAGCAGCTCGATGCCGGTGGCCGTGCGGCGCAGGCGCTTGACGGTGACGTCGTCGCCCAGGCGGGCCACGATGATCTGGCCGTTGCGCGCCTCGCGCGTGGACTGCACGGCCAGCAGGTCGCCGTCCATGATGCCGGCGTCGCGCATGGACATGCCGCGCACCTTGAGCAGGTAATCAGGCTTGTGCTGGAACAGGCTGTTTTCCACGCTGTAGGTCTGATCGACATGCTCCTGCGCGAGAATGGGCGAGCCTGCTGCGACCCGGCCGATCAGCGGCAGCATCAACTGCGACAGGCCGGGAATGGGCAGGCTGAACTGGGTGCCGCGTGCTGCGTTGATGGAGCGCACTGTCTCGCCGCGCAGGCGAATGCCCCGTGAGGTGCCGCTGACCAGCTCGATCACGCCCTTGCGGGCCAGGGCCTGCAGGTGCTCTTCCGCCGCATTGGCGGACTTGAAGCCCAGCTCGGTCGCGATCTCGGCGCGGGTAGGGGGGGCGCCGGTGCGCGCAATGGCGGTCTGGATCAGGTCCAGAATCTGTTGCTGGCGGGCAGTGAGCTTGGGGTTGTCGAGCATGGTGGTTTCCAGTGTGTGCCGGTACAGTGGCAAATAACTGTTTTTTAATCCAGTAGCTGTATTTTTCACCAGTTTTTCGGAGTATGCAAGTGAGTGCGCAAAAAATTGTGGTTCTGGGTACGGGCGGCACCATTGCCGGCACCGCTGCGCAGGCGGGGGACAACATCGGCTACACGGCCGCACAGGTGGGGGTGGGCGAGCTGCTGGCGGCCGTTCCAGGGCTCCAGGCGCTGGCCGGTGGTCCCCTGGTGGTCGAGCAGGTGGCCCAGATCGACAGCAAGGACATGGAGCATGGCGTGTGGCGGGCCCTGGCGCTGCGCTGCGCCGAGTGCCTGGCCGACCCCGCCGTGCGCGGCGTCGTCATCACCCATGGCACCGACACGATCGAAGAGACGGCCTGGTTCCTGCACTCCGTGCTGGATGCGACCAAGCCCGTGGTGCTGACCTGCGCCATGCGCCCCTCGACCGCGCTGGTGCCCGATGGCCCGCAGAACCTGCTCGACGCCGTGGCGGTGGCGGCCAGCACTGGTGCGCAGGGCGTGGTGGTGGTGGCTGCCGGCGCCATCCATGGCGCGCAGCGCGTGCAGAAGGTGCACCCCTACCGGGTCGACCCGTTCAGCTCCGGTGATGCCGGGCCGCTGGGCTGGGTGGAAGAGGGCGCAGTGCGCCTGGTGCAGGGCTGGCCCGCCGTCTCGCAAGGCAAGGGTCTTGCAGCCATGCAGAACCAGACCGCCGACGCACCCTGGCCCTGGGTGGAACTGGTGGTAAGCCATGCGGGCGCCAGCGGTCGTGCGGTGGACGCGCTGGTGCGCGATGGTGTCCAGGGTCTGGTCGTTGCCTGCACCGGCAACGGCACCCTGCACCATGCGCTGGAGGCCGCGTTGCTGCGGGCCCAGGCCGTGGGTGTGCGCGTGGTGCGTGCCACGCGCTGCCCCGAGGGGCAGTTGCTGCCCACGCCGGGCAATGCCCTCGTGGCCGCTCCCGGCCTGTCCCCCGTGAAGGCGCGCATCAGCCTGGTGCTCGATCTGCTGGGCTAGGAAGGCCTAAGCCAACCCACAACGCCAGGAAGCCCCGCATGTTCACCGCCCTCCGATCCCATGTATGGGCCTATCCGGCACTGGAGGTGGTGCACATTGTGGGCATTGCACTGCTGCTGGGCAACCTGGTGCTGCTGGAGCTGCGGGTGTTTGGCTGGGGTGCCGCGCTGCCGCCCCGGGACCTGGCGCGACTGAGCCTGTCGCTGGCACTGTGCGGCTTTGGCATGGCGGCTCTGTCGGGCCTGGTGATGTTTGCCACGCAGCCCCAGGAATTGCTCGCCAACCGGGCCTTCACCCTGAAGATGCTGTTGTTGATGCTTGCCGGCTGCAACGCGGCGTGGTTTCATGGGCGCGGTTCGCTGGCACGGCTCGATGGCCTGGCGCGGGCGCAGATGCTGCTGTCCACTCTGATCTGGCTGGCCATCGTCGCCTGTGGTCGCTGGATAGCGTACCTCTGACATTCGAAAGGAAAAACTCCATGCCTTTGCAGCGTCGCCAGATTCTCACCGTGGCCAGCGTCCTTCCCCTTGTTCCCCTGGCGGCCCATGCCCACCACGGCTGGAGCAGTTTCGATGCGGACCGCCCGATCTACCTCGAAGGCACAGTGCGCAAGGTGCGCTGGCAGAACCCGCATGCCGAACTGGAGCTGGAGCTGCCCGCCAACCTGGCCTTGCCGCCCAACCTGGCACAGCGCGCAGTGCCCGCGCAGACGGCACCGGTCGATGGCAAGGCCCTGCTGGCCCGTGCCGTGCTGCCCACGCGCAGGGACCGGATGTGGGAGGTCGAGCTGGCGCCGCTGACCCGCATGCAGGCCTGGCAGGTGGCCGAGATCAAGCCGGGCACGGCCATCTCGGTACTGGGCTTCACGTTGCGCGAGGAGAAGGGCGATCCGGTGCTGCGTGCCGAGTACCTGTTCGTCGATGGCAAGGCCTACGGCCTGCGCTCCAGTCCTGCCTGAGGCCAGAAGCGGCGCGCGCGTCGAATAGTGCACGTTTGGTTGCACAGCTTTTAGCCGCGCCATTGGTTCTGCGCGGGAGCGCAACTATCATCCGGCGCATCACTTTGCAGGAGTTGTCCCATGCGTTTCGTTTCCCTCTCTCTCGTGGCCGCAGCCGTGGCACTGGCAGCCCTGCCTGCGCAATCCCAGGACATGCCCAAGCGCAAGGCGGGGCTGTGGGAGATCAAGGCCACATCCAGCCCAGGCACGCCGCCCACCGTGATGCAGCAGTGCACGGATGAGGCCTTCGAGGCCCAGATGCAGAAGACGGCCCTGGAGCAGTCCAAGACCATGTGCAGCAAGAACGACATCAAGCGCAGTGGCAACACCATCACTGCCGATGCGGTCTGCAAGATCGGTTCGACCACGGTGACCTCGCAGTCGGTGAGCTCGGGCGACTATTCCAGCGCCTACAAGGTCGAGGTCAAAAGCACGTTCAACCCGCCGCTCATGGGCAAGGCCAGCGACAATACCGTGATGGAGGCCCGTTACCTCGGCCCCTGTGCCGCTGGCCAGAAGCCCGGCTCCATGACCATGCCCAACATGCCCATTCCTCCTGCCCCGAAGACCAAGTAAGCTGCGCGGCAGGCAGCGCCTCCAAGGCGTGCAGAAACAACAAAGCCGGGCATGCCCGGCTTTGTTGTTGGTGTGGCCGCAGCCGAAAAATCAGCTGGCCAGGGCCGCGAAGGCGCGCTGGGTGATGTCGTCCACGCTGCCCATGCCGCTGATGGCGCGGTACTGGGGGGCGGCTGCCGGTTCGGCCTTGGCCCACTGGCTGTAGTAGTCCACCAGGGGGCGGGTCTGGTCGCTGTAGACCTGCAGGCGCTTCTTGACGGTTTCTTCCTTGTCGTCGTCGCGCTGGATCAGGTCTTCACCAGTCACGTCGTCCTTGCCTTCCACCTTGGGTGGGTTGAACTTGACGTGGTAGGTGCGGCCGCTGGCGGGGTGCGAGCGGCGGCCGCTCATGCGTTCGATGATGGCCTCGAAGGGCACGTCGATCTCCAGCACGTAGTCGAGCTTCACGCCCGCAGCCTTCATTGCATCGGCCTGAGGAATGGTGCGTGGGAAACCATCGAACAGGAACCCCTTGGCGCAGTCGGGCTGGGCAATGCGTTCCTTGACGAGGTTGATGATCAGGTCGTCGCTGACCAGGGCGCCCGACTTCATGATCGCATCGGCCTGCAGGCCCAGCGGTGTGCCGGCCTTCACGGCAGCGCGCAGCATGTCCCCGGTGGAGATCTGCGGAATGCCGTACTTCTGGCAGATGAACGTGGCTTGCGTGCCCTTTCCGGCGCCGGGCGCGCCCAACAGAATCAGTCTCATGAAGGTCCTCGAAGGTTAGAAATCGGCTGGCACTGCTGGCAGGGGCGGATCGCGCGCCGGCGCACAGGTCACCGCCGTGGCAGCAAAAAAAGACCGCAGTGCTCCACGGATGGGCAGGGGCTGCGGGGTGGTGTGCTGCTACGTCAGTGCTCGCGCAGGCGCTTGTGGGGCCCGGGATGCAATGCTCTCGTTGCGTCGAGGATAGCATGTGACCGCCTTGCACTGGCTTACACGCGCGATATGACGTGCGTATAAATGCGTAGGATGGGGCATGGCCGCACCAGATCAGTGCGCTCAACCGCCTTGCAGCCCCTTTGGCGTCAGGCCAGCAGGGCGCGCACGCGCTCGAGGTCCTGCGGGGTGTCCACGCCGGGGCCGGGTGCCGTGTCCGTGACATGCACGGCAATGCGGTGGCCGTGCCACAGCGCACGCAATTGCTCCAGCGCTTCCATGACCTCGGTAGGTGCCTGGGACAGGGTGGGAAAGGCGCGCAGAAAGCCCGCGCGGTAGCTGTAGATGCCGATGTGGCGCAGCGGTGCGAAGCCTGCCGGCACCGCGCCCGTTGCGCTTTCCCACCAGGCCGTGCCCGCATGGTCGCGCGCCCACGGAATGGGGGCGCGGCTGAAGTAGTGCGCCAGACCGCGGGCATCCAGCACCACCTTCACCACGTTCGGGTTTTCGTAGTCGGCCAGGGTGTGGATGGTGTGCGCAGCCGTGCCCATGCTGGCCTCGGGCCGCGCTGGCAACAGGGCCGCCACGGCGTCGATGAGGCTCGCGTCCATCAGCGGTTCGTCGCCCTGCACATTGACCACGATGTCGTCGCCTGCCAGGCCCAGTTGCTCGCAGGCCTCGGCCAGCCGGTCGCTGCCGCTGGCATGGTCGGTGCGGGTCAGGATGGCGGGCACGCCATGCGCCTGGCAGGCGTGCAGCACGCGCGCGTCATCGGCCGCCACCACCACGCGGGCGGCGCCGCTCAGCGCCGCGCGCTGGGCCACGCGCACCACCATGGGCAGGCCGGCGATGTCGGCCAGGGGTTTGTCCGGCAGCCGGCTCGATGCCATGCGCGCCGGGATCACGACCGTGAAGGGCGCGGATGCGGGCACCACCGCGCTCATGCCTCGACTTCTTCGTCGGTCAGCGTGCGCGCCTCGTTTTCGAGCAGCACGGGGATGCCGTCGCGCACCGGGTAGGCCAGGCGCGCGCTGCGCGAGACCAGTTCCTGGTGCTCGCGGTCAAAGGTCAGCGGGCCCTTGGTAACGGGGCAGACCAGCAGTTCAAGCAGTTTGGGGTCCATGGCGGCAGCTTTCCGGCAAACGTTGGTTCAGTCAGTCAATCAATCGCCTGATGGGCGGGCAGGGGGCGATGATAGCGAGGCGGCGCCCAGCAAAACAGCCAGCCGGGCGTCGAGGGCTGCGAAAAAGCCCAGGTCCAGGCGCACTTCGAGCGGAACGGCCAGCGCATCGGGGCGCAGGCTCCAGAGCTTCACCGCGTCCTTGGCCGTGCACAGCAGTGGCATTTGCGTGCCCGGTGCTGCCCCATCGCTCGGGTCGGTGAAGCCGGTGAAGTCGTGGTGGTCGGGCAGTGCGGTGGTGCGCGCCAGGGTCAGCCCCTGGGCCCGCAGCATGCCGAAAAAGTCTTCGGGCCGGGCAATCGCCGCCAGGGCATGCACGGGTTGGCCGCGCAGCGATGGCAGCGGCACGCTGCTGCCATCGGCGCGCACGGCATGGTTGGCCAGGCCGCGCTGCAATGCAAACGCGGGTGCCGTGCCGGCCGGGGGGGGGGTGGTGTCGGGATGCAGCACCCAGTCCACCTTGCGCGGCCAGGGCTCGCGCAGCGGCCCTGCGGGCAGCAGAAGGCCGTTGCCGACCCCCTGGTCGTTGAAGACGCAGACCTCCAGGTCGCGCTGCAGTGCCAGGTGCTGCAGGCCGTCGTCGCAGATGATCACGTCGATGCCTGGATGGCGGGCCAGCAGCGCCCGTGCCGCGCTGGTCCGCTGGCGGTCCACGAAGACCGGCACGCCGCAGTTGCGCGCGATCAGGGCGGGTTCGTCGCCGACCTCGCTGGCCGGGCTGTCGGCCAGCACCTCGCGGCAGTCGGCGGTGCTGCGGCCATAGCCGCGCGAGACAACCCCGGGCTTGAGCCCGCGGGCCTTGAGATGCTCCACCAGGGCCATCACCACGGGGGTCTTGCCGGCGCCGCCGGCAATCACATTGCCCACCACGATGGTCGGGCGCCCGGGGTGTTCGGAGCGCAGCGTGCCATTGCGGTACAGGGCCCGGCGCAGCCGCACCAGGGCACCGTAGGGCAGGGAGACGGGCCACAGGGCCCAGGCAGCAAGGCCCCGGGATTGCCAGGCCCTTGCCAGACCGGCAGAAGGGGGCGGCTGCAGCCCTGGGGCAGCCATGTCCGCTAGCGGGCGCCGTTGCCTGCGCGCGCGCCAGCCGATGACTGGGTGGCAAAGGTGATCTGCGTCAGGCCCACGCGGCGCGCAGCCTCCATCACCGTCACCACGGCCTGGTGGGGCGACATCGCATCGGCGCTGATGATGACCACGCTGTCCTTGCCGATGGCGGTGGCGGCTTCGCGCAGGGCGCGGGCCACGGCATCGACGCTCTTGCCGTCCACGCCGGCCTTGTTCACCGCATAGCGGCCATCCGCCGCCACCGCGACCACGACTTCCTTGGGGTGGTCGCGCTGCTGCTCGGTGTCGGCCACGGGCAGGGTCAGCTGCAGCTCGGTGAACTTGCTGTAGGTGGTGGTCAGCATCAGGAAGATGAGGATCACCAGCAGCACGTCGATGAACGGGATCAGGTTGATCTCGGGTTCTTCCTTGGTGCGGGGGCGGAAGTTCATGGCCGCCCCGTCACTTCTTGTGGCGCAGGATGTGGCGCACGAACTGCTCGGATGCGAGTTCCAGGGTCAGCAGGTAGGCATCGACGCGGCCGCGGAAATAGCGCCAGAAGATCAGCGCCGGGATGGCCACGATCAGGCCGAAGGCCGTGTTGTACAGCGCGATCGAGATGCCGTGTGCCAGCCGGGCCGGGTTGCCCCCGCCCATGGCCTGACCCACGCCACCGCCGCCGGCCTGGGAGCCGAAGATCTCGATCATGCCGATGACGGTGCCCAAGAGGCCCAGCAGGGGCGCCGCCGAAGCGATGGTGGCCAGGGCGGCCAGGTACTTTTCGAGCCGGTGGGCCACGGAGCGGCCCGTGCCTTCCATGGCAGCGCGCAGGTCGGCCTCGCTGCACTGCGGGTTGCTGTTGAGCGTGCGCAGGCCACTGGCCAGCACCTCGCCCAGGGCCGAGTTCTGGGCCAGCTGATTCACCACGTCGGGCGTGGGCAGGCTTTTGGACGAAACGGTGATGGCTTCATCGAGCAGCTTGGGTGGGGCTACACGGGCCGTCTTGAGGGCCACGAAACGTTCGATGACCAGGGCCATTCCGAGGATGGAACACAGGATCAGCGGCCAGATCGGCCAGCCTGCGGCTTGTATGATGGACAGCAAATCTCTCTCCGCGCAGATGAGGGGCAATCGGTGATTATGGCCCAGCTTCTTGACAGCTTTCGGTCACAAACCGTTACCTTGGCGGACGCTCTTTTAGGCCGGCGCGTCACCCACAAAAACTGTGGATAACTTTGTGGGCAACCGGGCTGTCCAGGCCCGCAAAGTGGCTTGGCGCCGTGCTTGCAACAGATTGATGAAAAATTGCGCAGTGAAAAATCCTTATAAATCAATGACTTGCACGTGCATCTGTGGCATTCGAGGCGAGAATGCTTCTCAGGCAATGCGGAGCGCTGCATCGCCGTTTCTGTGGAAGACTCGGCCTGTCAATGGGGCGCCAATGGCCGCCGTTGCTCATGTTTGAACGCGCAAACCCCATGGTGGCGCCGCGCGTATGGGAAGTTGGCGCGCTGTGCCGCGCCATTGCTGATGCGCTGGAGGCGCGCTTCAATCCTGTCGCGGTGCGCGGCGAGATCACGGGCTTCTCGCGCGCATCCAGCGGGCATTGCTATTTCTCGATCAAGGACCCCCAGGGCCAGCTGCGTTGCGCCATGTTCCGCCGCGCGGCCAGCCTGCTTGACTTTTCGCCGCGCGATGGTGAATTGGTGGAGGTGCGCGGCAAGCTCGGGGTGTACGAGGCCCGGGGCGACCTGCAGTTCATTGTGGAAAGCATGCAGCGCGCGGGGCAGGGCGCGCTGTTCGAGCAGTTCCTGCGCCTCAAGGCCCAGCTCGAGGCCGAAGGTCTGTTCGACACGGCGCGCAAGCGGCCACTGCCCGTGCAGCCGCGCGGCATTGGCCTCGTGACCTCGCTCGGGGCGGCTGCGCTGCACGACGTGGTGACGGCCTTGCGCCGCCGGGCGCCGCACATCCCCGTGGTGCTGGCCCCGGCGCAGGTGCAGGGCGCGGCGGCGCCGCAGTCCATTGTCTCGGCGCTGGCGCGGCTGTACCGGCTGGCGGAGCAGGGGCCTGCGGCCGGCCAGCCGCACATCGACACCATCCTGCTGGTGCGCGGTGGCGGCTCCATCGAGGACCTGTGGGCCTTCAACGACGAGCAGCTCGCCCGCACCATTGTGCAAAGCCCGGTGCCGCTGGTCAGCGGCGTGGGGCACGAGACCGATTTCACGATTGCCGACTTCTGCGCCGATCTGCGCGCACCCACCCCTACGGCGGCGGCCGAGTTGGTAGCGCAGCCGCGCGAAGTCTGGCTGGGGGCCCTGGATCTGATCGAAGGCCGCATCGCTGATGGCATCCAGCGCCTGCTGGACGCCCGCCACCAGCGGCTGGACCAGGCCGCCGCGCGCCTGGGCCGCCCCTCGGGGCTGGTGGCGCGCGAACAACTGCAGATGGCCCGCACGGCCCAGCGCATGCGCCATGCCGTGCTGCTGCGCCTGCAGCGCATGGAGCAGGCCCAGCAGGCGGCCGCAGCCGCCTTGCCGGTGCAGGTGCAGCGCCGCATCGATGGCCTGCGCGAACGGGTGGACCGTGCCGCGCTGCGCCTGGAGCTGCTGGACCCGCGCCTGGTGCTGCAGCGCGGCTACGCGCTGCTGGCCGATGCCGAGGGCCGCGCCGTCACCAGCGTGCGCCAGGCCCGTCCGGGCGACGCCCTGCGCGCGACGCTGGCCGATGGGGCGGTGGACGTCACCGTGGCGGCCCAGCCCCGCCTGTTGTAGCCCATGGCGCTGTAGGATCAGCGCGCATCTCCGCACGGCGTGGCACGATTGCTTGCCAACTTCTCTGCAGAGGTCACACGATCTTCCTACAATGCCCGTTCGCCTGCAGGTTCGCCTGCCCGCTTCACGGCCGGCGAGTCCGCCACAATTCAAACCACCACGAGGAAACACCATGGAACATACCCTTCCCCCGCTGCCCTATGCCATCGACGCGCTGGCGCCCCATTACAGCCAGGAAACGCTGGAGTACCACCACGGCAAGCACCACAATGCCTACGTGGTGAACCTCAACAACCTGCAAAAGGGCACGGAGTTCGAGTCGCTGTCCCTGGAAGAAATCATCAAGAAGTCCAGCGGTGGCATCTACAACAACGCCGCCCAGATCTGGAACCACACCTTCTTCTGGAACTGCATGGCACCCGCCGGCGGCGGCGAGCCATCGGGCGCGCTGGCTGCGGCCATCACCGCCAAGTGGGGCAGCTACGCCGCCTTCAAGGAAGCCTTCGTCAAGAGCGCCGTGGGCAACTTCGGTTCCGGCTGGACCTGGCTGGTCAAGAAGGCCGACGGCAGCGTCGACATCGTGAACACCGGCGCCGCCGGCACGCCCCTGACCACGGCCGACAAGGCCCTGCTGACGGTGGACGTGTGGGAGCATGCCTACTACATCGACTACCGCAACCAGCGCCCCAAGTTCGTCGAGACCTTCCTGGACAAGCTGGTCAACTGGAAGTTCGCCGAAGCCAACTTCGCCTGATTGCCTGGGTGCAATCCTTGCGCCCGTTCAGCGGGCAGCAAAAAAAACGGCCCTCGGGCCGTTTTTTCATGGGCGCAGGCAACTCACTTCTTCGCGAAGGGCGCACCGCCGAGCCTGGAGCCGGCCTTGATGCCCTTCTTGGCAAACCAGCCCTGGTTCATCTCCAGCACGAAGCGCACGGGCTTCTTGGAGCAGTGCGAGTCCAGGGTCTGCGGCTTCATGTCCTCCAGGTTGACGATGGTGCCGTCGTCCGCGACGAAGGCCGCCGTCAGCGGCAGCAGCGTGTTCTTCATCCAGAAGCACTGCTGGCTGGGCTGCTCGAAGATGAACAGCATGCCCTCGTGCTGGGGCATCTCGGGCCGGTTCATCAGGCCGATCTGGCGCTCCAGTGGGGCCGCGGCCACCTGGGCATCGATGCGGTGCATGCCGGCGGTCAGTTCCACGCGCTGCAGGTTCAGTTGGGGGCCTTCCTGGGCCTGGGCGGCAGGCGCCAGGGCCGCGAGCGACATGGCGAGCAAGGCGGTCAGGTGGAGGCGGCGGTGCAAGGAGGAGAGGGGTGTGGCAAGGCTCGGGCTGGGCATGGACAGGGTTCATTCGGTGGGAAAGACAAGAAGGGGGCGCCAGAAACAAAATCGCCCGCGGATGCGGGCGATTTTGAAGCAAACCGGAAAGGGTGGGGGTCAGAGTTCCGCACAGACCCCCAGCACCATCAGGCGGCAGCCTTCTTGGGGTGCTTCTTGGTCTTCTTTTGCGCCACTTTCTTGGACTGCTTGTGGGCGGGTGCGGCCTTGGCTGCAGGGGCCGGGGCTGCTGCCGGAGCAGCGGCAGGGGCTGGGGCGGCAGCAGGGGCGGCTGGAGCCTGTGCGAAGGACGCACCGGCGGAGAACAGACCAGCCATCAGGACAGCGAGGAGTTTTTTCATATGTGCCATTTCCTAGACGAACTATCGGGTTGAGGGCTCCGCAAAATATTCACGAAGCTCCACCTGCAACGATAGCAGCCCGTACGCGGTTGACAGGGGTTTCCGGCATTTTTTTGTCTATAGAATCTTTGTGATCAGGTGCGCCCCGCCCGGCACGCTGCATTGTGTTTCAGATATCCAACGGAGACTCCCGCCCATGACCAGCTACCAGCACATCAAGGTGCCCGCCCAAGGCCAGAAAATCACGGTCAACGCCGACATGTCGCTGAACGTTCCGGACGAGCCCATCATTCCCTTCATCGAAGGCGATGGCACCGGCCTCGACATCACGCCGGTCATGATCAAGGTGGTCGATGCCGCGGTGGCCAAGGCCTATGGCGGCAAGAAGAAGATCCAGTGGATGGAGGTCTACGCCGGCGAAAAATCCACCAAGGTCTACGGCCCCGACGTGTGGCTGCCCGAGGAGACGCTGGCCGTGCTGCGCGAGTACGTGGTGTCCATCAAGGGCCCGCTGACCACGCCCGTGGGCGGCGGCATCCGCTCGCTCAACGTGGCCCTGCGCCAGGAGCTCGACCTGTACGTCTGCCTGCGCCCCGTGCAGTACTTCAAGGGCGTGCCCTCGCCCCTGAAAGAGCCCGAAAAGACCAACATGGTCATCTTCCGCGAGAACTCGGAAGACATCTACGCCGGCATCGAGTTCGAGGCCGAGTCCGACAAGGCCAAGAAGCTCATCAAGTTCCTGCAGGACGAGATGGGCGTCAAGAAGATCCGCTTTCCCAACACCTCGGGCCTGGGCGTCAAGCCCGTCTCGCGCGAGGGCACCGAGCGCCTGGTGCGCAAGGCCATCCAGTACGCCATCGACAACGACAAGCCCAGCGTGACCATCGTGCACAAGGGCAACATCATGAAGTACACCGAAGGCGGTTTCCGCGACTGGGCCTACGCCCTGGCGCAAAAGGAATTCGGCGCCCAGTTGATCGACGGCGGCCCCTGGTGCAAGTTCAAGAATCCCAAGACGGGCAAGGAAATCACCATCAAGGACAGCATTGCCGATGCCTTCCTGCAACAGATTTTGCTGCGCCCCGCCGAGTACTCGGTGGTGGCCACGCTCAACCTCAACGGCGACTACATCTCCGACGCGCTGGCCGCCCAGGTCGGCGGCATCGGTATCGCGCCGGGCGCCAACATGTCCGACTCGGTGGCCTGCTTCGAAGCCACCCACGGCACGGCGCCCAAGTACGCCGGCAAGGACTATGTGAACCCCGGCTCCGAAATCCTCTCGGCCGAGATGATGCTGCGCCACATGGGCTGGGTCGAGGCCGCCAACCTGATCATCAGCTCGCTGGAAAAGTCGATTGCGTCGAAGAAGGTGACGTATGACTTCGCGCGCCTGATGGATGGCGCCACGCAGGTGAGCTGCTCGGGCTTTGGCCAAGTGATGATCGACAACATGTGATTGCGTTTGCCCGGATTCCCTCGGCACCCGCAAAACAGGCCCGCTCCCATGGAGTCGGGCCTTTTTTCTGCCCGTTGAATTCCTGACAGTTGCATCCGCAGGGGCGAATGGGCGCTGCATATCGGGCCGGGCCCGAGCACGCCGGCGGCGTGCAGGCGGTTGCCGGGTGTTGGGCCGGTGGTCTGCGCCATTTGGGTGCTTTTTGGCACCCGGTTACCGGTGATAGATTCAGGCGATCACCTGAGGAGATCTTGTCGTGCCGTTGCTGAACCTTGCCTGTGCCAATTGCTCCGCTCCGCTGGAGGTGGGGGCTGATCTGGAGCGCTTTACTTGCGCTTACTGCGGCATTGCGCAGATCGTGGAGCGTTCAGGCGGCGTGGTTTCCACCCGCAAGCTCGAGGTGGCGATCAGCGCTGTGCAGCGGGGGACTGACCGCACGGCTGCGGAGTTGGCCATGCCCAGATTGACGCGCGAGCTGGACGAAGTGCTGGCGCGGCGAGAGAAGGTGGTCCAGCGGCTCCAGCGCCAGTTGGAGCAGGCCGAGACTGATCGGCGCACCATTGCCCTCATTGCCGTGGTGTGCGTCTCCATTCTCTGGGCGGTCCTCTTGGGGCCGATGTTGGACACTGCCTGGCAGATTGCGTGCTTCTTTGGGGTGCTGATCGGCACCTTGGTGCTGGTCTACAAGAAATACAAGCTGCCGAAGTTCGACCTGGCGCGGGAGACAAAAAACCTGGATGAGCAGATCGACAAGATCGAAGCGCACATCAAGGCCAACCGGCGCATTCTGGACACGCTGCCGGCCTGAGCGTTTTCGCGGGCAACGCCGAAGTCGCCACCGAGGCGGCGGTTCACGTGTTGGGTGAACCGGTGGCTCTGGGTGCCAAACGGGGCTGCGTACCGTCCCGTGCGGTGAGGAGCCAGCCGTTGCAGCTCACTGCGCGCTGGCAGCGCCCAGCGTGGCCAGGGCCTCGGCGTCCAGCGTGAGCTGGCTGGCCTTCACCAGGTCCTGCAGCTGCGCCAGCGAGGTGGCGCTGGCGATCGGTGCGGTGATACCCGGCTGCACGATCTGCCAGGCCACCGCCACCTGGCCCGGCGTGGCGTTCAGGCGCGCGGCCACGGTGTCCAGCGCGGCTAGGATGCGCAGGCCGCGCTCGTTGAGGTACTTGGCCGTGGTGTTCTTGCCGCGGGCGCTCTTGGCGGCATCGGCCTCGGTGCGGTACTTGCCGGTCAGAAAGCCCGCCGCCAGCGCATAGAAGTTGATCACGCCCACGTTGTGCTCCACGCACAGCGGCTGCAGTTCCTTCTCGAACACGGCGCGGTCGTACAGGTTGAACAGCGGTTGCAGGCTCTCGTAGCGGGCCAGGCCCAGGTTGTCGCTGGTCTTGAGAGACTCTGCCAGGCGTGCCGCCGTGAAGTTGGAGGCACCGATGGCGCGCACCTTGCCGGCCTTGACGAGGTCGCTGTAGGCGCCCAGCGTGTCGGCCAGCGGCACCGTGGCATCGTCGTCGTGCGACTGGTAGAGGTCGATGTGGTCGGTTTGCAGGCGCTTGAGCGAGGCGTCCACCGCCTGGCGGATGTATTCGGGGCGCAGGCCCACCTTGCCGTCGCCCATGTCCTTGCCGACCTTGGTGGCCAGCACGATGCGGTTGCGCTTGCCGTTCTGCCTGAGCCAGCGGCCGATCACGGCCTCGGACTCGCCGCCCGTGTGGCCCGGCACCCAGCGCGAATACACATCGGCCGTGTCGATGAAGTTGAAGCCTGCGTCCACCCAGGCGTCGAGCAGCCGGAACGAGGTGGCCTCGTCGGCTGTCCAGCCGAAGACATTGCCGCCAAAGCACAAGGGGGAGACTTGCAGGCCCGAGCGGCCCAGGGGACGGAGATTCATGGAGCGGGATTCCTTGGATGGGAAGGTTGAGCACTGGTCAGCGGCATTGTTGCCGCTTTTGGCGAGTGCTGCAGGCGGACAGCGCCGCTGGCCTCGAGAGGCGGGTGGCACGCGGCCGGCCTGTGCGTGATGTTGTTCACGGCAGGGGCATCTGCTGTCTTGGTGGTCTATGGACTGCAGGGCCCAGCGAAGAGGACACTTCGCCCAGCCGCAGGGAACCCGTGCCCTGCAGGCCTTGGCTGGTACCCACGGGGATATCTGGCAAGCCCGGATCTGCAGAGCTCCTGGTCTACGCCTTCACTGGAGAAACCATGATGCGATCATCTATCAGGCGCTTTGCAGCGCTGGCACTCGGCGTATCGGTTGCCGCCACCGCCCAGGCGCAACTGTCGGTACGTCCCTCCAGCCGCGACGCGGCGCGGCAATGGCTTGAAAGTTCGTTCCCCTCCCTTTTTCCATCCGGCGCCGGGCAGGACGGAATGGCCGGGCCCTATGCCTACCGGTTCTACCCTTCAGTAGGCAATGCCTTTGCCTTCAGCGAAGGCCGGTTTCTCGTGGCCAGCCAGACCCAGACCGCAGGGCAGATCGTGGACCTGACGGCGGCCATGTGCCAGCTCAACGCCTCGCTGTGCGAGACCACGTCCGTGACTCCTCCCGGCACGGGCACCGGCGCCGCGTCGGACTGCTTCAACCCGGTGCTGCTGCAACAGGGCACGACCTACCGCTGGGACTGGCAGTCCAGCGACGGCGCCGTGCAGTTCAGCACCGAGGGCCGCATCAACGGCCCCGGCAGCTTTGCCGGGCAGTCGGGGCTGATCGAGACCGAGCGCACAGTCCTGGTGAGCAAGGCCGGAGTCACCTCGTTCAATGCCCGCGTATGGGAGTACGACAAGCTGGAAACCACACCGCAGGGGCCGGTGCTGTTGCGCTACGGCAGCACCGCCCGCGTGGAAGCGCCGATTGCCGGGATGAGGACCACCATGGTGCTCGACCCGGTCAACCGCGTGCGCGACTTTGCGCTGGCGCTCAACGAGAGCTACACGATCAACGAGGTACGGCACACCACCATGGAACTCCCCGGGCTGCCGACCCAGACCAGCACCCTGCGCGAAGCCCAGACCATCACCTACCGCGGCCAGGAAAGCGTGACCGTGCCCGCCGGCACCTACATGGCCTGCAAGTTCGAATGGACCAACGGCGCGCGTGTGTCGGCAGGGTGGACGGCCAAGGGTACCGGCCTGCCCCTGGTGATCACCGGCGACGATGGCGCAGGCAACCCCATCACGCTGTACATCAAGTCCAGCTCGCACATCAACGGTCACCCCATATAGCCGAGCGCGCCCAGCAGGGCGCCGGCGCCCAGCATCCACAGCAGGTGCAGGCGCGTCTTCCACACCAGCAGCATGGTCACCACGGTCGCCAGCCACAGCGGCCAGGCACTGGCCAGGCCGCCATGGGCCTGGGCCAGCACCCAGGTGGTGGCTAGCAGCAGGCCGATCACCACCGGCACCATGCCCTGCTTGAAGGCGCGCACGCCACGGCGCTCGCGGTTGCGGTGGCCCCAGCGCGTGGCCAGCCAGGTCAGCAGGCTGCTGGGCAGCATCACGCCCAGCATGCACAGCCCCATGCCCAGGGCGCCCAGGGCCCAGCCCAGCGGGCCGGCGCCGCCCGCGTTCAGCCCCACGTTCCAGCCCAGCAGCGCGATGAAGAGCACGTTGGGCCCGGGCGCCGCCTGGGCGATGGCAATCGAGGCGTTGAACTGCGGGTCGGCCAGCCAGGCCTGCTTGTCCACCAGGAAGCGGTGCATGTCGGGCGCCGTGGCGATGGCGCCGCCCACGGCCAGCAGCGACAGCGACATGTAGTACAGGAACAGCTGCAGCCAGTCGGCCCAGCCCATGTGGATGGTGGCGCCCGTCATGGTGCGAGCTTTCGCCAGGTGAGCAGGCAGGCCGTGCCGCCCAGCAGCGGCAGGGTCCACACCAGCGGCCAGCGCAGCACGGCCATGGCCACCACCGTGAGCACCGTGATCACCGAGCACACGGCAGGGCCCAGCGGGTGGGTGCGCAGCGTGGCCGAGAGCTTGAGGCCCGTGCCCGCGATGAGGCCTGCGGCCACCGCGCCCATGCCGCGCAGCGCGCCGGCCACGGCCGGGTGGCTGGCAAACTGGGCATAGACCACGGCCAGCGACAGCACCAGCATGAGCGGAAACAGCAGCATGCCGGCCAGCGCCGCCAGCGCGCCGCGCCAGCCGAAGTAGCGGTCGCCGATGGTGATGGAGAGGTTGACCACATTGGGGCCCGGCATGATCTGGGCCACGGCCCATTCCTCGACGAACTCCTCGTTGGTCATCCAGCGCTTGCGCTCCACCAGCTCGCGCTGCACCACGGCCAGCACCCCGCCAAAGCCCTGCAGCGCCAGCCAGGTGAAGGACCAGAACAGGTCGGTGCAATTGCGGGGAGCCGGGCGCGGCTCTGCCAGGAGGGGTGGGATGGGGGAGGGCGGTGTGGCTGGGGCCATGGGGCGCGGGACAGGCAGGGCAGGAGGCAGGAGACCGGGCGCCATCGCGGCGCCAGGCTGCGATGTTAAACGCCCGGACGGGGAATTGCCCTGCGGGGTATGCTGGCGCCCCTTGCATTTTCGCGACCCATTCCGACATGAAACTCCTCCGCTACGGCCCGCCCGGCGCAGAGCGCCCCGGCCTGCTGGACGCCCAGGGCGTGCTGCGCGACCTCTCCATGCTGCTGCCCGACCTGGGGCCGGCCCAGCTCAACCCGCGCACGCTGGCGGCCCTGGCCGCCATCGACGCCACCCGCCTGCCGGCCGTGGAAGGCACGCCGCGCCTGGGCTCCCCCGTGGGCGGCGTGGGCAAGATCGTCTGCGTGGGCCTGAACTACGCCGACCATGCGGCCGAGGCCGGCATGCAGGCGCCGGCCGAGCCGGTGCTGTTCATGAAGGCCGTCACCTCGCTGAGCGGCCCGAACGACGCGGTGCGCATTCCGCCCGGGTCGCAGAAGACCGACTGGGAGGTGGAGTTGGGCCTGGTCATCGGCACGCGCGCCAGCCACGTCAGCGAGGGTGTTGCGCTGCAGCACGTCGCGGGCTATGTGCTGGCCAACGACGTGTCCGAGCGCTCCTACCAGATCGAGCGCGGCGGCCAGTGGGTCAAGGGCAAGAGCTACGACACGTTCGCCCCCATCGGCCCCTGGCTGGTGACGGCCGACGAGGTGGCCGACCCGCACGCGCTGGACCTGTGGCTCGAAGTCAACGGCCAGCGCGTGCAAAACGGCAACACGCGCAACTTCATCTTCGGCCTGCCCACGGTGATCTGTTACATCAGCCAGTTCATGACGCTGGAGCCCGGCGACATCGTGCTCACCGGCACGCCCGCCGGCGTGGGCCTGGGCCAGAAGCCCGCGCCCTGGTTCCTCGAGCCCGGCGACGTGGTGCGCCTGGGCGCCACGGGGCTGGGCGAGCAACTGCAGATCTGCTCGGGCGGTTGACGCCAGCGCGCCGGGGTAGTCGGGCGGCCGCAACGTGCAGGGTTGATGCGCTTGCCGCCTGCAAAGCGGGGCGTGGATACTCTCGGCTGTGTCCTCTGCCCCATCCCCCCATTCCTCGTCGGTGCTCACCCGGCTGCGCCAGCGCTTCGGCCGCAGCGCGCTGTATGCCGGGCTGTGCCTCATGCTCTGCGCGCTGGCGCTGTTCGAGGTGACCACCTGGCACAAGCTCGACGCCCTCGACAACCGGGTGGGGGACGCCTTGCTGCGCTGGCATGCGGACAGCCGCACGCCGCCGGAGGACATCGTCGTGGTCGATATCGACCAGGTGTCGTTGGTCAATCCACAGATGCTCGACGTGGCCGGCAAGTGGGTGTGGCCCCGGGTCATCCATGCGGAAATGATTTCTGCGCTCGTGGCCCAGCAGCCGCGCGCCATCGTGCTCGACCTGATCCTGACCCAGCCGGACCGCTTTCGTCCTGAAAACGACGTGGAGCTGGCCAAGGCCCTGGCATTCGAGCATGCCTTCATCCCCATGGTGCTGGAAGAAAACACCGAACAGAAGGCCCCGCTGAGGATGGCGCCGCCAGCCATGGGCATACGCCCGCTGGAGAACGCGGACCCTGAAGCGGCCTATGGGATCGAAGGCCCGCTCTCGCTGCCGGCCGAGGTCTGGCGCACGGGGTACATCAATTTCATCAAGGACCGAGACGGTATCGGTCGCCGCACCGAGGTGGGCCGGGAAACCCAGGGGTGGTGGATTCCGCACATCATCGGCCGGGTTGCCGATGCCCTGCAGCTGCCCCAGCCCAGAAAGCCGGGCTTTCGGCTGAACTGGTATGGCTCGGAATTCACGCGCATTTCCTACGCCGATGCCTACCTGGCCACCCAAACGGGTGATCGCAAGCTGCCTTTCGACGCGCGCGGCAAGATCATCGTGATTGGCGCAACGGCCAGCGGCATTCTGGATTTCGTGCCCACGCCCATGGATGCCACCACGCCAGGGCCCTTCGTGCTGGCGACTGGGCTGGCCAATCTGCAGAACAACGAATGGTTGCGCGAGGCACCGGACTGGGCCAACCCGACCCTGGTGCTGATCCTCATCTTCGGCCTGGCGCTGGCCTTCGTGGTGCGCGTATCACCCACTTGGGTGGTCATGGGCTACGGGGCGCTTGCTGCGGCGGCCATCGGGGGAAGCGTCGTGGCCTTGCAGGAAGCGAATGTGTATTGGATGCCCGTGTCCTCCCTGGTGCTGGGCGCCGTCGCGCTGCTGGCCTTCGGCTTGCTCTCGTCGCGGCTGGAGATGGGGCAGCGGCGCCACGTACAGGCCATGTTCTCGCGCTTCGTGGACCCCCGCATCGTGCAGGATCTGTCAGAAACGGTGGCCGAAGCCGAGGTGTCCGCCAGCCGCGAGATCACGCTGCTGTTCTCGGACATCCGGGGCTTCACCAGCCTGTCGGAACACCGCAAGCCCGAGGAGATCGTGAACATCCTCAACCGCTACTTCGAGATGCAGGTGGAGGTGATCTTTCGCTACCAGGGCACGCTCGACAAGTTCATCGGCGATGCCATCATGGCCTTCTGGGGGGCACCCATCGCCCAGCCCAACCACGCCGTGCTGGCCGTGGAGGCGGCGCTGGGCATGGCCGACGCGCTGCAGCGCTTTGCCGACGACATGGCGCGCGAGGACCCGACGGCCAAATTCGACATCGGCATCGGCGTGCACACGGGCTCGGCCGTGGTGGGATTCCTGGGCACTTCGCGCCGGCTGGACTACACCGCAATCGGCGATGCCGTCAACCTGTGCAGCCGCATCGAAGGTTGCACAAAAGGGATAGCCCGGGTTTTGGTTTCCGAGTCGACAAGAGCACAATGTGGGGAAACATTTGTTTTCATTGACCGCGGCGATTTCGAGGTGAAAGGCCGCGACCAGGCGGTGCGGCTTTTCGAGCCGCAGCGCAGGTCCAGTGGAGGGGCGCCGGAATGATCTGGCGCATAGGTATCGTCATACAGAGGAGAAGGAAAGTGAACACATCATTCGTGGGCCTGTTGAAGGGCCTGCTCATTGCGCTGCTGCTGGGGTTGGGCCTCGGCGCGCATGCCCAACAGCTGGAAGTCACCGTGGCCACCGAGCTGCGCGCGACGCCGGCGCTGGACGGCAAGGTCCTGGTCAAGCTGGCCAAGGGCAACAAGCTCGAACAGACCTCGGCACAGGAGGGCTGGGTCAAGGTCAAGTTCGGCCGCACCGAAGGCTGGGTGCGCGTGACCCATGTGAAATCCCTGGAAGCTACGGCCCCCGCCGCGTCCGCCCCCGCCAGCTCGGGCACCAACCTGGCGAGCATGTTCTCGGCTCCCAGCCGCGGTGCAACGGCAACCACCGGAACCCGAGGCCTCACCGAAGAACAGCTGGCCAATGCCCAACCTGCACCGGCTGAAATGGCCCAGTTGGAGAAGTACGCCATCAACATGGGCCAGGCCGAAGCCTTTGCGCGCAGTGGCAAGGTTGTGGCACAGAAGATTGACGCCTACACCGGAGCAGAAAAATGAAGATCCAACGCTTGAAGGCCGCCGCGCTGGCGCTGGCCACGGTCGTGCTGCTGACCGGTTGTGAAACCATGCCCCAGGCTGGCGGCTCTGGTGGCCTGAATGTTCTTTCGTCCGCGCTGGGCGGTGGCTCCGGCGGTGGTTCGCGTGCGGGCGGCGTGCTGGATGTCATCCAGGGCGCGTCGGCCGCGTTCAAGGACTACACCGCAGAAGAGCAACGTGCACTGGGCAATGACTTCTCGTCCGTGCTGCTGGGCGCACGCCCCCTGCTGCGCAATGAGGCCGTGCAGCGCTATGTGAACCAGGTCGGCTGGTGGGTGGCGGCGCAGGCAGAGAAACCCAAGGACAAGGACGGCAAGGAGATCCAGTTCGCCTGGCGCTTTGGCGTGATCGATTCCGACGCCGTGAATGCCTATGCCACGCCTGGTGGCTTCGTGTTCGTGACCGTCGGCCTGATGCGCCAGCTCAAGTCCGAATCGGAATTGGCAGGCGTGCTGGGCCACGAGATCGCCCACGTGACGCGCGGCCACTACCTGGCTGCGCTCAAGAAGGGCGGTTTTGCCCAGGCGGTGGGTGGCGTGGTGCAGGCCCGCTCTGGCAATGCCATGGTGAGTTCCGCCATGGTGAATTTTGCCAAGAACCTGTATTCCAAGGGCTTGGACCAGGGTGACGAGTTCGACGCTGACCGCCAGGGCGTGCTGTATGCCGCCCGTGCTGGCTATGCACCCGTCGGCCTGCCCACGGTGCTGAACATGTATGCGACCGGCTCCAGTGCCGACCAGAACTTCACGCTGCTGTTCAAGACCCACCCCGCGCCCAAGGACCGTCTGGAGAAGCTGCAACCCTTCATGAGCAGCAAGTTCTCGACCGTGGCATCGAACGTGAGCAACGAAGCACGCTACGACGCCATCAAACGCCAACTGCGTTGATTCCTCGCAGGGGCGGCCAGCCGGTCGCCAATGGCAAAAACCCCTGCCGGGCAATGCGTGGCAGGGGTTTTTCTTTTGGCGCGGGCAATGGTGCTCAGCCCATCTTGCCTACAAACTTGTGCGCCGCATTGCGCCAGCCCGCCTGCTCAGGGTACTTGACCTGGAAGGCCTTGATGTCGGCCTGGCCCTCGTACTTCACCTTGAAGATCTTGAAGCTGGCCTGGCTCTCGTAGTCGACGAAGAGCCACTTGGCATCGCCCTGGGCCTGCTGTTCGTAGGGCGTTTCGTACCAGCACAGATCGGCCTGGCTTTCGTAGGCCACTTCGCAAACGGTTGCATCGGCCTGGTTTTCGTACTTGGTGACCAGAATCTTCGCCATGGAGGTTCCTCTGTGCAGGCTGTGGTATGGCAGCTTAAAAGTCACGGGAGCGAGAGCGCTCCGTCCACCAAAGATTATCCAAAAAACCGTGAAATATTCCACGGACCTGCCGTGCGTCACATCTGGATACTTTGTGGCCGTTTTTTGTCTTTTTTTGCGCCGCCCCGCACCTATTCGACCTGCGCCGTCTCCACATAGATCAGCTCGCACGAGTTGGCGCCGGAATCGCCGCGGGTGAGCGAACTGGTCCAGCGCCAGCCGCCCGGGTACGTGACTTCCACCAGCTGGCCGGTGATGCGGATGAAGCTGCCCTTGCGCGCTTTCTTGAGCGCCCGCTCCACGGCCGCGTTGGCAGGGATCAGGTGCATGTTGGCCGAGGATTCGATGATCTCCTGCAGCGGAATCGGTGGCTGGTTGGACCAGGAGTAGCGGTACCAGCGCCCGCCCTGCGTGATGTTAAGGGGCTCGTAGACGGCGGGCTCGGCCATGCGCCGCCAGCCCAGGGCCAGGTCCACGGGGGAGAGATCGGCTTCGCGGCCAAAGGAGTACTCCTCGCGCCCCAGCACCCGCGCCCGGATGGCGAATTGGGCGAGCGGCCTGACCTGGTATCCCTGCAGCGCAAAGGGGGCGGCGCTGGTGGCGGTCTGCTGCGGCACCTCGGCAAACACCTGCTGCGTGGCCGACTGGCCCTGCAGCTTCCTGTCCACCCGGCCCACGCGCAGCTTCTCGACGGCGAAAAAGCCGATGAACAGGATGATCGCCAGCAGGACAACGGTCTTGAGTCTCATGGAAGCTTCTTGCGGCAGCGCAAAGCAAAGGGGGCTGGGCGCTGGGGGTGGCGGAAATAAATGTAACGCGGGGCTGCGCATTTTGCGCGATCGGCTGACAGGGCGTGCCTGCCTGCCCCTTCACACTGCACCATCCCCCTGCCACCAGAAAGCCCACCGCCATGCCATCTCTCTTTTCCCCGACATCGCGCTCTTGGCCGGTTGTGCTCACAGGCACGGTGCTGGCAGCCAGTCTGGCCGCTTGCGGTGACACCGCCATCCTCTCGCCCGAGCAGGGCATGGGCAAGTCACCCACTTTGCCGGCGCCCCACCAATCGCTGATCCCCACACTGCACATCGCCCCAGCCAAAGGCTGGCCCGAGGGCGCCATGCCTAGCGCCAGCCTGCCGGGCCTGTCGGTCACCCCGCTGGCCACCGGGCTGGACCACCCGCGCTGGGTGCTGGTGCTGCCCAATGGCGACGTGCTGGTGGCCGAAAGCCAGGCGCCGCCCAAGGGCGAGGGCGCCCCTTCGGGCGGGGTGTTCGGCGCCGTCCGGGGCTGGGTCATGAAGACCGTGATGGGCAAGGCCGGCTCGGGAAAGCGCCCCTCGGCCAACCGCATCACGCTGCTGCGCGACGCCGATGGCGACGGCAAGGCCGAAACCAGGAACGTATTCCTGCAAGACCTGAACTCGCCGTTCGGCATGGTCCTGGTGGGCAAGGAACTCTATGTGGCGAATGCCGATGCGGTCGTGCGCTTTCCCTACGAACCCGGCCAGACCCGCATCACGGCGGCGGGCACCAAGCTGGTGGACCTGCCCGGCGGCCCCATCAACCACCACTGGACCAAGAACCTCATCGCCAGCGCCGACGGCAGCAAGCTCTACGTCACCGTGGGTTCCAACAGCAACGTCGGCGAGAACGGCATGCAGGCCGAAGAGGGCCGTGCCGCCATCTGGGAGGTGGACCGGGCCAGCGGCTCCCACCGCATCTTTGCCAGTGGCCTGCGCAACCCCAATGGCCTGGGTTGGGCGCCGGGCAGCGGCGCGCTATGGACGGTGGTCAACGAACGCGACGAGATCGGCAGCGACCTGGTGCCCGACTACCTCACCTCGGTGAAGGACGGCGCCTTCTACGGCTGGCCCTACAGCTACTACGGCCAGCATGTGGACGAACGCGTGAAGCCGCCGCGGCCCGACCTGGTGGCCAAGGCGGTGGCACCCGACTATGCCCTGGGCTCGCACGTCGCGCCGCTGGGCCTGGCGTTCGCGCAAGGGCCGGCCCTGGCGCCCCAACTGGCCAGTGGCGCCTTCGTGGGCGAGCATGGCTCCTGGAACCGCAAGCCGCGCAGTGGCTACAAGGTGGTGTTCGTGCCCTTTGCTGACGGCCAGCCTGCGGGCCTGCCCATCGACGTGCTTGCGGGCTTTGTCAGCCCGGACGGCGATGCCTATGGCCGGCCGGTGGGTGTAGCCATGGATGCGCGCGGCGGCCTGCTGGTGGCCGATGACGTGGGCAATGCCGTCTGGCGCGTGGGTGCTGTGCCGTCGAAGTAAGGCAACCGGCAACCCTGGCCGGGAGGGGCGGCCCTTGCCGGATGGTCACACCCAGTCGTCGCTGGCCGGTACCTCTGCCGGGAACATGTTGATGTACTGCACCAAGCGGGGTTGGGTGGCCCGATTCGGGCTGGGCCCGTGGGGCAGGGCCTGGTGCCAGATCACCAGATCGCCCGCTCCCGCACCGATGGGGCGGGCGCCAAGGGCGTTGAAGTCCTGGCGGCGCGGGTCGGCACCCGGCGGCAGGCTGGCCAGCCACGGACCCACCCGGCGGTGGAAGCCGGGCACCACGGTCAGGCCGCCCTGTTCCGGCAATGTGTCCGTGAGGTAGAGGATGCCCTGCGTGCAGAACGGTATCGGCTGCGCCAGGCTCACGTCCCAATGCATGCCCTGGGCGCTGTAGGTATGGCCTGGGCGCTCGGGCGGATTGAAGCCGCAGCGGTCCGTGCTGCGCCACAGGTCGGCTGTGCCCCACAGCTGGGCAAAGGCCTTGTGGATGCGCGGCGAACGGCGGTTCTTCTCGAAGGCCGGGTGCTGGAACAGCTGCACCATGACATTGCGCGGGGCGTTCGGGTACCAGGAGTCCACGTCGCCCGGGGTGGCGCCGACGGCATCCCACACCACCTGTGCGGCAGCCGCGCTGTCGTCGGCTGGCACGGCCTGCCGCAGCACCACATAGCCATGCTCTTCCCAATGGGCCAGGTCGGCCGCGCCGAGCACGGGCGGCATGGCGTCGATCCGGCCATGCAGGTCCAGGATGGCGTCGGGTTGCGGGCCCCCATCGACCAATGCCTGGATGCGCGCCACGGTGGCGGCATCGGGGGCTCCCGCGGTGCGCACGATCCAGTCTTCGAAACCGGCGAAATCCGGTGCTTCGCGCAGCACGTGCTGCATGGCCTGCTCCAGCCCCAGGCCCATGGCGGCCAGAACGACCTGGGTGCGGTGCGCCTCCTGCATGCCTGTTCCCGCCTTGCCCTGGCGCGCCGCCATGAGGCTGGACCAGCAGCGCTTGAGGTAGGGCACCTGCAGGATGCCACGGTCATGGGCGGAGCAAAGGGGATCGGTGGAATGGGGTGCTGAGGACATGCAAGGCTCAAAGGCGGGTGGTGGTGCGGGCACTCCTTTGTAGCAGCCTGCGCATGTCCGGCCAAGCAATGCACCCAGACCGCTTACTGGGGCACGAACCCGCTTTGCGCGACCAGCGCCCCCAGGGCTTTGGACACCTGCGCCAGGCGCTGGGCCTGCTCGGCGGGTGTGCCTGCGGCCGGCGTCATGGCGCTGGCCTGCAGCTTGGCCACCACCTCGGGCAGGGCCAGCACCTGGTTCAAAGCCGTGTTGTAGCGCGCCACGGTCGCATCCTGGAGCCCGGCGGGGGCGTACAGGCCCAAGAAGTCGCTGGTTGCATCCAGGCTCGCAAGGCCCGCCTGTGCGAAGGAGGGCACGCCGGGCAGCAAGGGGGTGGCGCGGCTGACCGCCAGAATGCGCAGCTTGCCCGCCTTCTGGTGCTGCAGGAAGTCCGAGATGCCTGACACACCTGCCGAAATCTGCCCTGCCAGCAGGTCGGTCACCATGGGCGTGGCGCCGCGATAGGCCACGGGCACGATGTCGGCCTTGAGGTGGCGCGCCACTTCGCCAGCGATGAACTCCGGCGCGGACGCCGGCGCCGGCACGCCGATGCTGGCGTCGCTGCGGCGGCTGGCGAACCAGGTGCCCAGTTCCGCCAGATTGCTCGCCCCGGTCTTGGGGTGCACGGCCAGCGCCAGTTCGAAGTTGGCCACTGCGCCCAGGGGCCGGAAGTCGGTGGCGGGCGCAAATCCCGGCGCCTTCATGGTCAGCGGCACCATGGCCACCGTGTGCGTGTTGCTCAGGAAGACCACCGACCCGTCCGCAGGCGCCGCCTTGAGCGCCTGGGCCGCAATCTGGCCACCCGCGCCGGGCTTGTTGTCCACCAGCACGGGCTGGCCCAGCTGCACGGCCAGCTTTTCGGCCACGATGCGTGCCGCCGTATCGGCCGGGCCACCGGGTGGGTAGCCCACCAGCATGCGGATGGGGCCGCTGTAGGTTTGCGCGGCGGCCGACAGGGGCAGTGCCAGTAGCGCCACCTGCAGGCAGCGGCGGCGGGACAGGGCGAGGGGGGCATCAGGGTGGAGCATGGCGTTGTTTCTCTCTCTGGCAAGGGGCGTTGTGTCGGATCAGGCGGCCTGGCGCTTGGTGAGCAAGGCGCGGCGCCGTTCCACGATGGGGTGCAAGCGGGCCCGGGCGGCTTGCACCAGGGGCGCGGGCGCCTTGTGCGGCGATCCGGTGTCGAAAGGCGGCTTGGGGTCGTACTCGGCAAACAGCTGGATGCCCTGGGCCACGTCGGCGCTGCTGGCCAGTGCAATGGCCTGCAGCGCGCAGTCGATGCCCGAGGTCATGCCGGCACCGGTGATGCGGTTGCGGTCTACCACCACGCGCTCGTCCACCGGTGTGGCGCCCACCAGGGAGAGCAGGGCGTGCGATCCCCAGTGGCAGGTGGCGCGGTAGCCCTGCAGCAGGCCGGCGGCACCCAGCACCAGCGGGCCGGTGCAGATGCCCACGATCCACTGCGCGCCCGCAGCCTGCTGCGCCAGGAAGGCCAGGGTTTCCTCGTCGCTGAGCAGGGCCTCGATGCCTGGCCCGCCGGGTACCACCAGCATGTCGAGTGGGCCGCAGCTGTCAAAGGATGCCGTGGGGCGGAATTCCCAGCCCAGCTCCGTACGGATCGGGTCGGTGTGCTTCCACACCAGGTGCAATTGCGCGCCGGGTATGCGCACCAGCAGGTCGGCGGGCGCGACGTAGTCGATGGCGGTGATGTCCGGGAATACAAGCATGCCGATGTTCATGGTGTTGGCTTTCGTTGGTGTCGAGATGGCTCCACTGTAGGATCGGGTGGTTTGTCCGTCAGGACACAAGTACCACGATTTCTGCCAACCCGGATCGCGACTTCCATGGACAAACCCCTGCACCAGGTCTGGTTCCTTGTGTTCGACCAGTTCCAGCTGCTCGATGTGAGCGGGCCGCTGCAGGTGTTCGCCACGGCCAACGACGAGCTTCGGCTGGCGGGCCGGCCGGCGCTGTACGAGACGGGCGTCTACGGGCTCGAGGGTGGCGCGACCCGCAGCTCCAGCGGGGTCGAGGTGCTTGCGCGGCCCTTGCCGAAACGGCTGTCCCGAGCCGTGCAGACCCTGGTGGTGCCCGGGGGGCCCGGGGTGTTCCGGCCGGCGGCACCGTCGTGCGAAGCCGCCGACATGCCTGCGGCAGCCGCCCTGGCGCGGTGGATCCGGCTGGCGTCACCGCGTATCGAGCGGCTGGCGTCGGTGTGCACGGGCGCCTTCGTGCTGGCGCACACCGGCGTGCTCGATGGCGCCGGTGCGGTGACCCACTGGGCCGCCTGCGAGCACCTGTCGTCCCGATTTCCCGCCGTTGCGGTGCAGCCCGATGCCATTTATTTCCGCCAGGGGCGGGTGTGGACCTCGGCCGGGGTCACAGCCGGCATCGACATGGCGCTGGGCATGGTCGAGGCCGACGTGGGCCGCGACATCGTGATGGCCGTGGCCAAGAAACTGGTGGTGTTCTACAAGCGCCCGGGCGGGCAGTCGCAGTTCAGCAGCGCGCTGCTGGAGCAGACCGCAGGCGACGAGCGCATCTCACGGCTGCATGCCTGGATTGCCGAGCACCTGCGCTCCGACCTCAACGTGGCACGCATGGCCGACCAGATGGGCATGACCCTGCGCACCTTTGCGCGTTTTTACACCGCCCAGACCGGCACCACGCCGGCCCATGCGGTGGAGCGCATCCGCCTGGAGAAGGCCTGCCGCCTGATTGAAGCCCACCGGCACAGCAACAAGGCCATTGCCGTGCAGTGCGGCTTCAATTCGGAGGAAGTGATGCGGCGCATGTTCATGCGCCACCTGAATGTCTCGCCCAAGGGCTACCGCGAAAGGTTTGCGGCAGCGTGACGGCCCAGGTGACGCAGGCCAAAAAAATGCCGCCTCTAGGGGCGGCTTTTGAGGGGCTTACCTTGGAGAAAAGGGGAAGATTCCAGTCCGGCGGAGGGATCAGGCGAAGGTATTGAGCTGGGTGCCCAGCGTGCCCGAGGTGGCCAGTGGCGGTTGGGGCAGGGCCTGCAGCAGCGTGGCGGCGGAGTTGGCCTGGATGTCCAGCGCCTTCTTGAGCACCCGAATATTCAGGGCATCTGAATTTTCGCGGCTGGCCAGTGCCGTGGCGGTGCTGACGATGCTGTTGCTGAGTGCGACATCCATGGGGGTTCTCCGTTGCTTGCCGGATTTATCGACATTCTGCTCCCGAAATGCAGCGCGTTTGCGAACTGTTACATCCTGGGGCGGCAGCTCCTGTCATTCCAGCGCGGGTACGCCCAGGGGTTTGCAGGCGGCCAGGTCTGATTCGCTGATCTCGGGCAGGTGCCGGGCCGCATTGCGCAGGGCGGTGCGCAGGCCTTCCTCCAGCACCGGGTGGTAGATGGGCATGCCCAGCAATTGGTGCACCGTGAGCTTTTGCTGAATGGCCAGGGCCAGCAGGTGTGCCAGGTGCTCGCCATCGGGGGCACACATCTCGGCCCCCAGCAGCCGGGCATTGCCCTTGTCGGCATACACGCACAGGCGCCCCTGGTTGCGCAGGGCGGCGCGGGCCCGGCCGTGGTGGTCGAAGTCCACGGCGCCCACCACGGTGTGGGCTGGGTCGAGTTTGTCGAACGGCGTGCCCACGACTGCGATGTTGGGGTCCGAGAACACGATGGACAGCGGGGTGCGGCGCACGAAGCGCGTGGGCTCGGCTGCCAGCGCGTTCATGCCGGCGATGTGGCCTTCGTCCGCGCCCTCGTGCAGCAGCGCCGCATCGTCGTTGGCATCGCCCGCCAGGAACACGCGCAGCTGGCCGATCTGCTGGGTCTGCCGGTCCACCCGGGGCCTGCCGCGTTCATCCAGCGGTTCGCCCAGGGTCTCCAGCCCCAGGTGCTCGATGTTGGGCGTGCGGCCCATGGCGGCGATCACCTGGTCCACCACCACGCGGTTGGCGCCGCTGCTGACCTCGATGCCGCCGGGTACTTCGCGCAACTCGGCCTTGGCATGGGTGTGCAGCACCATTTCCTTTTTCAGCAGTGCCGCCAGTTCAGCGTTCAGGGTCGGGTCGCTCAGGCCACCCAGGGCATGGCCGGTGGTGAAGGCTGCCACCTCCAGTCCCAGGCGCGCCAGGGCCTGCGACAGCTCGACGCCGATGGCGCCCATGCCGATCACGGCGACGCGCGGCCCCAGGGTGGGCTGCTCGAACAGGGTGTCGGTGGTCAGGATGCGGTCACCAAAGGCCAGCCATTCCTCGGGCACCACGGGTCTGGAGCCGGTGGCGAGGATGATGCTGTCGGCGTGGTAGTGGATGCCGGCCACATCCACCGTGTGGGCGTCCAGCAGCACGGCGCGGCCCGAGAGCCTGGCGCCGCCCAGGTCGTCCGTGGCCCTCATGGCGCCGGCCACGAAGTCGTCGCGCAGCGCTCGCACGCGCTGCAGCACGGCAGGGATGTCGGCCCGCAGGTCGGCGCCGCCCCGGATGCCGAACTCCTCGAACGCATGGCGCCGGTGGAAGGCGTTGGCCGCCTCGATCAAGGTCTTGGAGGGCATGCAGCCCACGCGCGCGCAGGTGGTGCCCCAGGGCCCGTCATTGACGATCAGGTAGCGCTCGGTGTGTTTGCGCACCTCGCGCAGGGCGGCCAGGCCGGCCGTGCCTGCGCCGATGATGATGGTGTCGAACGGCTGGCCCATGTCTCGCGTCTCCCGGGGTTGCGTTGAGGCCTAGTGTGCAGGGCATGGGCCCGCGCGCATGTAGGCGGGTTGCCCAACCATGTCCGGCGTTCAGGCTGGGTCCATCCAGCCCACGCGCCCCTGGCCCTGGTCGTTGATGCGCTGAACGAAAGCTTCGGCCTGGGCCTGGGGCAGCCGCAGTTGCAGGGTGACCAGGGTGCCGTGCTGCACATCGACCAGTTCGGCGCCTGCGGCCTCGATCTCCCGGCGCAGCAGGCCTTCCAGCGCGTACGGCACCATGCATTGCCGTGTGGCCATGCGCTGCAGGACGATCTTGGGGGCCGTGAGCAAGGCCTGGGCGATGGTGTCGGTGTAGGCGCGCACCAGCCCGCCCGCGCCCAGCTTCACCCCGCCGAAGTAGCGCACCACGGTGGCCTGCACCCCCTCCAGGTCCTGGTGGCGCAGTACGTCGAGCATGGGCCGGCCGGCGGTGCCGCCCGGCTCGCCGTCGTCCACCGCGGCCGATTGGCCGCCCGCCAGCAAGGCCCAGCAGACATGCGCAGCGCCCGGGTGCTGCTTGCGCAGCGCGTCCACCACCGCTTGCGCACTGGCGCGATCGGCCATGGGCTGCACGCAGCCGATGAAGCGGCTTTTCTTGATGACGAGCTCGCTGTGGGCGGGGGCTGCAAGGGTCTGTGGCATGGGGCGCCGAGCTTATCAGCGTCGCCCGCTCGCCAGGTTGTGGCGCAAATGCACCACCCGTGGCCCCACGCGGGTGGCAGTTATGTGACGCCTGTCACAGCCGCGCGCCCGCTGATCGGGCTTGGGCCTGTAAGTGTGCGTTCTGTCACAAGCGCAGACGCGGTGCGTTCCTACACTTGACCCCATAGCCGATAACTATTCTCGGCAGACAACAAGCAAACGACTCGCACCCAAGGACCCGCCATGTTCGCACTGCCATTGACCGCCTCCCTCCCCAGCACGCTGGCCAGCCATGTGTTCGGCCGCTTCGCCGCCTCGTCGGCAGCATCGTCCATGCCCCGCATGGCCATGCCATCGCCCAGCGTGGCCACCAGCGCCGCGGCGACGGATTTCGAAGAGGAAGAAGAGTTCGACCTGGCCCAGCGCGTGCGCGAAGTGGGCGAGTGGTAAAAACTATCGGCGCCTGGCGCTCGGCGTAGCCGTGCCTCAGGCGTCCACGGGGCGTGCCATGAGCACGCTGGTGTAGTTGGTGAGCGGCCTCCAGTCGCACGCGCCGACCACCCGGTAGCCCCAGGATTCGTACATCGCAATCAACGCATGGGCCGGTTCGGCCGTGTCCAGTGCCAGGGTGGCGGCCCCGGCACTGCGCGCCCTGGTCAGCAGTTCCCCGTGCAGCAGTTTCCCCAGGCCCAGGCCCTTGAACCGGGGCGCCACGCAGAACTGCGTGATCGACCACACCGTGCTGTCGCGGTACAGCGCCACCTTGGACTCGGGTTGCGGGGCGCGCAAGGTCGCCGTGGCCGCATGGTCACCTTCGATTTCCATGACCAGTGCCAGGCCCGAGGCCAGGCGTTTGGCCGTGTCCTCCACCGTCTGGTGGGTGGCCCAGTAGCGCAGGCCCTTGGCGGCGTGCGGGGCGTAGGCCGCATGGATCAGCGCGGTCAGCCGCTCCAGGTCATCGTGCGGGGTGAGCAGGCGCAGGGTGGGTTCTGAAGGCGGGCTGGTGGTCACGGCATCGGTCCGGGCGGGGGTAGGGCGTGTCATCATTCATTTCGCCCCCGCGCTGGCCCCGGCATGAGGATGGATGCGCGAAGCGCGGCGCAGCCAATAGCGGGCTATTGGCAAGCCGTGCGACAAAGCAGACGCCGCATGCCGGGGCCAGCCCCAAGGGAAAGCCTGCGGCGCGGCACATTGCGGTGTTGCCCTTCGCTTGTGTAGCCGTGCTACACGGCACTCAGGGCGCCTTGCACTGCACCGCGCTGCAGGCTTTCGCGGGGGCGAAATGAATGATGACATGCCCTGGTCATAGCTTGAGCGACCAGGTTTCTCCCACCAATTGTTGCCCGAAGTCCTCGTAGGGCTCCGACTTGTCGAGCACAAAACCCCGTTTGGCATAGATGGAACGTGCGGTGGTGAGACAACTGTTGGTCCACAGCACCATTTTTTTGTAACTCTTGGCACGCGCAAAGGCGATGCATTCGTCCGTCAACCGCGCTCCCAGGCCCATGCCACGGGCCTTGGGCGAGAGGATCAGCATGCGCAGTTGGGCGGTGCTGGCGGATTTGCGCACCACGAAGATGGCGCCCACGCGCTCGCCGTCGAGCTCGGCGATCCAGCATTTTTCCCATTCAGGCTGGAACTTGCGCACGAACTGCGCGGCGATATCGGCCACCAGGGCCTCGAAGCGCAGGTCCCAGCCGTATTCCCGCGCATAGATTTCGCCATGCTGCTGCACCACCCAGCCCATGTCGCCAGGCACCGGGTCGCGCAGCACGGCCACCCTGGCAGGCCCGCTGGTGGCGGCAGCGGGCTCCAGCAGCGCTTCGATGCGCTCCATGGCCTGCACCAGCTCTGCCTGGCGCGGGGCGGGCAGGGGGGCGAGCAGCGCGGCCGCTTCGTCGCGCGAGCGCTGCTGCAGCGGCGCAAAGGCAGCATGCCCGGCAGGCGTCAACGTGAGCTCGCTCTGGCGCGCATCCCTGGCGCTCGGTGCCCGGCTGATCCAGCCCGCGCCCTCGAAGCGCCGCAGGATGCGGCTCAGGTAGCCGCCATCCAGCCCCAGCTCGCGCGCCAGTTCGCTGGCCACCAGGGCGTCGCGGTGGGCCAGTTCATAGAGCACGCGCACGTCGGTCAACGACAGCTCGCTGCCCAGGTAGGGGTCGAGCACGCCGATGCGGCGCGTGAAGAAGCGGTTGAAACGGCGCACGGCCTTGACGGCACCTGCCGGGGCTTCGGCGGTCGGGGTTTTCATGATTGATTGCCTTTGTCATGCAATTGATTGACTTTGGCAAGTATATATCTGCCAGGGCATGGCCGGACAATGGGTAGGACAAACCGATGCGGGGCGACAAAACGGGCTTGCCAACGTAAAATCGCGGGTTATCCATAACGGCCTCGCCCATTCGAGGTCTCGCACCCCCCACATGAACGCCCCCGTCGACGTCTCTTTTTTCGCGCGCGCAGCCAAGCCGCTGACCAGCTATCGCCCCTACTGGGCGAAGCGCTTCGGCACGGCCAAGTTCCTGCCGATGAGCCGCGCCGAGATGGAGCAACTGGGCTGGGACAGCTGCGACATCATCCTGGTCACGGGCGATGCCTATGTGGACCACCCGAGCTTCGGCATGGCCGTGATCGGCCGCACGCTGGAGGCCCAGGGCTTTCGCGTGGGCATCATCGCCCAGCCCGACTGGCAGAGCGCCGAGCCCTTCAAGGCGCTGGGCAAGCCCAACCTGTTCTGGGGCGTGACCGCGGGCAACATGGATTCCATGATCAACCGCTACACGGCGGACCGCAAGATCCGCAGCGATGACGCCTACACCCCGGGTGACATCGGCGGCAAGCGCCCCGACCGTGCGGCCATCGTCTACAGCCAGCGCTGCCGCGAGGCGTACAAGGACGTGCCCATCATCCTGGGCGGCATCGAAGGCAGCCTGCGCCGCATCGCCCACTACGACTACTGGAGCGACAAGGTGCGCCGCTCGGTCGTGGTCGATGCCAAGTGCGACCTGCTGCTGTACGGCAATGCCGAGCGCGCTCTGGTCGAGGTGGCGCACCGCCTGGCCGCGCGCGAGCCCGTGGAGCAGATCACTGACGTGCGCGGCACGGCCTTCGTGCGCCGCTCCGACGACGAAACCGGCAAGGGCTGGTTCGAGATCGACTCCACCAGCGTGGACGAGCCGGGCCGGGTCGAGGCGCACATCAACCCCTACATGACCACCAGCGAGCAGGCCGCCGCCCAGGGCAGCACCTGTAGCAAGGAAGATGGGACCCTGGATGCCGAGGCCGGCGCAGCCGCTGCGGCCGAGCCCAACCCCGCCATCCGGCCCATGCTGTTCGTGGCCAACCCGGCGCTCAAGGCCAAGCTCAAGGTGCCGCCGCGCGACCGCAGCGTGATCCGTTTGCCGAGCTACGAGCAGGTCAAGAGCGACCCGGTGCTGTATGCCCACGCCAACCGCGTGCTGCACCTGGAGACCAACCCCGGCAATGCCCGGGCCCTGGTGCAGGCGCATGGCGAGGGCGTGACCGCGCGCGACGTGTGGATCAACCCGCCGCCCATCCCGCTGACCACGGCCGAGATGGACTACGTGTTCGACCTGACCTACGCCCGCGGCCCGCACCCGAGCTATGCCGACGAGAACGGTAGCCACGAAGGCGCGACCAAGATCCCGGCGTGGGAGATGATCCGCTTTTCGGTCAACATCATGCGCGGCTGCTTCGGCGGCTGCACCTTCTGCTCCATCACCGAGCACGAGGGCCGCATCATCCAGAGCCGCTCCGAGGATTCCATCATCCAGGAGATCGAGGACATCCGCGACAAGGTGAGCGGCTTCACCGGCACCATCTCGGACCTGGGCGGCCCCACGGCCAACATGTACCGCCTGGGCTGCAAGAGCCCCGAGATCGAGGCCGCCTGCCGCAAGCCGAGCTGCGTGTACCCGGGCATCTGCTCCAACCTGGGCACCAACCACGACCCGCTGATCAAGATCTACCGCCGCGGCCGCGCGCTCAAGGGCATCAAGAAGATCCTGATCGGCTCGGGCCTGCGCTACGACCTGGCCGTCAAGAGCCCTGAGTACGTCAAGGAGCTGGTGCAGCACCACGTGGGTGGCTACCTCAAGATCGCGCCCGAACACACCGAGCAGGGCCCGCTCACGAAGATGATGAAGCCGGGCATCGGCAGCTATGACAAGTTCAAGCAGATGTTCGAGAAGTTCAGTGAAGAGGCGGGCAAGAAGCAGTTCCTGATCCCGTACTTCATCGCCGCGCACCCGGGCACCAGTGACGAGGACATGATGAACCTCGCCATCTGGCTCAAGAAGAACGGTTTCCGCGCCGACCAGGTGCAGACCTTCTACCCGAGCCCCATGGCCACGGCCACGGCCATGTACCACAGCAACAAGAACCCGCTGCGCAAGATCACGCGCGACAGCGAGGGCGTGGACATCGTGCGCGGCGAAAAGCGCCGCCGCCTGCACAAGGCCTTCCTGCGCTACCACGACCCGAACAACTGGCCGCTGCTGCGCGACGCGCTCAAGGCCATGGGCCGCGCCGACCTGATCGGCAATGGCAAGCACCACCTGATCCCGACCTTCCAGCCGCTCACGGATGGCGGTTACCAGAGTGCGCGGCGCAAGAACTCCACGCCCGGCGGTGCCAAGGCGGCCACTCCGGCGGCGGCATCCAAGTCCTCACAGGGCGTGGCGCTCAAGTCCACGCAGCCGCAAAAGGGCCGCATGCTCACGCAGCACACCGGCCTGCCACCGCGCGTGACTGGCTCGGCCAAGCCCTCGGCCGGCCGCAAGGGCCGCTGACACGGGCGCCCAGCCCGGCCCGCAATGCCGCAGGACCGCATCCTCTACGCCGACACCGCTGCGTGGCGGGTGGAGCGGGTGGTCAAGCCCGCGGGCGTGGCCCATGCCGGCGGCGCCGTCTACCAGGTGGCTACGCCGCGCTGGGTCTTCCCGGTGTGCGGCGTGTCCGAGTTCCATCTGGAGGAGCGGCAGGTGCTGCTCGACGGGCTGACCGTCGTGGCCCTGCCCACCGGGCTGCCATACCGTATCCATGAGTGGCAGCCCGCGCCGCGCAGCCACATGGTGGTCAGCATGCAGCCGGGCGCCCCATCGGCCGGCAGCCCCGGCCATGCACTCGCCTGGATGCTGCCACCCCGGGCCCTCTGGCAACTGCGCCTGCACTGGCGCGCGCTGGCGCAGGGGCGAGAGCGGGTCGAAGAGCCCGTGCTCGGGCAGGGGGTGTTGTGCGACAGTGCCATGGCCCATGTGGCAGTGGCGCGTGCAAGGCGCTTCATGGCCACGCGCACCGCGTCTGCCGATGGCCTTCACTGGTCGCTGCACGACGTGGCCGATGCGGCGTGCTGCTCCTACTTCCACCTCGCGCGCCTGTTCCGTACCCATACCGGCCTGGGCCTGCACGCCTACCGCGAGCAACTGCGGCTGGCCGCGGCACTGCAGCGCCTGGATGAGGGCGAGGCCGACCTGGCTGCGCTGGCGCACGACCTGGGCTACAGCAGCCAGAGCCACCTGGGGGCCGCGTTCCGCCGCGCCATCGGCGTGACGCCGGCACAGGCCCGGCAGGCACTGCGCACCTGACTGCAACTGACCTGGGCAGGATTCTGATAGCCGGGCAGGGGGTGCCGCGCCGAGACTGCGGGCATGCCTGCTTTCGCCCCCTCCTTTCGCCGCCTGTGCTCCTCCATTCCATCGCCCTGGGTCGGCTGGCTGGCCGCGTTGGCTGCCGCGCTCATCGGCAGCGGCTGGCAGATCGCCTCGCGCCATGGTGTCACCACCACGCTGGGGCCGGTCGAGCTGGCCGTGCTGCGCTATGCCGTACCGGCCCTGGTGCTGGCACCGTTGTGGCTGCGGCGCAGCGGGTGGCCAGCCGGCCTGTCTCCCCAGCGCTGCGCGCTGCTGGTGTTGTGCGGTGGCCTGCCGTTCGGCCTGGTGGTGCTGGCCGGCGCGCGCTGGGCGCCGGCCGCGCACATGGGCATCTTCGTGGCGGGCAGCCTGCCGGTGTTCACCGCGCTGGGTGGCTGGCTGGTGGCCGGGGAGCGGCCTCCAACCCCGCGGCTGCTGGGTCTGGCGCTGATCGTGGCGGGCATGGCGGTCTTTGGCGCCGCCGGCTGGCGCACGGTGGAAGAGGCCTGGCGCGGCGACCTGCTGTTCCTGCTGGCGGCGCTGCTGTGGGCGGTGTACACCCTGGCGTTTCGCGGCAGTGGCCTCACGCCCTGGCAGGGCGCTGCCGTGGTGAACCTGGGCTCGGCCGTGCTGTTGCTGCCCGTGCTGCTGGTGGTGGGCGCTCCGCGCCTGCTCTCGGCACCCTGGACCGATGTGGCCTGGCAGGCGCTGGGGCAGGGCGTGGCGGCCGGGTTGCTGGGCCTGGTGGTCTACAGCGTGGCGATTGCGCGGCTGGGCGCGGCACGTGCGGCGCTGTCTGCGGCGCTGGTGCCGCTGCTCACGGCCGCGGGTGGCGCCTGGCTGTTGGGCGAGCCCGTCTCGGGCGCCTTGCTGGCCGCGGTGCTGCTGGTGGTGCCCGGCCTGGCGCTGGGCAGCGGGGCCCTGGTTCAACCCTTGCGCAGGCAATCGACCAGCGGGATGGGGCGCGAGAGCGCATAGCCCTGTGCATGGTCGACGCCGATGGCGCGCAGCGCGTCAACGATGTCCATCGACTCGGCAAACTCCGCGATGGTCTCCTTGCCCATGACATGGCCGATGTGGTTGATCATCTCCACCATGGCCCGGTTGGTCGGGTCGTCCAGCAGGTCGCGCACGAAGCTGCCGTCGATCTTGAGGTAGTCCACCGGCAGGTGCTTGAGGTAGGTGAAGGAGGACATGCCGACGCCGAAGTCATCGAGCGCGAAGCGGCAGCCCAGCTGCTGCAGGTCCTTCATGAGCCGCACCGCGCTGGGCAGGTGCGAGATGGCGCTGGTCTCGGTGATCTCGAAGCACAGCCGATGGGGATCCACGCCCGACTGCTCGATTTCGGTGTGGATGTACCTGAGCAGGCTTTCGTCGCCCAGGCTGGTGCCCGAGAGGTTGATGGCGCAGGTGTGCACGGCCGGGCCGCCGCCCGCGGCCTGGTGCTGTGCCAGGGCGCGCAGCGTGTGTCGCACCACCCAGCGGTCGATGGCGGGCATCATGCCGTAGTGCTCGGCGGCGGGGATGAAGCATCCCGGGGCGATGAGCTCCTCGGTGTTTTCGGCCAGGCGCAGCAGCACTTCCAGGTGCAGCCCCGCTCCCGTCCCCTGCAGCGCGCTGATGGTCTGCGCGTGCAGCCGGAAGCGGTCGTGCTCCAGCGCCAGGCGCAGGCGCCGCACCCAGTCCATGTCGCCTTCGCGGCGGCTCATCTCGATGTCTTCCGTCTGGTAGATGAAGACCTGGTTGCGGCCGGCCTCCTTGGCGCGGTAGCAGGCCATGTCGGCCACGCGCATGGCTTCCTGGATGGTGCTGAGCGCCGGTATCAGCTGCACCATGCCGATGCTCAGGCCGGTGCCCAGCTGCCGACCTTCCCAGAGCACGCGCAGCTCATGCCCTGCCTGGCGCAACTGCTCGGCAATGCGTGCCGAGGGGCCGGGCGGGCAGTCCCTGAGCAGGATGCCGAATTCGTCGCCGCCCAGCCGTGCCAGCGTATCGCCCTCGCGCAGGTGGCTTTGCAGCATGCGGCAGACCTCGCGCAGCATCTCGTCGCCCGCCTGGTGGCCGCAGGTGTCGTTGATGAGCTTGAACTGGTCCAGGTCCACGAAGAGCAGGGCGCCCTCGCGCCCCACCGCGCGCGGCTGGCCGAGCAGCACTTCCAGCCGGTGCTCGAACTCGCGCCGGTTCACCAGGCCGGTGAGCGCATCGTGGCTGGCCTGCCAGGACAGCTGTTCCACATAGTGCTGTTCGCGCGTCACGTCGTGCAGCACCAGCACCACCCCCTTGGGGCGGCCCAGGTGCTCGATCGGCGAGCCCATGAGCTTGATGGGGACCATGCTCTGGTCCGGGCGCACCACGGTCGGCGTGAAGCCATCGCGGTGCGTGGGGCCGCCGCGCAGCACCCGCTCCACCAACTGGTCGGCGCCCAGGGGGCCGGTGCCGTCATTGAGTTGCAGCACCTGGGCCAAAGGGTGGCCGGTAGCTTCCTGGGCCGGCAGGCCCACCAGGGCTTCGGCCGCGGGATTCAGGTACAGCACCTGGCCCTGCAGGTCGGTGGTCACGACGGCGTCGCCGATGGCGGCCAGCGTGATGCGCGCCTGTTCGCGCTCGGCATCGAGCGCCAGTTCCGCGCGCTGGCGCTGCGCCAGCAGGCTGCGGGTGTGCCAGGTGGTCAGCAGGATGAGCACGGCGGCCATGCCCGCGTTGGCCCAGAGCAGCCATTGCACGATGCGCCGGGAGCTGTGCCCGAGCGAGGCGCTGAAGGCGCGGGCCGCCGGCGTCGCACCCGCGTTGATGGCGCGGATGCTGGCCTGCCAGTCCCGGCGCGTAGCGGCGTCCACCATGCCGCTGGTATGGCCGTGCTGGATCTCCTGCGACAGCTGCAGCAGGTTGTCGATATGGCGGTCTCCGACCCGCCA
>NZ_AKJX01000206.1 GCF_000276605.1 Acidovorax sp. CF316 | reverse complement strand
GGGGGGGGGGGGGGGGGGGGGAGCCACTGCACGGGCTGGCACCGCCGCATGAGTGGAGTGCGGCCGCGCGCAAACGCCGCATGCTGCCGCAGTGCAAGCCCTGCGCCCTTGGGCGCATCCACCAGCAGGTATCCCCTTTTTTCGCGTGCATCCGCGCTGCGCTGGCGCGGCAGCACAAGGCGGCATCACCGGGCAGCAGCGCCCCCCGCCCAGGCCTGGCAGCCCATGAACTCTTCGCGGCTGGACCAAGCTTGCTGGACGATGTTGTTTCCCATGCGCTGCAGCACCTCTGCCGTGGCCTTTTTGTCCTTGGCGGCCACGCAGGCCAGGCGGGCGTAGGTGTTGATGTTGTAAGGATCGGGGTGGCGTTGCACCAGGTCGTCGAAACCGGCGCGGATGCGCGGCCAGTCGACCTGCCGGTGGGTGAAGGCGGCCTGGCCGTTTGGGGCCAACTGGTCCTGCACGCTCCAGTAGAGCAGCGCGTACAGGGATTGCCCTTCGTGCGGTTTGGTGTTCTCCACCGCCTGGCCGGCCAGGTCGGCCAGCGCCTTGTGGCTGCCGCCCTCCTGCGGAACGCGGGTGGTGGCGATCCTGGTGTAGATGTCGGGGTGCTGGGGGAAGGCGGCTATGGCGTCCTGGGCCAGCTGGCGCTGTTCCTTTGCGGGCATGCGGGTGTTATGCGCCTGGGTCAGCAGGACGGCCCACCAATTGGGGTCCTTGCGGCCCCGCTCCGACTGGGCGAGCAAGAGCTTCTGGCCTTGCCGGTTGAGCTCCAGGGACTTGCCCGCGTCGCTGTCCCGAAGGCTCCAGGCCTGGTAGGCGTAGACCTTCGACAGGGCGATGGTGGCCAGGATGGACTGGGGGCGCGCAGCAAGCCACCGGGTAGCCTGGTGCTGCTGTGCTTGCCAGTAAGGCTCGTCTGCAGGAGACTGGCCTGGCCCCGGGCCGAAGGCGATGGAGCGCACCAGCCGGTTGGCAAGGCGGTGCCCGCCGGCGGTGCGTGTGTCCTGTTGCAGCGCCTTGTCGTACCAGGCATCCAGCGCGGCGTAGTCGCCGGCTGCAAACAGCCTTGTGAACCGTTCCGTGATCTGCTTGCGTTCGTCGATTTCGCCAGCGTGGGCGCCGTTGCCTGCCCCGCCCAGCAGCGACAGGGTCAGCACCACGGCCAGGGTTGCCAGGCGGGTGACGGATCGGTTCATGCGGTCCCTCTCTCTTTCATGGTAAGGAGTCTGGTCCGGCTGCGCAGCGCAACCGCGCGCGGTCCTTGAGCGCCGTGGCGCCCGGCGGCACCGGGCGGCCTGGCTGCGTCATCAGGCGGGTGTAGCTGTCGGCGCGGTAGGGGTGGGAAAGCGTTCGTCAGCTCTTCGTGAGCCTGCTGGCGATGTGCTGGCGTACTTGTCGCCCATGGATTGCGTCCCTCCCGCTTTCCTGGAAGGAATTTACACGGATTGTCCTGCGCGTCCAAGCGCGTTATGGATCAGCGCAGCGCGAACCCCGCCCCCTTGAGCGCCTCCACCAGCCGGTGCCTGCCTTTGAGCGAGTCGGCATTGGCCAGCCGCTGCAGCACCAGATCGCTCCAGTCCACCTCGGGCAGGCCCTCACTAACTTGGAAGTCGCGCAGCTGGGCGTCGTAATCGCCGATCTCGGCGGCCAGGCTGGCGGGTGCGGTGTAGCGTTCGTGGTGCAGCACGCTGGCTTGCGGCAGCCGGGGCTTGATGGCGGCGGGGCGGGCGGGATCGGGGTGGCCCACGACCAGGCCGAAGACGGGGAACACGCCAGCGGGTGTGCCCACCACCTGGGCGACCGCCTCGGGCTGGTTGCGCAGGGCGCCGATGTATACGGTGCCCAGGCCCAGCGCCTCGGCGGCGACCACGGCGTTCTGCGCGGCCAGGGCGGCGTCGATCACGGCCATGAGGTAGGTGTCCAGGTAGGGCAGGCCGTCGGCGGGCTGGTCCTTGTACTGCGATATGCGGGCGATGCGCGACAGGTCGGCCAGCCACACCAGGATGAGCGGTGCGGTGCGGATGTGCGCCTGGTTGCCCGCCAGCTCGGCCAAACGGTTGCGGCTGTCCTGGCTGTGCACGGCGATCACGCTCCAGGTCTGCAGGTTGGAGCTGCTGGGGGCCGACTGGGCAGCGGCCACCAGGGTCTGCACGGTGTCGGGTGGCAGCGCGTCGGGCAGGAAGTTGCGCACCGAGCGGTGCGACAGGATGTGCTCGACCACGGGGTGGCGGGGCACGGGCCAGGCGGCGGCCTGGGCGCCGTAGCGGGCCTGCAGGTAAGTAGGGGTGTAGGTCATGGGGCGCGGGCGTTTGTGTGGAAACTGGCCGCCAAGGTAGCACCACGCGGCCCGCCGCGAAGCATGAAAACCGCATATGGCTATGCGCTGTGCGGCCGGCGCCGGAGCCCGGGCATCCCCCCCCACGCCAGGGCGCCCGGCCTGGCGATACGCGGTGCCGGGCAGGGCGCTTTGCATTGCCATGACAATAGCCCCCATGTCCGAAGACGAAGAAGCACTGCGAGCCCATTCCGAAGAACTGCTGGCCCAGGTGGCCGCGCTGCCGCCGCTGCCGGGGGTGTACCGCTATTTCGACGCGCAGGGTGCGCTGCTCTACGTGGGCAAGGCGCGGCACCTGAAGCGCCGGGTGTCGAGCTACTTCACCAAGAACCATGGCGGCACGCGCATCGGCCACATGGTGAGCAAGATCGTGCGCATGGAGACCACGGTGGTGCGCTCCGAGGCCGAGGCGCTGCTGCTTGAAAACAACCTGATCAAGACGCAGAACCCCAAGTTCAACATCCTGTTCCGCGACGACAAGAGCTACCCCTACCTGAAGATCACCGGCGCGCCGGGCACGGCGGTGGGGCAGGGCTCGCCCTCGCAGGTGTTTCCGCGCATGGCCTACTACCGCGGCTCGGTGGACAAGAAGCACCGCTACTTCGGGCCTTACCCGAGCGCCTGGGCGGTGAAGGAGTCGATCCAGTTGCTGCAAAAGGTGTTTCGCCTGCGCACCTGCGAGGACACGGTGTTCGCCAACCGCACGCGGCCCTGCCTGCTGTTCCAGATCAAGCGCTGCTCGGGCCCGTGCGTGGACCTGGTCTCGCCCGAGGCCTATGCGGCCGATGTGCAGCACGCCGAGGCGCTGCTGCGCGGCGAGACGCAGGAAGTACTCAAGGCCATGGAGGTGCGCATGATGGCGCACTCGGACAAGCTCGAGTTCGAGCAGGCGGCCGATGTGCGCAACCAGATGCAGGCGCTGTCGCGCGTGCTGCACCAACAGTCCATCGAGACCGCGGACGACAAGGACGTGGACATCCTCGCCGTGCGCGTGCAGGGCGGCCGCGCCTGCGTGAACCTGGCCATGGTGCGCGGCGGGCGGCACCTGGGGGATCGGCCTTACTTTCCGGTGCATGTGGAGGACGCCGCGGCCATCCATGCAGAGGAAGAAGACGCCGGGGCCGGCGAGGGCGGCATTGCCCCTGCTGTACGCACGCGCCGCGTCGAGGCGCTGGTGCTCGAGGCCTTCATCGCCCAGCACTACATCGGCGTGCCCGTGCCACCGGTGCTGGTGTGCAGCGAGCCGGTGGACAAGGCGCTGATGGAAGCCCTGTCGGAGCAGACCGGCGTGCGCGTGAATGCCATCCACCAGCCGCGCGAGCAGCGCCGTGCCTGGCTGGACATGGCGCAGAAGAACGCCGACCTGCAACTGGCCCGGCTGCTGGCCGAGGAGGGCTCGCAGCAGGCGCGCACGCGCGCCCTGGCCGAGGCGCTGGACCTGCCGCCCGAAGACCTGGACCAGTTGACCATCGAGTGCTTCGACATCTCGCACACCGCGGGCGAATCGACCCAGGCCTCGTGCGTGGTGTTCCACCACCACAAGATGCAGAGCAGCGAGTACCGCCGCTACAAGATAGAAGGCATCACCGGTGGCGACGACTATGCCGCCATGCGCCAGGTGCTCACGCGCCGCTACAGCAAGGTGGTGGAGGCCGCGCGCGAGGCCGGCGGCATCGACTTTGCGGCCGCACCGCCGCCCGACACCGAGAACGCCGAGGGGGCCGTCAAGCCCAAGGGCGTGGCGCGCTTGCCCGACCTGGTGCTCATCGACGGCGGCAAGGGCCAGGTGGGCGTGGCGCGCGAGGTGTTCACCGCGCTGGGGCTGGACCTGACGCGCATCGTTGGCGTGGAAAAGGGCGAGGGCCGCAAGGTCGGCCTGGAAGAGCTGGTGTTCGCCGACGGCCGCGAGAAGGTCTACCTGGGCAAGGACTCGGCCGCGCTGATGCTGGTGGCCCAGATCCGCGACGAGGCCCACCGCTTTGCCATCACCGGCATGCGTGCCGCGCGCGCCAAGGTGCGCGTGGGCGGTGGCCAACTGGAGGAGATCCCCGGCGTGGGCCCCAAGAAGCGCGCGCGCCTGCTGCAGCGCTTTGGCGGCGTGCGCGGCGTGGCCAGTGCCAGCGTGGAAGACCTGGCGACGGTGGACGGCATCTCGCGCGATCTGGCCGAGGAGATCTACCGGGCACTGCGCTGAAGGCGCGGGTGCCGCGCGGCTTTTCGCGCGCGCATCATTTCGGGGCTGGGGGATATCACCAGTGGTGCACAATCGCGCCCATGTTCTGGACTATCCCCACCCTGATGACCTGGACGCGCATTGTCGCGATACCTTTGATCGTGGGGGTGTTCTATGCGCCAGTGGAGCCCGCCACGCGCAACCTGATCGCCACGGTGATGTTCGTGGTGTTCGCCGCCACCGACTGGCTCGACGGCTACCTGGCGCGCAAGCTCAACCAGACCTCGTCTTTCGGCGCCTTCCTGGACCCGGTGGCCGACAAGTTCCTGGTGTGCGCATCGCTGCTGGTGCTGGTGCACCTGCAGCGCGCCGATGTGTTCGTGGCGCTGATCATCATCGGGCGCGAGATCGCGATCTCGGCCCTGCGCGAATGGATGGCGCAGATCGGCGCCAGCAAGAGCGTGGCCGTGCACATGATCGGCAAGGTCAAGACCACGGTGCAGATGGTCGCCATCCCCTTCCTGCTGTACGACGGGCGCATCCTCGGGGTGATCGACACGGGCGTGTGGGGCACCTGGCTGATCTGGGCCTCGGCCGTGCTCACGGTGTGGTCCATGGTCTACTACCTGCAAAAGGCGTTGCCCGAAATCCGTGCCCGTGTGAAGTGATTTTTTCGTCTATCCGAAATCGCAAACCGGCATGGCTCTGCAGGGGCGCATGCCCCGTTCTGGGGCGCGCGCCGAGGCCCTGCTGACAGGGGCCGCGGCTGTCAATCGGGAATCGCGCGCATACGGCGCGTTTGAGACAAAAGCGCGCCGCAAGCCCAGACAGGGTGTGAAATACGACTAGAATTCAATCCATCGCTGTGGCAATGCAGCGTGTTGTATTGACACCTTGAAAGTCGATGGCTTTAATCTGATGCAGCAGCCCCTGCTGTGTACGCCAGTCATTCCCCCGTCTGCAGACACCCAGCCCTCACCGGTTGTGCCTTCTGACGTGTGAAGACCAGATACCCAAGACACACTTCATTCATCAACGCTTTTCCCGAGAGGCTTCTTGTGAACAAAACCGAACTGATCGAGCACATCGCTAACAACGCCGACATCTCCAAGGCCGCTGCAGCGCGTGCCCTGGAATCCACGATCGAGGCCGTCAAGAAGACCCTGAAAAAGGGTGGTACCGTTTCGCTCGTCGGTTTTGGCACCTTTGCCGTGGGCAAGCGCGCTGCCCGCACCGGCCGTAATCCCCGTACGGGCGATACGATCAAGATCAAAGCTGCTAAAGTGCCGAAGTTTCGTCCAGGCAAGGCTCTGAAAGACGCCTTGAACTGAAGACACGTTTGTTGTTGAGGCGGGGTCCTTAGCTCAGTTGGTAGAGCGGCTCCTTTACACGGAGTAGGTCGGCGGTTCGAGACCGTCAGGACCCACCACCACCGAACACGAAGGCGAACGCAAGTTCGCCTTTTTGTTTTTTGTCATTGAAAGTTCGATCATGTTTGAATCCATCCGCAAGCACTCCAAGATCATGATGCTCTTGTTGTTTTTGCTGGTCATTCCCTCGTTTGTGCTGGTAGGCATCGACAGCAACTACTTCTCCGAGAAGAGTGCCGTGGTTGCCCGTGTGGATGGCAACAAGATCACGCAGACCGAATGGGACAATGCGCACCGCGTCGAGAGCGACCGCATCCGCGCGCAGCAGCCCACCATGGACCCGAAGATGCTCGATTCGGCCGGCGCCCGCTACGCCACGCTCGAGCGCATGGTGCGCGAACGCGTGCTGGCGGCCGCTGCGCAGAAGATGCACATGATCACCAGCGATGCCCGCCTGGCGCGCAGCCTGGCCGAGATTCCGCAGATCGCCGCGCTCAAGCGCCCCGACGGCACCATGGACACCGAAGGCTACCGCGCCCTGGTGGCCCAGCAGGGCCTCACGCCCGCCGGCTTCGAGGCGCGCGTGCGCAACGACCTGTCGGTCAACCAGATCCTGGGTGGTGTGGTCGGCTCGGCCTTTGTGACCGATGCGCAGATCGCCCAGTCGCTCGACGCGCTCTACCAGCGCCGCGAGATCCAGGTGGCCCGCTTCAACACCACCGACTTCGCTGCCAAGGTGTCGCCCACCGACGCCGAGCTGGAGGCCTACTACAAGGCCCACCCCGCCCAGTTCAAGCAGCTCGAATCGGCCAACGTCGAGTACCTGGTGCTGAGCCTGGACACCGTGCGCGACAGCATCACGCTCAATGAAGACGACCTGCGCACCTACTACAAGGAAAACGCAGCGACCCTGGGCTCCAAGGAAGAGCGCCGCGCCAGCCACATCCTGATCAAGGCTGGCAAGGACATGCCTGCCGCCGACCGCGAGAAGGCCAAGGCACGCGCCACCGAACTGCTGGCCCAGGTGCGCAAGGCGCCCGCCACGTTTGCCGACGTGGCCAAGAAGAACTCGCAGGATGGCTCGGCCGCGCAAGGCGGTGACCTGGGCTTCTTCGGCAGGAAAGACATGGTCCAGCCTTTCGAGGATGCGACGTTCGGCCTCAAGAAGGGCGAGATCAGCGATCTGGTGGAAACCGACTTCGGCTACCACGTCATCCAGGTCACCGACATCAAGCCCTCGCGCGTGCCGCCGTTCGAAGAACTGCGCCCCGCCATCGAGAAGGACCTCAAGGCCCAGCAGGCGCAGCGCAAGTACGCCGAAGTCGCCGAATCGTTCGCCAATGGCGTGTACGAGCAGGCCGACAGCCTGGCCCCGGTGGCCGAGAAGCTCAAGCTCAAGGTGCAGACCGCCAATGGCGTGACGCGCACGCCCGTGCCCGGCGCCACCGGCCCGTTTGCCAACGCCAAGTTCCTCGAAGCCCTGTTCTCGTCGGACTCGGTGCAGAACAAGCGCAACACCGAAGCCGTGGAAGTGGGCACGAGCCAGATGGCATCGGGCCGCATCGTCTCGTACACCCCGGCCGAGACCCTGCCGCTGGACAAGGTGCGCGACAAGGTGCGCACGCTGTACGTGGCCGAGAAGGCCGCCGAGCTGGCCCGCAAGGAAGGCGAGGCCAAGCTGGCCGAGTACACCGCCAAGCCCGACACTGCCAGTGGCCTGACCGCCCCTGCCGTGATCGCCCGCGACACGCCCATGAACTTCCCGCGCCCCCTGATCGACGCCGCCTTGCGTGCCAACGCCGACAAGCTGCCCGCATGGACCAGCGTGGACCTGGGCGCCGGCCAGGGCTTTGCCGTGGTCAAGGTCAACCGCATCGTGCCGCGCGACAAGCCCGAGGCGCAGCGCGCCCAGCAGGAGCGCATGCAGCTCATGCAGTGGTGGAGCACGGCCGAGGGCGTGGCCTACTACGAGATGCTCAAGGAGCGCTTCAAGGTCGAGATGAAGGTGGCCCGTCCCTCGGAGTTCACCGTCACCCAGACAGAAAATTGAAGAATTTGGCGCCGGGGGTAAAAACCCGGGTTATAATTTGAATCTCAAACGGTGGCTGTAGCTCAGTTGGTAGAGTCCAGGATTGTGATTCCTGTTGTCGTGGGTTCGAGCCCCATCAGCCACCCCAAAAAATGCCAGTAAAAACAAGGACCTTCGGGTCCTTGTTTCGTTTCAGGGGCACGCCAGGGGCGAAGCGGGAATCGCTGACGGTTGTCCTGTGCTTTGGTGGCCTCATCGGACTGCCAGACTTCGACGGGTCTTGCTGTCTCTAAGCAGATCGACTCACTCAAGCATCGCCCGCAGGCACTGCCTCAATACGTCATGCGGGATGCATGTCGCCTTTGACTGTCGCCATCAATATGTCGCTTCGAGGTGGGGATCCTCTGTCCTGAGTCGAGCAGGCTGCGGGCAGGGCCTGTCTTGACAACGCGATCTCTGACAGCCACGCTCTGCTTGTGGGATAATTTTAAAGTGATATCACGTTAAAATTATTATGGCGGGAAGATCCAAGAAATCGTCGTCGGCGTCCGAACCTGCTGTACCGGCACCCTCGGAGAAGTGGGAAGTCATCTTTCACGATGAGTTTTTGCCGGAGTTCCGCGCGTTCGACTTGGACGTACGCCGCGAACTGGCTGCTGCTGCCAAGGCCATCGAACTGGCAGGGCCGAAGACAGGACGGCCTCATGTCGACACGCTCAATGGCTCGAAGCACGACAACATGAAGGAGTTGCGCTTCAAGGCCCACAACGGCTCGGAGATCTGGCGGGCGGCTTTCGCCTTCGATCCCCAGCGAAAGGCCTATGTGCTGGTGGCTGGCGATAAGCAGGGACAGGACGAGGCAGCGTTTTACAAAACCCTGATCAAGACTGCCGACAAGCGGTTCGACGCCCACCTGAAGAAGCTCGCCAAGGCGAAGAAGGAATCACCATGAGCACCACACTGCAAAGCATCATCGAAGAGTTTTCTGCTGAGGATCAAAAGCTCATCCAGAGCAAGGCGAGCGTCCTGGCCGAAGAGATGGTTCGCCACGCGGACTCGCTGGCCGAGGTCCGCGCGGCATTGGTCAAGACCCAGGACGAAGTGGCGCGAGTGCTCAATGTCAAACAAAACGCCGTGGCTCAGTTGGAGAAGCGTTCGGACCTGCTGCTCTCGACGCTGCGCAAGTACGTGGAAGCCATGGGCGGAGAACTGGCCGTGGCTGTCAGAACGGGCGCGGGGACTGTGATCATGCTTGATAGCCTGAGCTCCCTGGCCAAGTCATCGACGCCACATCGCGCGCGCGCGTCCGGTGTGGCTCGCAAGTCGGCAGCTCGTTCTGCCAGCAAATCCAAGCTCAAGGTTAAGCACGAAGGAACTGCGGTTGCCTGACGCTTGACTCCGACGGCGGAACGACAGGAGTTCCGTGCGATGCTGCCAATCAGCAGCATCGCAAGACCGCCACGCTCAGCTGCCAGGGGTAGACGCATTTCGAGGCGCTGCTCGCTCGCATTCAGCAGTGCATTGGCGATGCGAGCACACTGCAGCTTCACTTGGCCGGCATCAGCTTACGCCGCCGATCACAGCAAGGGCACGACCATCGAGCGGTTCATTGAGGTGGTCGACGACTACATCCGCTGGTACAACGAGAAGCGGATCAAGATCTCTCTTGGCTCCCTCAGCCCTATCGAATACCGGGTGAGCCTTGGACTTGCGGCATAAAACCAGTCCAAGTTTTTATCCGCACCCCC
>NZ_AKJX01000205.1 GCF_000276605.1 Acidovorax sp. CF316 | reverse complement strand
GGGGTCGCCTTTTCTTTGCCTACTTTCTTTTGGCGACGCAAAAGAACAGTAGGTGCGCCGCCGGGCGCATACCCCGGCCTCCGCCGTCAATGCAAGCACGCGGCTCAAACAAGCCCCAAGCCGACAACAGAAAAATCAGGGCAGATCCACGCGAACAATCCGATCCGTAGCCGGCGGCACCACAGCCCCGCCAGCCGCAGTGAAGTAAGCCTCCAACGCATCCAGATCCTGCCCCGCCCCCAGCCCATCCACGCCTTGCGTGAAGACAGTGAAGTTATCCCCGCCCGTAGCCAGGAAGCTGCTCACCACCACCCGGTAGACCGCATCGGCGCGCAGCGGCTGGCCGTTGAGCAACACGCCGCTCACCCGCTGCCCCGCAGGCAACCGCAGGTCATAGCGGTAGGTGAAGCCCTTGGAGACCGACAGCACCCGCGGGCTCTGCGCGGTGTTGGTGCCGCTGGCGAACTGCTGCTCCAGGATGGCCTTCACCTGCGCGCCCGTGAAGGACTGCACCATCAGGCTGTTGCCGAACGGCTGGGCCGTGAACATCTGGCCGTAGCGCACCTGCCCATCGGTCCCGGGCACCAGCACGCCGCGCACGCCGCCGGGGTTCATGAAGGAGATCTGGGCGGCAAGGCCCGGGCCCTGGGCCGCGAGCAATTGTGCGTCGGCGATCAGGTTGCCCATGGAGGTTTCGAGCGAAGGTGCGGGCTCGCGCGAGACCGGGCCCGTGAGGCGGCCCGCGGGGCGCTGGGCCTGAGGCTCGGCAGCGGCGCGGTAGCGCTCCACGATGGCGTGCACGCCCTCATCGCGCGCGAAGACGGGGAAGCGCTGGTCCACCGCGAAGGTGGTGGGGCCGCTGGTGAAGCCCTCGCCCTGCACGATGACCTGGCGCGCGCTCTTGCGCACCACGCGGCGGGTGGCGGTGTCCACGCGCAGGCTGATGTCGGTGACGTGCGTGCCGTACTGGCCTGCGCTGGTCAGCAGCAGCGGGTGCGCGGGGTTCACGGTGCCGTAGTCGCACAGGTAGGAGCGGTGCGTGTGGCCCGAGACCACCACGTCCACCGCCGGGTCGAGCCGCTCCAGGATGGGCACGATGTCGCCGCTCAGGCCCTTGCAACTGGTCTCGCCCAGGGCGGCCTCGGTTTCGCCGCCCTCGTGCACCATGACCACGATCACGTCGGCGCCCTGGGCGCGCAGGCCGGGGATGAGGGCGTTGACCGTGTCGGCCTCGTCCGCAAAGCGCAGGCCGGCCACGCCGGCGGGCGCCACCATGGCGGGTGTGCCGCGCAGGGTCAGGCCGATGAAGCCTACGCTGACCGTCACGCCGCCTTCGGTGAAGCGCTTGATGCCGGTGGGCGGCAGCAGCGGGCGGCCGTCGTCGTGCGCGGTGTTGGCCGCCAGCAGGCCGAAGTTGGTGCCGGGAAAGCCGGGGTTGAGCTGGCAGGGCTCGCGCACGGTGTGCTTCTCGCAGCCGCCGTTCTTCAGGCGCAGCAGCTCGCGCCAGCCCTTGTCGAACTCGTGGTTGCCCACGGCATTGAAGTCGATGCCCATGCGGTTGACCGCCTCGATGGTCGGCTCGTCGAGGAACAAGGCCGACACCAGGGGGGACGCGCCCACCATGTCGCCGGCCGCCACCACCGCATGGTGCCTGTGGAGGGTCTTCAGGTGCGCGATGGCGCTGGCCATGTAGGCCGCGCCGCCCGCGGGCACGCGCGCCGGGCCGCTGCCATCGGGCGCAGCCACCTGCAGCGCCATGCGCGGCGGCTCCAGGTTGCCGTGCAGGTCGTTGAAGGCGATGAGGCCGATGTCGATATGCGTGGGCGCGGGCGTCGACGCGCAGCCTGCCAGCAGTGCTGCTGCCGCCAGGGCCAGCGCCGTGGCGCATGCCCGGGCGCCACGGGTGCGGGCGGCGGAGCTCAAAGGAACGACGCCTGGATCGGGGCCACCTCGCGCACCACGTCCGCGCACTGGGCGCGGTTGCGCAGGGCGTGCTCGATCACCACCAGCGCCAGCAGCGCCTCGGCAATCGGTGCGGCGCGGATGCCCACGCAGGGGTCGTGGCGGCCCTTGGTGATCACCTCGGTGGGCTGACCGTGGATGTCGATGGACTCGCGCGGGCTGATGATGGAGCTGGTCGGCTTGATCGCGATCGAGATCTCCAGGTCCTGCCCGGTGCTGATGCCGCCGAGCACGCCGCCAGCGTGGTTGGTGCGAAAGCCCTGGGGCGTCATCGAGTCGCCGTGCATGGTGCCGCGGTGGGCCACGCTCTCGAAGCCGGCACCGATCTCCACGCCCTTGACGGCGTTCAGGCCCATCATGGCGTGGGCGATGTCGGCGTCGAGCTTGTCGTACAGCGGCTCGCCCAGGCCCACGGGCACGCCGCTGGCCGAGATGCGGATGCGCGCGCCGCAGGAGTCGCCGGCCTTGCGCAGCGCGTCCATGTAGTCCTCGTACTGCTGCACGTCGGCCACGGGGGCGAAGAAGGGGTTTGCGCGCACATGGTCCCAGCTCTCGAAGGGGATGGGCAGCTCGCCCAGCTGCGTCATGCAGGCGCGGAACTGCGTGCCGTACTTCTGGGCCAGCCACTTCTTGGCCACGGCGCCAGCGGCCACGGTGGGCGCCGTCAGGCGTGCCGACGAGCGGCCGCCGCCGCGCGGGTCGCGAATGCCGTACTTGTGCCAGTAGGTGTAGTCGGCATGGCCCGGGCGAAAGCTCTCGGAGATGTTGCTGTAGTCCTTGCTGCGCTGGTCGGTGTTGCGGATTAAGAGCGCGATGGGGGTGCCGGTGGTCCTGCCTTCGTACACGCCTGAGAGGATCTCCACCGCATCGGGTTCGTTGCGCTGGGTCACGTGGCGGCTGGTGCCGGGGCGGCGGCGGTCCAGGTCGGCCTGGATGTCCGCCTCGGCGAGCGGCATGCCCGGCGGGCAGCCGTCGATCACGCAGCCAATGGCCGGGCCGTGGGATTCACCAAAATTGGTGACAGCGAATAGGGTACCGATGGTGTTGCCGCTCATGGGACCGATTATCCCAGAGTGGCGGAACCTGTTCAGCCGCCCGACTCTTCCTCGGGCCAGTCGCGGATATAGGCCTTGAGCATCTTGTTCTCAAAGTTCTGGCTGTCCACCACCGCCTTGGCCACGTCGTAGAAGCTGATCACGCCCATGAGCATGCGCTTGTCCATCACCGGCATGTAGCGCGCGTGGCGGTCCAGCATCATGCGGCGTACCTCGTCCATCTCGGTTTCGAGGGTGCAGGTCAGCGGGTGGTCGTCCATGGCCGAGCGCACCTGCAACGTGCCCACGCTGCCGCCGTTCTTGACGATGGCCTGGATCACCTCGCGGAAGGTGAGCATGCCCACCAGGTCACCGAGCTCCATCACCACCAGCGAGCCGATGTCGCGGTCGGCCATGATGTCCACGGCGTTGGCCAGCGGCTCGTCGGGGGTGACGGTGTAGAGGGTGTTGCCTTTGACGCGAAGGATATCGCTGACTTTCATGATCGGTCTCCAATGGGGCGAGCGGGGCGGCCACGGACGGGGTGGCGCAGCTTGTTTCCGATCAAATATAGCCCACAATGCCTGCCAGCACCGACAACATGGGAGACATTGGATGCCCGGTTACTCCGACCCCGGCTTTGACACGCTTGCGCTGCACGCCGGAGCCACCCCCGATCCGGCCACCGGCGCACGCGCCGTGCCGATCCACCTGACCACCTCGTTCGTCTTCGAATCGAGCGACCACGCCGCCTCGCTGTTCAACCTGGAGCGGCCCGGCCATGTCTACAGCCGCATCAGCAACCCCACCAACGCAGTGCTGGAGCAGCGCGTATCTGCCCTGGAAGGCGGCGTGGGCGCCATCGCCACCGCCAGTGGCCAGGCCGCGCTGCACCTGGCCATCTGCACGCTGATGGGCGCGGGCAGCCACATCGTGGCCAGCACGGCGCTGTACGGTGGCTCGCAGAACCTGCTGCACTACACGCTGTCGCGCTTCGGCATAGCCACCACCTTCGTCAAGCCCGGCGACATCGACGGCTGGCGCGCCGCCGTGCGGCCCAACACCAAGCTGTTCTTCGGCGAGACCGTGGGCAACCCGGGCCTGGATGTGCTGGACATCCCCACCATCAGTGCCATCGCGCACGAGGCGGGTGTGCCGCTGCTGGTCGATTCCACCCTGACCTCGCCCTGGCTCATGAAGCCGCTGGAGCTGGGTGCCGACCTGGTCTACCACTCGGCCACCAAGTTCCTCTCGGGCCACGGTACGGTGGTGGGCGGCATCGTGGTCGATGGCGGCAGCTTCGACTGGGACGGCCCGCGCGCAGCGGGCCGGTTCGCCGAGCTCACGGCGCCCTACGAGGGCTTTCACAACATGGTGTTCAGCGAGGAAAGCTCGGTCGGCGCCTTCTTGCTGCGCGCGCGGCGCGAAGGCCTGCGCGACTTTGGCGCCTGCATGAGCCCGCACACGGCCTGGCTCATCCTTCAGGGCATCGAGACGCTGCCGCTGCGCATGGAGCGGCACATGCGCAACACCGCGCGCGTGGTCGAGTTCCTGGCCAGCCAACCCTTCGTCTCGCGCGTGGGCCACCCTATGCTCGACACTCACCCCAGCCACGCGCTGGCGCAAAAACTGCTGCCGCGCGGCGCGGGCTCGGTGTTCAGCTTCGACCTCAAGGGCAACCGCGAGCAGGGCAAGAAGTTCATCGAGGCGCTCAAGGTCTTCAGCCACCTGGCCAACGTGGGCGACTGCCGCAGCCTGGTGATCCACCCGGCCAGCACCACGCACTTCCGCATGAGCGACGAGGCGCTGGTCAACGCCGGCATCACGCAGGGCACCATCCGCCTGTCCATCGGGCTCGAAGATGCCGATGACCTGATCGACGACCTCAAGCGCGCCCTCAAGGCCGCGGAGAAGGCGGCCTGAGCCCGGCGATGGGACCGCAGGCGGCACCCGCCATGGACTGGCAGGCCTTCGAGCAGACGCTGCTCGACGATGCGCTGGCGCAGGTGCTGCCCGCGCTGCGGGCGCACCCGCTGCGCAGCGATGTCTATGCCGTGGCGCTCGCGGGCATCTACCGCGAGCACGATGGCCCCATCCACCTGCCCACGGTGGCGATGAACAGCGAGGCCGCACTGGCCGGGGCCGGGGACGAGGCCTCGGAAGGCGAGGGAACGCTCTACGACCTGCGCTGGAACCCGGCGGACTGGTGCTGGCCCGACATGGCATCGGGCAGCGCCGCCATGGCCGCCGCCGAAGCCACACTGGCGACCGAGGCCCAAGGGGGCGACGTGGCGCAGTGGGAGGCTGCGGACCGCCGCTGCATCGACGCCCTGGTGCGCGTGTGCCAGCGCCTGCGCGATGCCTTGCACGCATCGGCCGTGGCCGACCGGCTCACGCCCGGCTTTGCCGTGCTGCTGCACGAGGACAGCGACGAGGGCGTTGCCATGGCCTTGCGCTGCCTGGGCGACGAAGCCTTTGCGCGCCTGCTGCCTGGCCATGCCGCCGACCTGGCCGAGGCAGCGCGCGTGGCGGCGCTGCCCGATGCAGAGCGCCTGCGCTACCACCTGGCCTGCCTGGCGCACCAGCCCGCGCCCGAGTTGGGCCTGACGCGCGAGCAGGCCCAGCGCCATGGCGAGGCGGCGCAGCGCGCGCTGCGTGCCTTCGGCCCCGCAGCCATCCCGGCACTGCTGCCCCTGCTGGCGCGCACCGAGACACAGTGCGAGGCCGCACGCCTGCTGGGCGAGATCGGCGCGGCCACGCCCGAGGTGGTGGCTGCCTTGCGGGCCCAGGTGCTCCGGGCCGTGCCGCGCAGCAGCCTGCGCCATCTGGCCCAGGCCGGGCGCAATATCTGCGCCGGTGCGCTGGCCCACCTGGGCGACAGCGCCTGGCTGCTGCAGCAGGCCCAGGCGGGTACGCTCGGCGACGAGTGCGTGGCGCAGGGCCTGTCATCGCCCTATGGCGCGTTCCGCAACCGTGCGCTGGACCCGCTGCCGCTCGACTACCGCCCGGTCGAATCCCTGCCCGCCGTGCAGCCTGCGCTGCTGCCGCTGGTGGAGCAATGGCTGCGCCCCGGCAAGGGCACCTGCACCTTGCGCCTGCACGAGGTGGACGAGGCCCTGCGCGGCCTGCAGTCGCCGCTCACCGTGGTGCGCCAGCATGCGGCCATGGTGCTGGGCGAACGGGCCCTGGGCGCCGAGGCCGGTGCGCGCACCGTGCCCGCGCTGGCCCATGCCGTGGTGCACGACAGCGACGAGACCGTGCGCTACCTGGCCGTGCTGGCGCTGGACGACTGGCGTGGCGCGGCCGTCGCACAGCGACCGCTGGCCGAGGCCACAGCCCGAGGGGACGGCAGCACCAAGGTGCGTGACGCAGCGCAGCGCTGGCTCCAGGTGCTGGACGACCTGGCCGCCGGTGTGCCGCCACGCTGAGGGCGACCATCGCGCCTGGCACGACAAGAACGACGAAACAAAGACAGACAAAGAGGAACCATCCGTATGCAGATCCAAGTCAACGGCCACACCACCTACTGCTACACCGGCGGCAAGGCGTTCAACCCCGCACTGCCCACCGTGGTCATGGTCCACGGCGTGCTCAACGACCACAGCGTGTGGGCGCTGCAAAGCCGCTACCTCGCCAACCATGGCTGGAACGTGCTGGCGGTGGACCTGCCGGGCCACTGCCGCAGCGCGGGCGAAGCCCCGGCCAGCGTCGAGGCGGGGGCGGACTTCGTCGCTGCGCTGCTCGATGCCGCGGGCGTGCGGCGCGCGGCGCTGGTGGGCCACAGCTTCGGTTCGCTGATCGCGCTGGAGGCCGCGGCCCGCCTGGGCGAGCGCGTGAGCCACCTGGTGCTGGTGGGCACGGCCTACCCGATGAAGGTCTCGCCCGCACTGATCGACGCGGCGCTCAACGAGCCCGAGAAGGCGCTGCGCATGGTCAACGTGTTCTCGCGCAGCACGCTGGCGCCGCCTTCGGGCGCGGGCTTCTGGGTCTACAACGCGGGCATGGCGTTGGGCCGCAAGGTGCTGCGCAGCAACAGCGCCGTGAATGTGTTCCACCGCGGCTTCGTGGCCTGCGACAGCTATGCCAACGGCGAGCATGCGATTGCCGCCGTGCAGTGCCCCGTGCTGTTCGCGCTGGGCGCGCAGGACCAGATGACCGCGCCCAAGGCCGCCCAGGGCCTGGTGGCGGCCGCGCGCGCAGCCGGCAAGCGGGTGCACACCACTAGCCTGCCCGTGGGCCACAACCAGATGAGCGAGGCGCCGGACGGTACGCTGATGGCGATCCGCGACTTCATTTCCCTGTCCTGAGCCAAAGGCCTCTCCCATGACCCTGCGCACCGCCCTGTTCGAGCTGGCCCGCCAGCACACGCTGGCCCGACCGGCCGCCACCCGGCTGCTGGGCCTGGCGGGGTTCGACCGCCCGCCTGCCGCCCTGCACACCACGCTGTGGCGCACCGTGGCGGTCATCGCCGCGGCGCTCGGCGGTCTGGGGCTGGTGATGTGGATCGCGGCCAACTGGGAGAGCCTGGGTCGCTTCATGCGCTTTGCGCTGCTGCAGGGCTTTGTGCTGGCCATGTGTGCGGGCGCTGCGCTGCGTGCCGGAGCGCGCGCACCGCTGGCCATGCTGGCGCTGCTGGGCACGGGTGCGCTGTTCGCCTACTTCGGGCAGACCTACCAGACCGGGGCCGATCCCTGGCAGCTGTTTGCCGTGTGGGCCGCGCTCACGCTGCCCCTGGCGTTGGCCGTGCGCAGCGACGTGGTGTGGGTGCCGTGGACCCTGGTGGCCATAGTCGGCATCTCGCTGTGGGCGCAGGCGCACACGGGCCACAGCTGGCGCGTGTCGCCCGCGGACATGACGGTGCACCTGGTCTCCCTGGGCGCCGCGCTGGCCGTAGCGGCCGCCATGCTGCCGCAGGCGCAGCGCTTCACCGGCGCGGGCGTCTGGGCGCTGCGCACGGCGGGCACGCTGGCGCTGATGCTGGTCACGCTCACCGCACTCGGGGGCCTGTTCCATTCGCCGGTGGCGGGCCACTACGGCCTGGGCCTGGCGCTGCTGGCGGCGGCTGCGGCGCTGGTGGGCACGCGCACGCATTTCGATATCTTCCTGCTCAGCGGTGCGGCGCTGGGGCTCAACATCCTGCTGGTGACCGGGCTGGCGCGTGCCATGTTCTCGGCTTCCCGCTTCGGGGATTTTGTGGGTTCGCTGCTGCTCATTGGCCTGGTGGCGGCGGGGCTGCTGGCGGCCACCGTGAATCTGGTGATGCGCCTGGCGCGCCGTGCTGTGCAGCAGCAAGGAGACGCAGCATGAGCGAGGTATCCGGTGATCCCGTGAATCTGTCTGCCAGCGCTGCTGTGCCCGTGCCCACGCCCGGTGCGCTGGAAACCATCGTGCAGGTCGCCGTGGAGCAGGGCATCCTGCCGGCCGGCGCCTCTGCGGCCGATGCGAACCGGGCCCGCGGCACGGCGCGCCCCTGGCCGGTGGTGCTGCTCACGGCGCTGGGCGCCTGGCTGGCGGCGCTGCCGCTGCTGGCCATGTTCGGCCTGTTCTTCGGCGAGTGGATCGTGCGGGACGCGGGTGCCTACGTCATCGGCGCCGTGGTGCTGGCCGGCGCCACGGCGGCCCTGCGCCGCAAGGACCTGCCGATCTTTCTGGAGCAGCTGGCGTTTCCCGCGCTGCTGACCGGCGCGGGCCTGCTGGGCTTTGCCTGCGGGCGCGACATGGGCCTGCAGCCGGCTGCAGCGGTCATGCTGGTGGTGGCGCTGGCAGTGGCCGCGCTCGTGGCCTTGCCCTGGCTGCGGGTGCTGCTGGGGGCGGGCGCGGCGGCGCTGTTTGCCGTGCTCATCTGGCCCGGTGCCGATGGCCGCTGGGCCCTGTCACCCCTGGTGCCCTGGAGCATGGTGCACGCCGTGCTCGCGGTGTGGGTGGGCCTGCTGCTGTGGCAGCGCCATGCGCTTGGCCGGGGTACGGCCGGCAACTGGCTGGCGGCGCTGCTGGAGCCCCTGGCCTGCGGCTGGCTGCTGGTGCTGCTGTGGGGCATCTGCGGCCTGTCGGGCCAGACCTTTCTGGTGGGCGGTGCGTTCGGTGCCGGCATCGGCGGCGAGCTGGTGCGCGAGGTGGGCCGTGAGGTCGGGCCGCGCGGCTACGCGCTGTGGTGGATGGTGCAGGCCGGCAGCGTGCTGCTGGCGCTGGCTGCCGCCGCGATTGCGCAGCGCGCCTGGCCGGTGCTGCGCCAGCCCCGCGCCGCCGTGGTGGCCCTGGTGCTGGCCCTGCTGTGCTGGTTCTCGCCCCTGCTGGGCAGTGCGCTGCTGGCCCTGGCCATCGCCGGTACCACCCGCCGCTGGGGCCAGGCCACCGCGGCCGCACTGGCCTGCACCTGGATCATGGGCGGCTTCTACTACCTGCTGGCCTGGCCCCTGGCCACCAAGGCCATGGTGCTCGTGGGCTGTGGCGCGCTGCTTGGGGTGCTGGCCTGGAGCGCACTGCGCACGCCACGTGCTGCCGCCACTGCGGTGCCTGGCCACGCAGCCCGCCACTGGGCCCACCGCGCCAGCCCCTGGCTGCTGGCCTTGAGCGCGGTGGCCACCGTGGCCGTGGCCAACATCGGCATCGCCGACAAGGAAAACACGATTGCCAAGGGCCAGAAGGTCTACGTGCCCCTGGCCCCGGTGGACCCGCGCTCGCTGATGCAGGGCGACTACATGCGCCTGCGTTTCACGCTGCCGCAGATTCCCGGTGTCGACCGGCGCGAGGCCGGTGTGGAAGGCCTGCTGGGCAGCCGGCCCTATGCCGTCGGCCGGCTCGATGCGCGCGGCGTGGTGGACTGGGAGCGTGTGGAAAAGTACGACGCGCCCATCGCCTCCGGCGAGTTCCGCATCCAGCTCACGCCCAAGAACGGCGAGTGGACACTGGTGACCGATGGCTGGTATTTCACCGAGGGCGATGCCAGCCGCTGGGAGCAGGCGCGCTTTGGTGAATTCCGCGTGCAGCCGGACGGCAAGGCCCTGCTGGTGGGCATGGCGGACGACCAGCTCGTGCCCATTGGGCGGTGATCATTCTGCCGGCCGGGGTGCACGCCGCCATGCGGGCCAGCGCAGCAGCGTGAAGGCGCGCAGCAGCCACTCCACCGGCCCGTAGGCGTGCTGCGCCATCCAGCGGCGGCTCAGTGAAAGCTGTGCCGCGTACAGCGCCACGCAGCCCAGCAGCACCGCCAGCGGTGGCACCCGCCCCACCAGCGCCAGGCCGTAGGCCGTGAACACCAGCGCACCCACCAGAGACTGCAGCAGGTAGTTGGACAGCGCCATGCGGCCCGCGGGTTCGAGCCATGCGGCCAGCGTCCCGCCGCCGGGGCGGTGCTGCAGCGCCCAGAGTAACGCGGCGACATAGCCCAGTGTGAGGAACGGTGCCGTGGCCAGGTCCACGGCCAGCACTGCCGCAGAGACATGGTCGCTCGGGCGCACCATGCTGGTCTGCACCGTGGCATAGAGCAAGGCGCCTGCAGCCCCGATCGGCAGGCAGCACCACAGCCACCGGCGCAGGCGCGCTGGCTCTGATGCGGCGCGGGCCAGATAGCCCGAGCGGTGGGCCGCCAGCCCCAGCAGGAACATGGCCAGTGCGCAGGGCGCCTGCACGAACACCAGCACGAACCAGACGCCATCGGCCATATCGCGCCCGCGCTGGGCAATGGCGTCGAGGGCCCCGGCGCGGTAGGCAGCGGCGGCCTGCTGGGCCTTGGCATGGATCTCGGCCAGGGGCCAATCCATCGGCGGCGCCAGCGACATCAACCAGGCGAGCAGCCCCCAGCAGGCTGACACCAGCCCCAGCAGCGCCACGGCCAGCACCACCGCAGTGCCTGGCCGCAACCGGCGCATCAGCAGCAGCAGCGCGCCCAGCAGCGCATAGGTCACCAGGATGTCGCCCGCGAACAGCAGCCAGGCATGCGCCACACCCAGCAGCAGCAATCCCGCCAGGCGCCGCAGGAAGCGCGGCCCGAAGGCGCTGCCGGAGCGCTGGGCCGAGTCCATCTGCAGGGCAAAGCTGTAGCCGAACAGCAGCGAGAACAAGAGGTAGAACTTGGTCTCGAAGACCAGGGCCACGAACCAGCGCACGGCATGGTCCACGGGCCGCGAGAACGCAGGGTCGGCTACGCCGAGGCCGAAGTAGGTCGAGGCAAAGCTGCCTGCGTTGACGACCAGGATGCCCAGCAGCGCGAAGCCGCGCAGTGCGTCGATGGCATGTTCGCGGGCGGGGGTGACTACCGGTATCATGCCAGGGGTCCGATCACGGTCGCCAGCGCGGCCAGCACCAGCGTGCGGTAGGCGGTGCTGTCGAACGGCACCTCCACCATGGCGCGGCCAAAGGCGCCGTCGAGCAGCAGCAGCACCCAGTCCGCCGCCTGGGCCGCAGGCATGGACAGGCGCACCTGCCCGCGCTCCACGGCCGCCTCCAGCAGTTGCACCAGCGCAGCCTTGCGCACCGCCTCGCCCTGCGCCACACAGGCCATGACTGCCGGGTTGCGCACTCCCTCGGCCAGCACCTCCAGGCCGATGCGGGTGTAGACGGGGTCCGCCAGCAGGGCCAGGCTGTCTTCCAAGATGCCCAGCAGCGCCTGGTACAGGTTCTGCTCGTGCGCGGCCTGGGCAAAGCGCTCGGCGGTCTCGCGCTGGTCCTCCTCCACGATGGCGGCAATGATGGCCTCCTTGGTGGGGAAGTAGTGGAACAGGTTGCCGGGGCTCATGCCGGCCTCGGCACAGATCTCGGCCGTGCGGGTGCCATGAAAGCCCTTGCGCATGAAGCACTCCACGGCCGCAGCCAGGATGTGCTGGCGCCGGGCCTGGTGCTGTGCGGGATTGAGGGTGCGCATGGATCGGGTAATTAATAGATCAACTAGTCGATCTATTAAAACATTGGACTTTGTGCGTTGTCAAACCCGGCACGCTTGTGCAGTGCACTTGGGCGTATAAAGCGCAGATAACAAAACCCCAAGGAGACAAGCCATGGACCTGAGCGCTGCGCCCACGAATCCCACCGACCCGCGGGCCTTCAAGAGCTTTGCGGAGTTCTACCCGTTCTACTTGACCGAACACAGCAACCGGACCTGCCGGCGGCTGCATTTCGTGGGGTCGACCCTGTCGCTCCTGTGCGTGGCTTTGGCGGTTGCCGCCCGCCAACCGTGGTTTCTGTTAGTGGGGCTGCTGTGCGGCTACGGGTTTGCGTGGGTGGGGCATTTCGGGTTTGAGAAGAACAAGCCGGCCAGCTTCAAGCGGCCTCTGTACAGCTTCATGGGCGATTGGGCGATGTACCGGGACATCTGGCGGGGCCGGGTGCCGTTCTGAGGCGCCGAGGGGCCTGGCAGCCCCCGGAGTCTTCGGTCGAATCGATCCAGCGGCCGCCTTCCATCGTCAGTCCGCGGATTCCCCGGAGTCCTTGATGATCCTGGCCCAGCGGATCATCTCGCCCTCCACGTATTTCTTATGCTCCGCAGGTTCCAGGCGTGCGTCGGTCACGATACGCACGCCAAGTGCTTCCTCGCGCTGGATGAGTTCGGGATCCTTGAGCGCTGCCCGGATGGCGGCGTGCAGTCTGGCCAGCACGGGCGGTGGCGTGCCCTTGGGTGCGTACACGCCGTGCCATACCGACATCTCGAAGCCGGTCAGGCCCGCTTCTGCCAGCGTGGGCACTTGGGCAAGCGCGGGCAACGCCATCCGCTGCTTGCTGGTGACGCCAAAGACCTTGACCTTCTTCGCTTCGATCTGGGGCACGGCGTTGGTGGCCTGCTCGCACATCAGGTCCACCTGTCCGCCCATCAAGTCGGTCATGGCGGGCGCCGTTCCCTTGTAGGGAACGAAGGCCATTTTCGATGGCAGGGTGGCCTGCAGCACCAACCCGCACAGGTGGGATGCCGAGCCCACGCCGGCATTCGCGAGGTTGACCTTGCCGTCGTTGGAACTGATCCATTTGCGAAGGTCGGCAAAGTTGTTGGCCGCCAGGCCTGGCTTGCCGATCAGGGTGGAAGGCGCTTCGTTGATGAGTCCGAGGTTCTCGAAGTCTTCCAGCGTTCTGTAGGGCAGCTTCTTGTAGAGCGCGGGGGCCGTGGAGATGCCGATGTGGTGCACCAGCAGGGTGTAGCCATCCGGGGATGCACGTGCGACGCGCGCCGCGCCGATGGTGCCTCCCGCGCCCGCAGTGTTGTCGACGATCACTGTCTGGGCCAAAGGCTTGCGCAGGGCTTCTGCCAGATCACGGGCAATCTTGTCGCTGGGACCGCCAGCGGAAAAGGGGACGACCAAGGTAATTGGCTTGTCCGGAAATTCCGCCCATGCGGTAGTGCTGCTGCTGATCGCAATCAGTCCGATGGCTGCGGCCGCAGCCCCTCGCTTCAAAGTGCCCATGGTTTGTCCCCTTCAGGTTCTGTTTATGAGGGGGTGATCAGGCGGACAGGGCCTGCATCTGCGCATACAGGTCGGCCTTGCCTTCGAAACCGATGCCCGGCAGGTCGGGCAGCGTCACGTGGCCGTCGACCACCTTCACGCCGTCCGGGAAGCCGCCGAACGGCTGGAACAGGTCCGGATAGGACTCGTTGCCGCCCAGGCCCAGGCCGGCCGCGATGTTCAGCGACATCTGGTGCCCGCCGTGCGGGATGCAACGGCTTGCGGACCAGCCGTGTTCCTTGAGCATGTCCAGAGTGCGCAGGTACTCCACCAGGCCGTAGCTCAGCGCGCAATCGAACTGCAGCCAGTCGCGGTCGGGGCGCATGCCGCCATAGCGAATCAGGTTGCGCGCGTCCTGCATGGAGAACAGGTCTTCACCCGTGGCCATGGGGTTCTTGTAGTAGTTGCGCAAGGCTGCCTGCAGCTCGAAGTCGAGTGGGTCACCTGGCTCCTCGTACCAGAACAGGTCGTATTGAGACAGCGCCTTGGCGTACTGGATGGCGGTGTCCAGATCGAAGCGGCCATTGGCGTCCACGCACAGCTTCTGGCCGTCCTGCAGCACGCTGAGGATGGAGTCGATGCGGCGAAGGTCTTCGTCGAGCGAGGCTCCGCCGATCTTCTTCTTGACCACGGTGTAGCCGCGGTCGATGTAGCTCTTCATCTCGTCCTTGAGCTTGCCGTGGTCCTGGCCGGGGTAGTAGTAACCGCCGGCAGCGTAGACGAAGATATTGCGGTTGGGCGTGCCATTGCCATAACGGTCGGCGAGCAACTGGAACAGTGGCTTGCCTTCGATCTTGGCCACAGCGTCCCACACGGCCATGTCGATGGTGCCGATGGCGACAGAGCGCTCACCGTGACCCCCTGGCTTTTCGTTGGTGAACATCGCGTTCCAGATCTTGTGCGGATCCAGGTTTTTGCCGCTGTCATCGATCAGGGAATCAGGGTTGGCTTCGAGCACACGCGGGATGAAGCGCTCGCGCATCAGCTTGCCTTGGCCATAGCGGCCGTTGGAGTTGAAGCCATAGCCGACCACCGGTTTGCCGTCGCGAATCACGTCGGTGATTACCGCCACCAGGCTCAGCGTCATCTTGCTGAAGTCGATGTAGGCATTGCGAATGGGGGAGCTGATGGGGATGGTCTTTTCTCGGATCTCAACGATTTTCATGCGGTGCTCCATAGGTCAAAACGGGTGTCGGGGTCGGTATGATCCGCAACTGCACGGCGTTTGACCAATGCCGTTTTTCTTCTCTTCAGTGCTTTCAAAGCACCGCCCATGCACATCTCCTGGCTCGAGGATTTCCTGGTCCTGGCCGCGGTCGGAAACTTCTCGCGCGCGGCGGAAGATCGCCACATGACGCAGCCCGCCTTCGGCCGCCGCGTGCGCGCGCTGGAAGAGTGGCTGGGGGCGGAGCTGTTTGATCGCAGCACGCAGCCGGTCAAGCTCACTGAGGCGGGCCTGTGGTTCCAGGGCGTTGCGCCCGAGTTGCTCGCGGAGGTGGCGCGCCTGCCCGGTGCGGCGCGTGCGGTGGCCGAGGCAAGCTCCCAAAGCCTGCGTTTTGCAGCGACCCATGCCTTGTCGCTGACCTTCATGCCGGCTTGGCTGCGCAGCTACGGCGCGCACACCATGGCCGGTACCCTGCAGCTGGAGTCCGACATGCTGCACCGCTGCGAGGCGCTGCTGGCCCAGAGCAAGGTGCAGTTCGTGCTGTGCCACGCGCATGCGCAGGCACCCAGCCAACTGCATGCGCAGGGCTACCCTTCGGTCTGCGTGGGCTCGGACGTTCTGCGGCCCGTGTGCGCCATGGGGCCGGGCAGCGCAGCCCTGTACGGCCTGGAGCGCTCCGGCGCGGCAGCGCCGTTGCTGGCCTACAGCGCGGAATCAGGCCTGGGCAACATCCTGCACAAGACCCTCGACAGCGCGCTGGGCCGGCTGCCGACCCATACCGTCTTCACCGCGCATTTGGCGTCCGTGCTCAGGACCATGGCACTGGAAGGCCGGGGCATTGCCTGGCTGCCCCAGAGTCTGGTGGGCGATGACCTGACAGCCGGTCGGCTGGCCGCCGCTGCGGCCACGCCGCAATGGAACATCGAACTCGAGATCCGGGTCTACCGCTCCCACACTCAGATGGGGCGCGCCGCCGAGGCGCTGTGGGAGGCCGTGGTGTGCGAGGCCGCAGGCACCGGGCGCGCCACGCCCTGAAGCGCTGCGTGGGTCTCAGCGCAGCCGGAATACCGCCACAGCCTCCACCAGCTGGTGGGCCTGGCCGCTCAGGCTGCCGGCGGCAGCCGCGCTCTGCTCCACCAGTGCGGCATTTTGCTGCGTGGCGTCGTCCATGCGCACGATGGCCTGGGTCACGCGCAGCATGTCGCGGGTCTGCTCGGCGCTGGCCTGGCTGATCTCTTCCACCAGGGTGCTCACGCCGCGGATGGATGTGACCACCTCGTCCATGGTGCTGCCGGCGTTGCGCGCCAGGTCGGAGCCGGCCTGCACGCGATCCACGCTGGTCTGGATCAGGGCCTTGATCTCGCGCGCGGCGCTGGCGCTGCGCGTGGCGAGGTTGCGCACCTCGCTGGCCACTACGGCAAAGCCGCGGCCCTGCTCGCCGGCGCGGGCCGCTTCCACGGCGGCATTGAGCGCCAGGATGTTGGTCTGAAAGGCAATGCCGTCGATGACGCCGATGATGTCGGCGATCTTGCGCGAGCTGTCCTGGATGCCCTGCACCACCTCCACCATCTGGCCCACGACCTGGCCGCCGCGCTCGGCGATCGAGGCACCGCTCTTGGCCAGCTCGTTCGCGCGCTGGGCGCTGGCGGCGTTGTTCTGCACGGTCTGCTGCAGCTGCTGCATGGACGACGAGGTTTCGTCCAGCGACGAGGCCTGGTCTTCGGTGCGCATGCTCAGGTCGGTGTTGCCCTGGGCGATCTCGGCGCTGGCACTGGCCACGCCCTCGGCATTGGTGCGCACGCCCGAGACCACGCGCTCCAGGTTTTCCTGCATCGCAGCCAGGGCCTGCAGCAGGCGCGCGGGCTCGTCGTTGCCGTCGATGGAGATGGTGGTCGTCAGGTCGCCTGCCGCGACCTTGTTGGCCAGGGACACGGCCACGCGCAGCGGGCCCACCACCGAACGGGTGAGCACCCAGCCCGCAAATACACCCAGTGCGCTCACCAGGGCCAGCGCCACCAGGCTGCTGACCAGGGCCCGGCGCGCATCTTGTGCGGCCTGCTGGGCAATGGCGGCACTGCTGTCGGCCACCTGCCGGCTCAGCTCTCCCAGGAGCTTGGCAGGGCCTTGGTCGATGTCGGCCACGTCGGCATCGCCGGCCGAGGCCACGAAGCCCAGCGACTGGAAGGCCTCGAAGCCCTTGCGGTAGCCCTGGGCCATCTGGGTGTGGGCGTCGGCGAATTTCTGCAGCGCGGCGCGCTCGCTGCTGTCCACCAGCTGCGGTGCCAGCGCCTTGGCCGCATCGGCCACGCGCTTTTCGCTGGCCTGGAAGGCGTTCCAGTGCAGCTCGCGCTTGCGCGAGTCCTCGCCGCGCAGGAGCGTGTTCTTCCACTCCATCACCTGGGTCTTGAACTCGCTCTCCATGCGCGAGACCGCGCGCTCCTGCGCCACGCGCTGCAGCACGGTGGCGTCATAGGTACCGAGCGTGCCGTACAGCGCGGCAATCCCGAAGAGTGCCGCGCCGATCATCAGCGCCAGCACCAGGCCCAGCGCGCCCGCCATGCGGGTGCCGATGGAGTAGCGGGACATGTTCATCAGGAAATCCTTGAGCCTAGGCCTTCAGTTTGAGCAGGTAGACCATCACGCGCGCGGTGGTCAGGTCCAGTTCCATGAATTCGGTCAGGTCCTTGCCGGTGAGCCAGGAGGCGTCCCATTTGTTGGCCTTCAGGGTGCGCACCCAGGATTCATGCACGGTGGCCGCTTCCACTGCGGTCACCATCTCGGCCAGGCGTGCGGCAGAAACGCCCTTGCCCGTGAACACGCCACGCCAGTTGGCCATGACGGCATCGATGCCCTGCTCGCGGAAGGCCGGCAGGCCGAACACGCTGCGCCGGGCCGACACGCCGATGGCGCGCAGCTTGCCGGCCGCGATGGCCTCGCTGAACTCGCTGTAGCCCGACAGGCCCAGGGCGGCCTTGCCGGTGACCAGGGCATCCACCACCTCGTTGCCGCCCGCAAAGGGGCGGTAGACCAGTGCTTCGGGGCTGGCCTTGGCGGCGCGGGCCAGCACGCCCGCATAGATGTGGTCCACGCCGCCCGCGGAGCCGCCGGCCACGGGCAGGGCGGGCAGGTCGGCCTTCATGGCGGCCACCAGGTCCTTGGCGCTGCGGATGGGGGACGACGCCGGCACGGCGGCCACCAGGTAGTCGCTGGTCAGGCGCGCAATGGGCTGGATCTGCGTCAGGTCCACGGCAGGCTTTTGCAGCGCCACGGCGCCCACCATCACCATGCCGCCCATGAGCAGGGTGTTCGGGTCGTTGGCGTATTTTTCGGCGTAGCGGGCCAGGCCGATGGTGCCGCCCTTGCCGCCCACGTTCTCGTACTCCACCTGGTCCACGGCACCGGCCCCCACCAGGGCGGCACCCAGCGCACGGCCGGTCTGGTCCCAGCCGCCGCCCGCGTTGGCGGGGATCACGATGCGCAGGTTGCCGGCCAGCTTGGCGACCTTGGCCGGTGGGCGGGCCTGGGCCAGCACGGTGCTGCCCAAGGGGGTTGCCAGGGCGGCAAACGCGGCGGCACGGGCCAGCACCTTGCGGCGCTGCGTGTTCTCTGGGGTGGTGGCGGTCATGGCATTCCCTCGGTAAGCGGATGTATCCAGTCGCCATGGTGGGCGCTGAAACTGTCATTTGGCTGTCCAGGGTATCAGGGTATACGCCGAAGCGGGTGACATCTGTGGCCGCCACGCCACCATGGAAAACGCCCTGCGCCGCGGGTGCGGGGCAGGGCGTCGGAGGTGGAGAAGGTCCCCGCCAGGGGACGTTCGCCAGAGCTGTTGCTTACAGCGAGTCTATGAAGCTGCGCAGCTTGTCCGAGCGGCTGGGGTGCTTCAACTTGCGCAGCGCCTTGGCTTCGATCTGGCGAATGCGTTCGCGCGTCACGTCGAACTGCTTGCCCACTTCTTCCAGCGTATGGTCGGTGGACATCTCGATACCGAAGCGCATGCGCAGCACCTTGGCTTCGCGCGGCGTGAGGCCGTCCAGGATGTCCTTGACCACGTCGCGCAGGCCGGCCTGCATGGCGGCGTCGATGGGGGCGGTGTTGGCACCGTCCTCGATGAAGTCGCCCAGGTGGCTGTCGTCGTCGTCGCCGATGGGGGTTTCCATCGAGATCGGCTCCTTGGCGATCTTCATGATCTTGCGGATCTTCTCTTCCGGGATCTCCATCTTCGCAGCCAGGATGGACGCATCGGGCTCGAAGCCGAACTCCTGCAGATGCTGGCGGCTGATGCGGTTCATCTTGTTGATGGTCTCGATCATGTGCACCGGGATACGGATGGTGCGCGCCTGGTCGGCGATCGAGCGCGTGATGGCCTGGCGGATCCACCACGTGGCGTAGGTCGAGAACTTGTAGCCGCGGCGGTATTCGAACTTGTCCACGGCCTTCATCAGGCCGATGTTGCCTTCCTGGATCAGGTCCAGGAACTGCAGGCCGCGGTTCGTGTACTTCTTGGCGATGGAGATCACGAGGCGCAGGTTGGCCTCGATCATTTCCTTCTTCGCGTCGCGCGAGGTGGCCTCGCCCTCGTTCATGCGCTTGTTGATGTCCTTGAGCTCGGTCAGCGGCACCACCACGCGGGCCTGCAGGTCCATCAGCCTTTGCTGCAGTTCCTGCACGGGCGGGATGTTGCGCGCCATCACCGTGCTCCAGGGCTTGCCGGCGGCGGCCTGCTTTTCCACCCACTGCAGGTTCAGCAGGTTGGGCGGGAAGTCCTTGATGAAGGTTTCCTGCGGCATGCCGCACTTGTCCACGATGATGCGGCGCAGCTCGCGCTCCTTCTTGCGCACGTCGTCCACCTGGCCGCGCACCATGTCGCACAGCTTCTCAATGGTCTTGGCGGTGAAGCGGATGGTCATCAGCTCTTCCGACAGGGCGTGCTGGGCCTTCACGTAGGCAGGCGTGCCGTAGCCTTCCTTGTCGTAGATCTTGTGGACCTTCTCGAACAGGTCCCGGAGTTTGTCGAAGCGCTCGAGGGCCTGCTTCTTGAGTTCTTCGAGCTTCTTGGTCAGAGCCTTGGAGCCGCCCTTGCCGTCGTCGTCGTCGGCTTCGTCGAATTCGTCGAAGTCTTCCTCGGCCACGTAGTCGTCGGCCTCGTTGGGGTTGGAGAAGCCGTCCACGATGGTGGAGATGACGACCTTGCCCTCGCGGATCTCCTCACCCATGTTGAGGATCTCGGCGATGGTGGCGGGCGATGCGCTGATCGCCTCCATCATGGCCATCAGGCCGCCTTCGATGCGCTTGGCGATTTCGATTTCACCTTCGCGGGTGAGCAGCTCCACCGTGCCCATTTCGCGCATGTACATGCGCACGGGGTCGGTGGTGCGGCCGAATTCGCTGTCCACGGTGGACAGGGCGGCTTCGGCGGCTTCTTCGGCTTCTTCTTCACTGGCGCCCGTGGGGGCGTTGTCGGTGATGATCAGCGCCTCGGCATCGGGCGTCTGCTCGTACACGGCCACGCCCAGGTCGTTCAGCGTGGTGATGACGGCTTCGAGCGTTTCGGCATCGACCAGCTTGTCGGGCAAGTGGTCGGAGATTTCGACGTGCGTGAGGTAGCCGCGCGTCTTGCCCAGCTTGATCAGGGTCTTCAGGCGCGAGCGGCGCTTGGCCAGGTCTTCCTCGGACAGGACGGTCTCGTCCAGGCCGAATTCCTTCATCAAGGCCCGTTCCTTGGCCTTGCTGATCTTCATGCGCAGGGGCTTGACCTTCTCGGCCGTGGGCGCGGCCTCGGCTTCGGTCTCGACTTCACCTTCCAGGTCGGCTTCGATGTCCGACAGGTCGGCGTCGTCACCGCTCTCTTCGGCGCTTGCGCCGCCGGCAGCTGCCTTGGGCTTGCGGCCACGCTTGGCGGGCACCTTGGCCTCGGCCGTGGCGGCACCCGCGGCCTTGGCGGGGCGGCCAGGGCGCTTCTTGGGGGCTTCTTCGCCGTCTGCCTCGACGGCAGCCTTGGCGCGGGCTTTCTTGAGTTCTTCGGGGGCTTCCGTCTTCTCGGCAGACTTGTTCACAGGCACTGGTTTCACTTTCTTGGCGGCAGGGGCGGGCGCAGCGGCGGCTTTGGAGGCTGCGGCCTTGGCGGGAGCCTTGGCCGCAGTTTTGGAGACGGCCTTGGCGGCGGGTGCTGGAGCGGACTTGGATGGCTTCGCGGACTTTTGAGCGGGCATGAACAACCTCAGAATCAAAAACGGACACAAAGAAAACGCAAGCGCCACAGATCCCGGCGCGGGTGGCACTGCAAAAGCCGTGCTTTTGCAGCTCGAGGGGCATCCCTCAGGGGCAAGATGTCTGGGCGAACATTTGGTGTGCAGTCCTTGCGATGGGTGGGCGGTTGTGCGCGTTTGTCACGGTGGCCCGGCTCGGAGGTGCTGCTGTCGCTCTTGCCTAACCCTACATTATACCATCTGGGCCGATTTCAAGCCGCCTTGACGGTTGCACCCAATAAAACAACACGTTTTTGTTCCAGAACGCGGTAGCGCTCCAGGGCGGTGGGGTCCTTGGCCGCCTGCAGGATCAGCAGTTTCTGTTGTTCCTTGATGTCTTCGATGAGCATCCGGTTCAGTAGATCCCGCAATTCCAGCCGGAGTTCCGCCAGTTCGCCCTCGGTCTGGGCGTGGGCGCCGGTCATCACCTTGACGCCCAGTTCCTCGCATTCGTGGTCGCGCAGGCTCTCGCGCAGTACCGCCCAGGCCTGCGGGCCGTGCTCGTGGAACTGCGCTTCCAGCCAGGTGAACAGCGGTCCATGGGGCGCCGGCAGGGCGCACAGGGCGGTGTGGTCGTCGTGGGTGAGCTCTTCGAGAAAGCCCATGTGGGACAGCAGCAGGCGCGCAGCGTGGTCTGCCCGGCCCATGGCGGGGGTGCGCGGCAAGCGCGGCTGGGGGCCCCAGGGAGAGTCCTTGTCCTTCTTTTTCCACTTGCCGCCGCTGTTGACCCATTCACTGCTGCCGCCCTTGCGGAAGGGGGGCTTGCCATTGCCGGCCCCGACGCTTCCACCACCGCTGTAGCCGCCATGGCCGCCATCGCTCTGGCCCTGGTACCCGCCGCCCACGTAGTCGGGCCCATGGGGGGGCTGCCAGCCGTCCAGGTCGGGCGGGGAACCACCCCAGGGGGGCTCATCGGCAGACGGGTTGGCGGCTTCCTGCGTGCGTGAAGGCCGCTGCTGGGGTGCCGGCGCTGCGGCGGGAGCGCGGGCTCCGCCGGGGTTCCACAGCTCGGAGAGGTCACGTGCATTGAGCTGCGTGAGCTCGGCCAGTTCGCCCAGCAGCTGGCGCTTGAGCACCCCATCGGGCAGCGCCGTCCACAAGGGGCGAGCGTTGCTGGCCATGTGGGCGCGGCCCTCGGCGGTGGTCAGGTCGCAGCCGTCGCTGGCCGATTCGACCAGGAAGCGGCTCAGCGGCACTGCCTCGCTCACGTGCCTGGCAAAGGCATCCGTGCCATGGGCGCGGATGAAGCTGTCCGGGTCGTGCTCGGCCGGCAGGAACAAAAACTTGATGCTGCGCGTGTCCGTGGCGTGGGGCAAGGCGCCATCGAGCGCCTTGCGCGCGGCGCGCCGGCCGGCGTTGTCGCCGTCGAAGCTGAACACCACCGCCTCGGTGAAGCGCAGCAGCTTTTGCACATGCTCGGGCGTGCACGCCGTGCCCAGCGTGGCCACGGCGTTCGGAAAACCGAGCTGCGCCAGCGCCACCACGTCCATGTAGCCTTCGGTCACGAGCGCATAGCCATGCTCGCGGATGGGCGTGCGCGCCTCGAAGAGGCCGTAGAGTTCGCGCCCCTTGTGGAACACCGGGGTTTCGGGCGAATTGAGGTACTTGGGCTTGTCGTCGCCCAGCACGCGCCCGCCAAAGCCGATGCATTCGCCCTTGACGTTGCGGATGGGGAACATCACCCGGTCGCGAAAGCGGTCATAGCGCTTGTCCTGCCCGTCCTCGCCCACGATGACCAGGCCGCTTTCCTCGAGCAGCGGGTCGTCGTAGTGCGGGAACACGCTGGCCAGGCTGCGCCAGCCCTCGGGCGCATAGCCCAGGCCATAGCGCTTGGCCACCGCGCCCGAGACGCCCCGGCCCTTGAAGTAGGCAATGGCGCGCTGCGACTCGCGCAGCTGGCGGCGGTAGGCGTCACCGGCTTTTTCCAGCACGTCGGTCAGCGTGGCCTGCTTCTGGCGGGCGGCGGCGGCACGCTCCTTCTCCTGCGGGGAGATGTCGTCGTCGGGCACCTGCAGGCCCACCTGCTGGGCCAGGTCCTGTACGGCCTCGACGAAACCCATGCCCGCATGGTCCATGAGGAAGCCGATGGCATTGCCGTTCTTGCCACAGCCGAAGCAGTGGTAGAACTGCTTGGAGGGGCTGACGCTGAAGGATGGCGACTTTTCCCCGTGGAAGGGGCACAGCCCCATGAAATTGGCCCCGCCTTTCTTCAACTGGACGTAGCGGCCCACGATCTCGACCACGTCGGTGCGGGCAAGCAGTTCCTGGATGAATGACTGGGGGATGGACACCTGGGCATTTTCCTCCATCTGCAATGCCCGCGGTTGGACCCTGAATCCGGCTGCCCGGCCCTTGGGCCAGGTTGTCCCTGAAAGACGAAAACCTGCCGAACCAGCGCGTTGGGCCGCTATTCATCCACTAGCATTCCCGCCTCAAATCACAAGGAACAATACATCATGGGATTCATGAACTGGCAGGAAAAGAGTGCAGACGTGCTGCAGCAGGGGGGCGTGATCGCGCCGGATGAGCGGCTGCCCTGGCCGCAGACGGCGGCCATGGGCGTGCAGCACGTGATCGCCATGTTCGGCGCCACGGTGCTGGCGCCCATCCTGATGGGGTTCGACCCCAACGTCGCCATCCTGATGAGCGGCGTGGGCACGCTGATCTTCTTCATCGTCACCGGCGGCAAGGTGCCCAGCTACCTGGGTTCGAGCTTCGCCTTCATCGGCGTGGTGATCGCGGCCACGGGCCATGCGGGCAGCGGCCCCAACGCCAACATCGGCGTGGCGTTGGGCGGCATCATCGCGTGCGGCCTGCTCTACACGCTGATTGGCGTGCTGGTGCAGGCCATCGGCACGGGCTGGATCGAGCGCTTCATGCCGCCCGTGGTCACCGGTGCCGTGGTGGCCGTGATCGGCCTGAACCTGGCGGGCATCCCCATCAAGAACATGGCAGCCAGCAACTTCGACAGCTGGATGCAGCTCGTGACCTTCGTGAGCGTGGGCCTGGTGGCCGTGCTCACACGCGGCATGGTGCAGCGCCTGTTGATCCTGGTGGGCCTGATCGTGGCCAGCATCATCTACGCGGTGCTCACCAACGGCATGGGCCTGGGCAAGCCGATCGACTTCTCCGTCCTGGCGAACGCCGCGTGGGTGGGCATGCCCAACTTCGCCGCACCGGTGTTCAGCGGCAACGCCATGCTGCTCATCGCCCCGGTGGCCATCATTCTGGTGGCCGAGAACCTGGGTCACATCAAGGCCGTGACGGCCATGACCGGCCGCGACCTGGACCGCTACATGGGCCGCGCGTTCATCGGCGATGGCGTGGCCACCATGGTGAGTGGCGGTGTGGGCGGCACGGGCGTGACCACCTATGCGGAGAACATTGGCGTGATGGCGGCCACCAAGATCTACTCCACCGCCGTGTTCCTGCTGGCGGGCGTGTTCGCGCTGGTGCTGGGCTTTTCCCCCAAGTTCGGCGCGCTGATCCAGACCATTCCGCTGCCGGTGATGGGCGGGGTGTCGATCGTGGTGTTCGGCCTGATCGCAGTGGCCGGCGCCAAGATCTGGGTGGACAACAAGGTGGACTTCTCGCAGAACAAGAACCTCATCGTGGCCGCCATCACGCTCATCCTGGGCACGGGCGACTTCACGCTCAAGTTCGGCCAGTTCGCACTGGGCGGCATCGGCACAGCCACCTTCGGCGCCATCCTGCTGTACGCGCTGCTCAACCGCAAGGAATGAGCCGCCAGGAAGGACGGACGGCCCGCGGGTTGGCCCTGAATGCGGCGGCATGGCCCTTTGGTCTAATGGCCCGATTGCCCTTAGAACAGGTTCTCAACTGCCAAGGAACGCCGCCATGCCCCCTATGTTCGACCAGCACCTGGAGCGCAACAGCGCCAACTTCGCGCCCCTGTCGCCCCTGTCCTTCATCGAGCGCACGGCCGAGGTCTACCCCGACCGCCTGGCCATCGTGCACGGCAGCCTGCGCCAGACCTGGGGCCAGACCCATGCGCGCTGCCGCCAGCTGGCCAGCAGCCTGAACCGCGCCGGCATCGGCAAGAACGACACCGTGGCGGCACTGCTGCCCAACACCCCGCCCATGGTGGAGGCGCATTTCGGCGTGCCCATGGCCGGCGCCGTGCTCAATGCCATCAATACCCGGCTCGATCCCGAGACCATTGCCTTCATGCTCGACCATGGCGAGGCGCGCGCCATCATCGTCGACCCGGAGTTCACCGGCACCCTGGCCAAGGCCCTGGCATGGCGCAAGTCCCAGGCGCCGCTGCTGGTGCTCACGGTGCAGGACGCCGTGTACGGCCCGGCCGTGCAGGACCTGGGCGGCACGGACTACGACGCCTTCGTGGCTGCAGGCGATGCCAAGCACGCGTGGGAACTACCGGCCGACGAGTGGGACGCCATTGCCCTGAACTACACCAGCGGCACCACCGGCAACCCCAAGGGCGTGGTCTACCACCACCGCGGCGCGGCTACCAATGCCATCAGCAACGTGCTGGAGTGGGATATGCCCAAGGGGGCGGTCTACCTGTGGACGCTGCCCATGTTCCACTGCAACGGCTGGTGCTTTCCGTGGACGGTGGCGGCACGCGCGGGTGTCAACGTCTGCCTGCGCCGGGTGGAGGCGCAGGCCATCTTCGACGCCATGCGCGAGCATGGTGTGACGCACTACTGCGGCGCACCCATCGTGCACGGCATGCTGGTGAACGCACCCGATGCCATGAAGGCCGGCGTGCCCGCCGGCATAAAGGCCATGGTGGCGGGTGCCGCGCCGCCGGCCTCGATGATCGAGGGCATGGAGAAGATGGGCTTCGATCTCACCCATGTGTATGGCCTGACCGAAGTCTATGGCCCAGCCACCGTGTGCGCCAAGCATGCGGCCTGGGACGAACTGGACATCGGCGAGCGTGCCCGCCTGAACGCCCGCCAGGGCGTGCGCTACCACCTGGAGCGCGACGTGCGCGTGCTCGACCCCGCCACCATGCAGCCCGTGCCGCAGGACGGCGAGACCATGGGCGAGATCATGTTCAAGGGCAACATCGTGATGAAGGGCTACCTCAAGAACCCCAAGGCCACGGACGAAGCCTTCGCAGGCGGCTGGTTCCACAGCGGCGATCTGGCCGTGCAGTACCCCGACGGCTACATCAAGATCAAGGACCGCAGCAAGGACATCATCATCTCGGGCGGCGAGAACATCTCCTCCATCGAGGTGGAAGACGTGCTCTACCGCCACCCCGCCGTGCTGGCCGCCGCCGTGGTGGCACGGCCCGACCCCAAGTGGGGCGAGACACCCTGCGCCTTCGTTGAGCTCAAGGCCGGCGCCACGCTCACGCCCGAGGACATCGTGGCCCACTGCAAGCAGCACCTGGCGGGCTTCAAGGTGCCGCGCGCCGTGGTGTTTGGCGAGCTGCCCAAGACCAGCACCGGCAAGATCCAGAAATTCGAGCTGCGCAAGCAGGCGGGCTCTGCCAGCGCCATCGACGTTTGAGGGCCTGTTCAAAAGCAGCAAGAGGGCGGCCGGCGTCCAGTGATATCGCGTGCATTCGTGCACTTTTCCTCATCGCTGCGTTGTTCTCACCAGACAGTGCGGCGTGTGAGGACATGCGCGCACTGTAATCAATGGGCTGACCCTGTTCCTCGCTGTTGACGTCCTCATGTCCCAACCCGTTGCCCTCATCGCCCGCATCCCGCTGACCGAAGCGGCCTTCAAGAAATTCCTGCGCAGCAAGGCCGCCGGCTTGCTGGCCGACTGCATTGCCGACGAGCTGATGCAGCCTTCCAACGCCTACCCGGTGTTCCGCTACCTCAAGCTGGAGCAGGCGCTGTTCGCGTTTTTCTATTTCAACCACGGCAATGCTGCATTCCTGCAGGAATCCCGCGAATGGCAGGCCTTGCAGCAGCTGGCGGCGCATGCCACCGGGCCGGGTGGCTTCGTGCTGCACAGCCTGGACGCGCTGAATCTGTTCGACGACACCGTTGCCGCCTACCAGGTGGCGGAGGGGCGCTGCACGGAAACACCGCTGGCGCTGGTCCAGGGGCTGGACCAGCCGGCATTCCTCAAGGAATGCAAGAAGCACTTCTTTCGTGCCACCGAGGTCCACTTCGCGCTGCAGTTGCCCAAGGGGCGCATCGTGGACAAGTCCATTGCCAAGCGCAGCCTGGCGCGTGTCGAGGCGCAGCGCATCGAGCGCCTGGTCGACAGCTTGCACGAGGCGAGCTTCGTGCAGCCGATGCACCTCTTCGGCGACTACTTCTTCAACGGGCAGTGCGTTTATCACAAGGCCGGCGACATCACGCCGCTGCCCGAGATCGATGCCGCGAGCTTCCGCCCTGCCGCATGGGGCGGCACCGATGCGCGGCACGCCGTTGTCGCAAGGCAGGTCCTGCAGGTGGACGCCGCCAGCTTCCGGATGCTGCAGAAGGGAGAAACGGAGTTCTACAAGGACCAGTCGCAGGTGTTCTCCACCGACTTCCATGGCGAGGCGACATGGCCCCGGCAACTGCGGCGCATACCCCAGGCCGACGCGCACAGCTTCAAGCTGCGGGGCGATTTCCTGGCCGAGGACGCGCACCATTTCTACTTTCGCGGCAAGGTGGTGCCGCGTGCCGACATCGGCACCTGCCGGGTCGAGCCGGCGGGCTACTTCCATGACCTCAAGCTGCTCGTGGGCGAGCATGCCGTGTACCTGGGCGCGGACCGCCTGCCGCTCGATGCCGCGAGCTTCCGGCTGGAGCACGACCTGCCGGTAGAGGGCACAGGCATCGCATTCGTCAACGCCTATGTGGTCGGTGATGCCAGCGGGCGCTACCTGCTGGATCGGGAGTGTCTGCCAAGCGGTCGATTCGACGGCTTGCGGCTCACGCCCGTGGCGGACCTGGCGGCTGCGCAGGTACTGCTGGCGCAGAGGGGGCAGGCCTACCATGACCGCAATCAGCCCGGGCAAGGCCGCCCTTCGATGCCCCACCCGGCAAGCCCGGAGGACCGGGCCGCTATTGGCGCCTATGCAGACCTTTTTGCGCGTTGGGCCAGCGAGCACTTCGATGCGGAGTACGCGCGCGATCGCCTGGATGCCGACGGCTCGCTGTACCGCGATGTCAACAACTACTTTTATGCGCTGTTCCAGCTGGGCCGGCCGGCCGAGGTGATTGCTTTTTATCCGCGCATAGAGGCAACCGCCTGGTTCAATCCCCACCTCTTTCACCACACCGCCTGCAGCTACGCCGCCCTGGGCCGCGTGGACGAGGCACTGGAGGAGGTGCGCCGGGCCATGGTCTATCGCTATCCGCACCTCGACAAGCTCTGGCAAGACCCCGATCTGTCGGCGCTGCACCAGCACCCCGAATTCCAGGCCATGGCCGAGCAGGCACGGCAGACCTCCACACCTCAGGTGTCGCCGCAACTGCTGGATTCCATCCTGGAACTGCCGCCCATCGACGGGCAGCACGGCACCCGGGCGCTGGGCGGATTCTTGCGCCGGCTGGCGCTTGGCACTTCGTTCGCACCGCTGGCCGATGCGCAGGACCCGGCGCGCGACCACCCGCTGCGGCAGGTCTTCACACGCTACCTGAACCACCACCTCGTGGAGGGCACGGCATCGAGGTCCTATGCCCGCAACTCACCCAACCAGGGCGATTTCTACCTGGCCTACCGCGCGCATCCCTACCTGCATCCTCTCGCCCACTGGAAGCGCTTCGAGGGCACCTACGCAGCAGCACATTCCTATGCCAACACCGTGGATGCGAACGCCATCGTGGCCGCGGCCCGGTCGCTGCTGCCCACCCTGAAAGCCGCTGTCGCTGCGGCGCAGGCGGCGGGCGATGCCGAGGTGCTGGCCGACATCGAGCGCGAACGTGAATGCAACGGCTTTTTTCGCCACCTGATGGCGCAGGACTGACCTGCGCTGGCTGCCCAGTCGTTCAGTCCAGGGGCGGCAACTGCGCCTGCAGCCACTGTGCAAAGCACTGCGCCTCGGGCGCCGCGTCAGGTGCCAGGCCGTAGTAGTGGCGCGTGAGCGGCAGGCGCAGCGCGGGCAGGGGGCAGACCAGGCGGCCGGCGGCCAGGTCGTGGGATACCAGCGAAGCCGGGGCCAGCGCAAAGCCCAGGCCATCGATGGCCGCCTGCAGCACGAAGTGCAGGTGGTCGAACTGCAACTGGCCTGCGGGCCGCAGGCGGGGCGTTCCCACCTGGCGCTTCCAGTGGTCCCAGTCGTCGGGGCGCGAGCGCGACCACAGCAGCACGTGGGCGGCCAAGCCGCGGGGTTCGGCCACGGCTGCGCTGGCGAACAGGGCCGGGGTCCCCACGATCAGCGCCTCGTCCTGCAGGAAGGGCTGCACGGCGATGGAGGTCGGCCAGCCCGTGGTGCGGCCCCGGCGGATCGCCACGTCGAAATGCTCGCTGGCCTGGTCCGGCGGGACGGTACTGGTGACCACCTGGGGTGCGATGCCGGGGAACTGCGCCACAAAGGCCGGAAGGCGCGGAATCACCCAGCGCACCGCGAACGAGGGGCGCACGTTGATGGTGACCGTGCGGGCGGGCGCGTCCTGCATCAGCGACTGCGCGGCAGCGCCGATCTGCGCAAGCGCCGGGGCCACCTCGGCAAAGAAGCGCTGTCCCTCGGGCGTGAGCGACACCTGCCGCACGCGCCGCTCGAACAACGCCACGCCCAGGAACTCCTCCAGCGCCTTGACCTGCCGGCTGATGGCGCCATGCGTCACGAACAGCTCGGCCGCCGCCAGCGTGAAGCTCTGGTGGCGCGCCGCCGCCGCAAAGGCGCGCACGGCATTCAGCGGGGGCAGGCGGGGTGTCATACGTGCGATTTTCTCACGCATGGCGGGCCGTAAACTCGTTTGTCGCCGGCGGTGCCGCACTGCACCATGGCGGCCATGTTCTGCCCGATCTTCGCCATCAACCCCTGGAACCTGCCATGACCGCTACCGTCGCCGATACCGCCCATTCGATCGAGAGCATTGCCCAGCTCGAAGCCTTGTTCGGCACGCCCGGCGAAGCATCGCTGTCCAAGGAGGTGCCTTTCGTGCACCCGTCGTACCGCGCCATGATCGAGGCCTCGCCCTTCGCCGTGCTGGCCACCTCGGGCCCGGGCGGGCTCGATGCCTCGCCGCGCGGCGATGCGCCGGGCTTCGTGCAGGTGCTGGACGAGCACACCCTGCTGCTGCCCGAACGGCGCGGCAACAACCGCGTGGACAGCCTGCGCAACATCGTGGCCGACCCGCGCGTGGCGCTGCTGTTCCTGATCCCCGGCGTGGGCGAGACGCTGCGGGTGAATGGCCGCGCCAGCATCACCACGGCGCCGGATCTGATGGAGCGCTTCGTGGTCAGCGGCCAGGCGCCCAAATGCGTGATCCGCATCGCGGTGGAGTCGGTGTATTTCCAGTGTGGCCGCGCCATCCTGCGCTCGCGCCTGTGGGAGGCGGTGGACCCCGCCGCGCCGCGGCCCGTGCCCACGCCGGGCGCGATCCTCTCGGCCATCAGCCAGAGTTTCGACGGCGCAGCCTACGACCAGGCACTGCCCGAGCGGCAACGCACAACCCTCTATTGAAACGAAAAAAGGCCGCTGCAGGCGATTCGCCCGCAGCGGCCTTCAGGATCAGATCACAGCGAGCGCAGGAAGGCCAGCAGCGCTTCGCGGTCGGCCGTGGGCAGGGCCTCGAAGCGGCGGCGTGCCGCGTCGGCCTCGCCACCGTGCCACAGCACCGCTTCGGTCAGCGAGCGGGCGCGGCCGTCGTGCAGGTAGCCCACCTTGGCAGCCTGGCCCGCACCCATCACCTTGTCGGTATAGCCGATGCCCCACAGCGGCGCGGTGCGCCACAGCGCGCCGGTGGCCTGGCCCTGGGCGAAGTTGTCGGCCAGCTCGGCGCCCATGTCGTGCAGCAGCAGGTCGGAGTAGGGCTTGATGGTCTGGTCGCGCAGCTCGGCGAACAGGTGGCCCGAGCCGGTCTTCATCTCGGCCGTGTGGCAGGCCACGCAGCGCAGGCTGTCGAACAGCTTGCTGCCCAGGGCCACCTGCTGCGGGTTCACGCGGTGCTCGTCCAGCGGCGCCACGCCCTTGGGGAATCCGCTGGCCTGGCTGCGCTGGGCCGGCACGGCCACCAGGGCCAGGTAGTTGGAGATGGAGGCCAGGTCGGCCTCGGTGATGCCGGGCTTGCGCACGCCCGATGCGCAGGCGCTGGGGCCGTAGTTGCAGTCGCGCGAGGGGTAGACGGTGGAGGTCACCGACATGTCCTGCAGCAGCGCCGTGGAGGCCTGCTGGCGCAGCGTGGCCTTGGACGCCTTCCAGCCGAAGCGGCCCAGGCGCACCACGCCGCTCTCGGGGTCGTAGACGTAGTTGGGCACGCCCTTGACGCCATCGGCATCCGGGGTGGCGCGTGCACGGGCCAGGATGTCGGCTTCGGGTACGGCTTCCAGCAGGCCCATGCCGATCATGGGCGGTGCGGCGCGCAGCGAGTGCACGGCTGGCACGGGGCCGTCGAAGCCGAGCACGGGCTTGCGCAGCTCCACCACGGTGCCATCGGCCAGGCGCACGTTGCGCGTTTCGAACTTCGCCACGCGCACGCTGTTGCCCCAGTCCTGCGCCTCGCCGGTGGCGGCGCGGGCGTTCATCTGCAGCACGCTGCCGTAGCGCGGGTGCGGCTGCTGCTGGCCGCCCTCGCCCAGGCTGGCAGTCTGCAGCGACATGCTGTCCAGGCGCTGGTTGACCTGCATGGGCGCAGGGCTGCGGCCGTTGTTGATGTGGCAGGCCACGCAGGCCGACTGGTTGAAGTGCGTGCCCTGCAGCTTGGCGGCGGGCAGGTAGGGGTCGTTGCCCGGCTCGCTGTGGGCCCCGGTGTCGAAGCTGGTGTGGATCAGCCGGCGCCCCTCGACGAAGCGCTGCATGTTCTGCATGCCCACGTTGTTGAAGGGCTGCTGGAACATCGAGGCGCCGTTGTCCGAGTAGTTGTACGAGACCGAGCCCGTGCCGCCCGAGAGCGTGATCGCCGGCAGCGGCGCCGAGTTCAGCCGTGGCTGCACGCCATACCAGGGCACCAGGCCCGTGCCCACCACGTACAGCCATTCGGCCGAGTAGTAGCGGATGCCGCCGTTGTCGCCCTTCCCGGCCATGGATTCGCGGGTGCTGAACATGGCAGGAGAGACTTCGATCGCATCGCCGGCCACCAGCGCGCGCGAAGGCACGTTGGTGCCGTTGGGCAGGCCGTCGGCGCCCAGTCCGCCGTGGCCCGGGTAGTCCTTGATGCGCAGGGTGCAGGGGCCATTGATGCCGTCGGGGCTGGCCAGGCGGCCATTGGCCGGGTAGGGCGTGGGCGTGCAGACCTTGGCGTTGCGGTCCACCAGTTCGCCCGGGTTCATCCAGCCGTAGCCGGTGACACCGGGCCGGTCGAAGGCGCGGAAGAACGCCGTGTCGCCCGCCAGGAAGTCCACCGTGGTGTAGCGGTTGACCACCAGCGTGGGCTTGGTGACACCCGCCACGCGGCTGTTGTCGATGATCTCCATGCCCCAGGTGCGGTTCTGGAAATACTGCGTCACGAAGGTCAGGTGTGCGCCGGGGCCCTTGTCCACCGGGGCGCCCGTGACCGGGTCCACCGTGTCGTTGGGTCCGAAGCCGATCTCGTTCCACTCTTCGCCGCGCTCGCGGCCATGGCGCCCCAGGGCACGTGCGCCGAAGCGCGTCACCAGTGTGCCATCGGCCAGGCGGAACTGGGTCAGCTCGGCGGCCTCGGGTGCGGCTGGCAGGGGCGCCAGGCCCTGGCCATTGGCCGGGTAGCGCCAGGCCGAGGTAGTGCCTACGCCCTGGGTGTTGTCGGTGCCCGGTGTCTTGAACTCCACCTCGAACAGCGAGTAGCCGTAGCCACCGGCCCGCGCCACGCCCTGCAGGCGGATGTAGCGTGCGCTCATGCCCAGGTTCAGGAACTCCTCGGTGCCGCCCTTGCCGTTGGTGACGTAGCGGATCTGCGTCCAGCTCTCACCGTCCTGCGAGACCTGCAGCGCGTACTCCTTGCCGTAGGAGCGCTCCCAGACCAGCTTCATGTAGCCCACATCGACCTTGGCGCCAAAGTCGAACTGGATCCAGGCATCGTCCACGAAGGTGCTGCCCCAGCGGCTGTTCGGGTTGCCGTCGATGGCGGCGCTGGCCGACATGCCGGGATTCTCCACGGCAGAGGAGGTGGCCTTCACCGGCTTGATCGCCACGCCCGGCTGGGTGGGCGCCGCTGCAGCCACCTCGTAGGCGGACTTGTGCTGGACGTACACCACTTCGGACGAGGACTGCGAAGCCCCCTGGCCGCTGCCGCCGCTGTCCGAACTGCTGCCGCCGCCGCAGGCGACCAGGCCCAGGGCCAATGCGCTCAAGGCGCCCCAGCGCGCACCGCGGTGCGCGCCCTTTTTCATCGTGTGCTGCATGCTGTTCCCACCCCGCATCCGTGTGCGTTTGTTGTGGGCAAATCATAGGCATGCAGGCCATCGCGCCGTCTACCGCAGTTGCGTGGGCGCCTCAGTTAATTTGCGTTAATTAATTGCAGAACGTATGCAGACGTATCTGCCAAGGGTCCGTTGTGGGTCCATGTCTATCGGCGCGTGGCTTGCCCCCTAGGTTCTCCCTGTTTTGGGGCGGTTGCATATGGATGCATTTTGGTAGGCGCGGCGGAAATATTTTATTTGGCAGCCAATCGGGTTGATGGCAAAGGACCGCCTGGACAACGCAGTCCCTTCGGCTGGCGCCATGGGACGCGGTTGTGCAGCCAATTGGCAGGCGTGCGAAGATGCTTTGCAAAGCCGCATGCAGCGGATCGAATCTCCCAACCGCCAGACGCCAGGAACCCCGCAATGACCCAGCCGCCTCCTTCCCTGCCCCTCAACGACGGCCGCTCCATCCCCCAGCTCGGCCTGGGTGTCTGGCGCACGCCGGCCGATGCCACCGCGCAGGCCGTGAAGGCCGCGCTGGCCTCGGGCTACCGGCACATCGACACGGCAGCCATCTACGGCAACGAGGCCGGGGTGGGCGAAGGATTGCGCGCCAGCGGCGTGGCGCGGGATCAGGTGTTCATCACCACCAAGCTGTGGAATGCCGAACAGGGCTTCGACAGCACTCTGCGCGCCTTCGACGCCAGCATGCAGCTGCTGGGCCTCGATGTGCTCGACCTGTATTTGATCCACTGGCCCTGCCCCTCGCGCGAACTGTATGTGGACACCTGGCGCGCTTTCATCCGCCTGCGCGACGAAGGGCGTGTGCGCTCCATCGGTGTCTCGAACTTCGAGCCCGAGCACCTGGACCGCATCGTGCAGGAGACGGGCGCCAAGCCCGTGCTCAACCAGATCGAGCTGCACCCGCGGTTCCAGCAGCACCGGCTGCGCGACTACCACGCCGCCCACGGCATCGCCACCCAGGCCTGGAGCCCGCTGGGCCAGGGCCAACTGCTGGAGGATGTGGCCATCCAGGCCATCGCCAGGAAGTACGGCAAGACCGCCGCCCAGGTGGTCGTGCGCTGGCACATCGACATGGGCCATGTGGTGATCCCGAAGTCGGTGAACCCGGGCCGCATCGCCGAGAACGCGGGTGTGTTCGACTTCGCGCTGGACGCGCAGGACATGGCGGCCGTCGCGAAACTGGACCAGGCGGAGGGGCGCATCGGGCCCAATCCGCTGACGGCGGCGTTCTGAGTGGGCACGCGCCGGACACTGCCTGGCGCCCGGCCCGCTATTGCGGAGAATCGGTATCGCGATCCTTCGCGGAGGATGCCGAGCGCAGCTTGCGCTCGTGCCCGTCCATCTCCTTGAACGCCACGATCTCGCGCCCGCGGTACTGGGCGTACTCGGCCATGAAGGCCTGCGTGTCTGCATACGGGCCGGCGATATGGCCCGGCCGCTTGGAGTCGGCAAAGAACCAGGTCTGGCCATCCCGCTGGAACGAGGCCACCCAGTGGCGGCGCAGGGTGTTGCCGCGGATGGCGATAGGGTTGAATTCGATCATCACGTAGCCGGGGCGCGAGGCCGGGTCCACGGCGCGCAATGTCTCCACGGCAAAGCGGGACAGGTCCACGCACACGCCACGGGGGTTGGCAAAGAAGGCCGCCGGTTCGTGGATGGGCATGCGAGCGCTGCGGCTGCGCTGGGTCTCGGACAACTGCATGGCGCGCTGCAGGTCGTACTCGAAGCGCGCACCTATCCAGGTGTTCACCTCGGCCGCACCCTTCCAGCGCTGCAAGGCTTCGGCATACGAGGCCGGTGCGTCGGCCAGGGCCCTGGTGGTGCGGCCTGGCTCCGGCGCATCCGAGGCCGGGTCGGCGGTGCTGCCAGCGGACTCGGCCAGCGGCGCTCGCGCAGTGCAGCCAGCCGCCAGGCTGGCGGCGGCGATGACAAGCGTTCTTCGTTGCATGGCTGGTGTCCCCGGTTCCTGGGCTCTATGGAGTGGCGCCCCGCGCCAAAGGTTCCCTGCGCAGCGGAACTCAGGCCTGCTCTGCCGCAAACCCCGTGGCCGCATCGCGCAGGGCCTGCGCCAGCAGCGCCACCTCCGCGTACTGCGCCCCTTCGGAGCGCTGGAACAGGGTGATGGGCGGCAGCGTCCAGCCAAAGCGGTGCGGCACGATGGCCACGCCGGCAATGCGCACCAGCTCCTGCGCGATGTCGGCCGGCACGATGGAGACGGCGCGTTCGCTGGCGGCGATCAGCTCGCCGATGATCTTGGACGACAGGCTCTCCACATAGGCCTGCGGTGGCGCCACGCCGGCACGCAGAAAGAAGTCGGTGATCTGCTCGCGCATGGGGGTCTGGCGCGCGCCCAGCACCCAGTCGAGTTCGGCGAGCTCGGGCCAGGACAGCGGGCGCCGCGCCAGTCGTGCTGCCAGTCGGCGGTGGGCGATGAGGCGGGGTTCCTGGTGGTAGAGCACCTCGTGCACCAGTCCGTCCATGTCGAGCACGGCCGAGGCGCGGCCTATCACGCAGTCGAGTTCGTGCGCGCGCAGGCGCTGCAGCAGGTGGTCGCTGGTGCCCTCGTGGATGCTGACGGTGGCGCGCAGCCCGCGCGGCCGGGTCTGTCCGATGGCGGCGGCCAGCAGGCGGCCCGGCACGAAGGGGATCACGCCGATCTGCAGGTGGGCGGCGCGGCCGGCGCTGGTGGCCTCGATGTCCAGCGCCCAGTGGGTGAGGTCCTGCAGCATGGTGCGTGCTCGGGCCAGTGCCAGGGTGCCGAGCGCGGTGGGCACCATGCCGCGCGGCAGGCGCTCGAACAGCGGCGCACCGAAGAGTGCCTCGAGTTCGGCCAGCGCATGGGTGATGGCCGGCTGGCTGGTGGCCATGTGGTGCGCCACGCGGGTGAGGGTGCCGTGCGTTTCGATCTGCTGCAGCAGCACCAGGTGCCGCATCTTCAGGCGAGAGGCCAGCCGGGCCTGCAGGGCCTGGGTGGCGTCGGTGTCGTGGGGTGGCATGGCGGTCTGGAATGGGTATGCGGAAAATCGCATGGGTGAATAGTAATTGCTGATGGTTTGCTTATATGGAGCGACCACAATCCGTGGATGCATGTGGCTGCCGTACGGTACGGGCACCAGGCAACAACAGCAGTAGCGGGGGCAGGCAATGGATTCGTCGGTGTTCGTGATCGTGGCGCTGGGTGCGGCGGCGGCAGGCTTCGTGCAGGGCTTGTCGGGCTTCGGCTTTGGCCTGACGGCCATGTCGCTCTGGGCCTGGACGCTGGAGCCGCGCCTGGCGGCGGTGCTGGTGGTCGCGGGCTCGCTCACGGGCCAGGTGCTGGCGGCGTTCTCGGTGCGCCGGGGCTTCGACAGGCTGCGCCTGCTGCCCTTCGTGCTGGGCGGGCTCGCCGGCATCCCCATCGGCGTGGCATTGCTGCCGCGGCTGGACATGGACGCCTTCAAGATCGTGCTGGGCGTGCTGCTGGTGCTGTGGTGCCCGGCCATGCTGCTGGCCCAACAGCTGCCGCGCATCGCGCGCGGCGGCCGGCTCGCCGATGCGGTGGTGGGCATGGCAGGTGGGGTGATGGGCGGCATCGGCGGCTTCACCGGCGTGCTGCCCACGCTGTGGTGCACCCTGCGCGGCTGGGACAAGGACGCCCAGCGTGCGGTGATCCAGAACTTCAACCTGTCCATGCTGCTCGTGACCATGGTGGCCTACCTGGCCACGGGCATGGTCACGGCGCCCATGCTGCCCTACCTGGCGGTGGCGCTGCCGGCCATGCTGGTGCCCGTGCTGCTGGGCGCGCGGCTGTACCACGGCATCAGCGAGGCGCGCTTTCGCCAGATCGTGCTGGGCATGCTCACGCTGTCGGGCGTGGCGATGCTGGCATCCGCCTTGCCCAAGCTGGCGGGATGACGGGGCCTTCAGATTCCTGACGGCCCAAGCACGCGCAGCCCGGCACGCTCTAATATCTCCACCGGCAGTGCGCCCTGCGCTGCCGCGACAGACAACAACACTGGAGACATATGACGACAAAAGCAATCTCTGCATGGGCTGCGTGCGCAGCCATGGCCCTGTCCTTCGCTGCCACGCCCGCCCTGGCCGACGTGTTCACCAAGGAAGAACTCATCAAGGTCAACAAGGAAGCCGCGGGCGGCGGCAAGGGCACCCTGATCGGTGAATACGCATTCACGCGCGACAAGGCCCTGAAGGACCAGGCGATCAAGGAAATCAGCTGGCTGACCCTCAAGCCCGGCGACTCCATCGGCTACCACAAGCACACGACGAACGAGGACACCTACATCATCATTTCGGGCCGTGGCACCTTCAAGGACAAGGATGGCAAGGATGTGCCGGTGAAGGCCGGGGATGTGACCATCGTGCGCAAGAACGAATCACATGGGCTCACGAACACGGGCACTGAGCCGCTGGTTTTTGTGGATGTGATTGCAGAGCAGTAATTTCCCTGCATGCATGTGCGATCTGTTGTGAGCGGCATGCCTTAGTCGAGGGCGGAGACCGGGTCTCGGCCCGGCGGCCGAGGTACTTGTTCTTTGCTTCGCCAAAGAAAAGTACCCAAAAGAAAGGCGACCC